>JBPCMS010000053.1:0-21060 GCA_051002015.1 Acidimicrobiia bacterium
GTTCTCACCACCTTGCCGATGGCGCCTGTCCTGAGCCGGTCTTCCGCCCATTCGAACGCCAGAACCGCGTTCGAGGATCCCAACGTCGGATAGATGGTCTCGTCGAACGCCATGGTGGCGAGCCGTCTGTTCTTCGACACCGGACGGACCCATTGATTCGCCAGCTCGGCGGCGTTCGGAGAAACGATCGTCACACCATGGAGCTTGCCGGTTCTGGAATGTGCCGTCTCGATGAACCCGTTTGTTGCCGAGCCGGTCATCGCCCGATCCACTCGAGTCAGCGGGATCCGGGTGGTGTGGAGTCGGACGCCGTGGTTGGAAGCCTCGGGTGCGGTCCTCCCGACCTGGGCGATCTCTGGGTCGGTGAAGATCGCCCAACGCGGCACGCCCGTGTCGACCGACACCGCTATGGGCGACATGAGGTTCACGAGCACATCCGCTGCTTGAGCCGATGCGACGTGGGTGAATCCAGCACCTGATGCATCGCCGCAGACCGAAATGTGGCTTTGGGAAGTCCGGAGTCGCGTGTCGATGATCGGCCGACCGTCCTCGTCGATGTCGATGCCGGCAGCGAGCGGATCGAGATCCTGAATCGACATGTCTCGGCCCGTGGCGACCAGGAGATGTGAAGCCGTGACCACCGCCCCATCATCCAGAGCGATCCGGATCGAGTGGTCGCCATCGGTAGCGGACACAGCCGTCCGTCCGCGGTGGATGGTGACACCCTCGTTGACGAGCTGTTGGGTGATCACCGCAGCGGCGTCTGGGTGGGCGCCAGGTATGAGGTGCTCTACGTCGTTGATGATCGTCACTTCGCTGCCCAGCCGTCGGAAAGCCTGCGCCAGTTCACATCCGATCGCGCCTCCACCGACCACCGCGAGGTGAGCCGGCAGTTCTTCGAGATCCCAGAGGTTCTCGTTGGTCAGATGGGCAACCCCGCGCAATGGTTCGGGGACACGTGGCCGTCCGCCTGTTGCGAGCACGATGCGCTTCCCGGCGACCGCGGTCCCGTCGGCGAGAACCAGGGTATGTGGATCGCGAAACGTCGCGAACGATCGATGGACGTGAACTCCAGCAGCCTCGAGACGCTTCTGTCCCTCCTCCTCGGCGATGGCATCCGACACCGAGTGGATGTGTTTCATGAGAGCTGGGAAGTCGACGTCGATGTCCCCGGTGCTGATCCCGAGCTGTGATGAGTTCTTCGCCTGGTACACCCGACGGGCTGCGTCGATCAGGGTCTTCGACGGGATACAACCCGTCCACGTGCATTCGCCTCCGATCCGACCGCCTTCGATGATCGCGGTGTCGACGCCAGCGGTCGCGGCGCAGAATGCCACCGCGAGGCCGGCAGCCCCTGCTCCGACGACCACGAGCTGATGGCTGGCTGTCGCGCTCAAGTCGACAGCGCGCGGTCGCCGGACCGAAGCAGGCAAGCGGCTTGGTGATCGGGTTCCTTCGTGGCCGCCAAACGCGGATCCTCGACGTCACACAGGCCGGGTTGGGCGATTGGACATCTGGGATGGAAGTGGCATCCGGGCGGAGGGTCGAGCGGGCTCGGGATCTCACCTTCGAGGATCTGGCGGTGGCGTTTCCTGGTGGGGTCCGGGATCGGAATAGCCGAAAGGAGCGCCTCGGTGTACGGGTGGACCGGGTTGGCGTACAGAGAGTCGCGCCCGGCGAGTTCGACGATTCGCCCCAGATACATGACCGCCACCCGGTCGGAGATGTGTTCCACGACGGCGAGGTTGTGGGCGACGAAGAGCAGGGTGAGCCGCAGCTCGGTCTGGAGGTCGCGCAGCAGGTTGAGCACCTGGGCCTGCACCGAGACGTCGAGGGCGGACACCGGCTCGTCTGCGACCACGAACCGGGGTTCGAGGATCAGCGCCCGCGCGATGCCGATCCGCTGCCGCTGACCACCCGAGAACTCGTGCGGGTACCGCTCGGCGTGGTGGGAGCTGAGACCGACCATCTCCAGCATGCGATGGACCCGGCGCCGGCGCCCCTTGGCGTCGCCGATGTGGTGGATGCGGAGCCCCTCGGAGATGGAGTTGCCGACCGTGGTGCGGGGATCGAGCGATGCGTACGGGTCCTGGAAGATGTACTGGACATTCTGACGGAAGGTGCCGAGGTCCCTGCCGGACAGGTGGGTTACATCGGTGCCGTCGAACTCCATCGAGCCGGACGACGGCTCGAGCAGCCGCACCATCATCCGCGCCAGCGTCGTCTTGCCGCATCCGGACTCGCCGACCAGCCCGACGGTCTCACCCTCGTCGATGTCGAGGTCGACACCGGCGACGGCGTTCACCGAGGCGACGGTGCGCTGCAGGATCCCGCCCTTGACCGGGAACTGCTTGGTGATGTCCCTCACCTGGACCAGGGCCATCAGTACGACTCCTCGTACAGGAAGCAGCGCACCTTGTGCCCGGGAGCGACCTCGCCCAGCTTGGGGTCCTCGACCAGGCAGATCTCGAGTCCCGCCTCGACCCTGGCGGCGCACCGGTCGGCGAACCGGCAGCCCTTGCCCACGTCGACCAGGTTGGGGACGGTGCCCGGGATCACCGCCAGCTCGTCCTTGACCGACCCCAGCACCGGGATGGAGCCGATCAGCCCCCTGGTGTACGGGTGTCTGGGATCGGCGAACAGGGTGACCACCTCGGTCTCCTCGACGATCTGCCCGGCATACATCACCGCCACCCGGTCGGCCATCTCGGCGACCACCCCCAGGTCGTGGGTGATGAGGATGACGGCGGTGCGGGTCTGCTGCTGCATGTCGCGGATGAGATCGAGCATCTGCGCCTGGATGGTGACGTCGAGCGCCGTGGTCGGCTCATCGGCGATGAGCAGCTCGGGCTCGCAGGCCAGCGCCATGGCGATCATCACCCGCTGCGCCATGCCCCCCGACAGCTCGTGGGGATAGGCGAGGGCGCGCCGCTGCGGATCGGGGATGCCGACGCTGCGCAGCATCTCGACCGTCCGCTCGGTGCGCTTCTCCTTGTTCCAGTCCCGGTGCAGCTCGAACACCTCGGAGATCTGGGCGCCGGCCCTCATCACCGGGTTGAGCGCCGAGGTGGGCTGCTGGAAGATCATCGAGATGTGCTCGCCCCGCAGCTTGGTGAGCTCCCTCTGCGACATCGTGGTCAGCTCGCGGCCGTCGAACCTGACCGACCCGGAGACGATGCGGCCCGGTCGGGGGACCAGACCCATGATCGACAACGACGTGACCGACTTGCCGCAGCCCGACTCGCCCACCAGCCCGAGGACCTCGCCCCGGTCGACGTGGAAGTCGATGCCGTCCACCGCCTGGACGACGCCCGACCGGGTGAAGAAATGGGTCTTGAGGTCGGCCACCTCGAGCAGGTGGCCCTCGGCGGGCCGGGCGGAGGCGGCAGGGGAGGGGCTCGGGTGCTGGTCGTTCATTCGTTGAGCGAGGGGTCGAGGGCGTCGCGCAGCCCGTCGCCGAGCAGGTTGAAGCCGAGCACGGTGATGATGATGGCCAGACCGGGGAAGATCATCAGGTGGGGGGCGGTGAAGACCCTGGCCCGCTCCTGGGCCAGCATGGCGCCCCACTCGGGGAGCGGTGGCTGGGCGCCCAGCCCGAGGAAGCCGAGGGCGGCCGCCTCGAGGATGGCCCCGGCGATACCCAACGTGCCCAGGACGACCAGCGGGGTCAGGGCGTTGGGGGTGACCCTGGTGACCAGGATCCGCCACGAGGACGCCCCCAACGCCCGCGAGGCGGCCACATAGTCGATCTCCTTGATGGCCAGTACCGAGGCCCGCATCACCCTGGCGTACTGGGGGATGGTGACGATGGCGATGGCCAGCAAGGTGTTGCGTATCCCGGGTCCGAGCACGAAGACGATGGCGATGGCCAGGATCAGGGACGGGAACCCGAGCACCACGTCCATGATCCGCATCAGGATGTTGTCGACCCAGCCCCCGAGGTAGCCGGACACGGCGCCGATGACCGCCCCCACCAGGATGGCGACCAGCACCGTGCTGAACCCGAGGGGCAGGCTGACCCTGGCTCCGTAGAGCAGCCGGCTGAACACGTCGCGCACGTTGCCGTCGAGTCCCATCAGATGCTGGGTGGTCTCGCAACCGAGGACATGGACACAGGGTGACCCCCAGCGGGCGGCGCCGGGCTCGCCGATGAAGTCGACATCGTACGGGTACGGGGCGAGCACCGGGGCCAGGACGGCCACCAGCACCATGAAGCCGACCAGGACCAGCCCGGCCACCCCCAGCTTGCGGCGGAAGAACCGCTGCATGGCGATGCGCCACACCGATGCGGGTCGATCGAGCAGGACCTCCGCCGCCGGGACGTCGTGCGGGTCAGGGATCGACGGTATGGCGTCCGGGCGGGCGGTCATCGGATCCGGACCCGGGGGTCGAGGTAACCGTACGAGATGTCCACCAGCAGGTTCACCACGACGTAGGTGGCGGCGATGACCAAGGTGAATCCCTGGATGATGGGGAAGTCCCTCGCCTGGATGGCATCGAACAGGGAGGTGCCGATCCCGGCCAACCCGAACACGGTCTCGGTGAGCACCGCCCCGCCGAGCAGCCCGCCGAGCTGGAGACCGATGATGGTGACCACGGGGAGCATGGCGTTGCGCAGGGCGTGGGAGCGCACCACCCGGCGCTCGCTGGCGCCCTTCGCCCGGGCGGTGCGGATGTAGTCCCGCTGGGTGACGTCGAGCAGCGACGACCGGGTCATCCGGGCGATGATCGACATGGGGATGGTGGCCAGGGTGATGGCGGGCAGGATGAGATGTTTCACCGAGTCCCACCACACCGACCACTGGGCGCTGAGCAGGGCGTTGGTGGTCACCATGTTGGCCACGAACTGCTGGCCGGCGGCGATGATCCCGTTCCCGGACAGTTCCAGCCCCCACGCCTGGTAGAAGGGCTCGGGTCGGAGCCCGGCGGTGAGGCGACCGCTGGGGGGGAGGGCGAGGGGGGTGCCGCGCAACATCGACGCAAAAACGTAGGCGAGGAGCAGCCCCAGCCAGAAGATGGGCATCGACACCCCGACGTTGGCGAGGGTCATGGCGCCGATGTCGACCGCGGAGTTGTGGCGGCGGGCGGCGACGATCCCCAGCGGGACCCCCACCGCGATGGCGAGGGCGAGGGCGGCGATGGTCAGCTCGAGGGTGACGGGCAGCCGCTCGAGGAGGATGGTGCTGACCGGGCGGGAGAAGCGGATCGAGTCACCGAAGTCGCCGGTGGCGACGTTGCCGGCGTAGATGCCGAGTTGGACCGGGATCGACCGGTCGAGGCCGTTCACCGCGTTGAACCGGTCGCAGGCCTCCTGGGTGGCGCGTTCACCGAGCAGGGCGGTGCACGGTTCGCCCGGGAGCAGCCGGACCAGGAGGAACACCACCACCAGCACCCCGGCCAGCACCGGGATGGCGATGAGGGCACGGCGGATGATGTAGCCGATCATGGTGACGGAGAGGCCGAGGGGTGGCCGCCGGTGCGGCCACCCCCCACCGCCTCATTCAGCCTTCGTTGATCAGCCCTCCCCACAGGTACGAGAAGTACTCGAAGACACCCGTGTTGCCCACATGGAGCGGGTTGGCGGCGTCGAGGCCGACCGCCCACGAGGCGATGACGTCGCCCGAATCGAATGCCGAGCCGTCGTGGAAGGTCACACCCTGGCGCAGGGTGCAGGTCCACACGGTGCCGTCCTCGTTGGGGGCGCATTCCTCGGCCAGCTTGGGGATGACCGTACCGTCGAGGTCGTACCCGTACAGCGCCTCGAGCATCTGCTCGCAGGCGGACAGCGACTCGCCGTCGGTCTCGTCGGCGCAGT
Organism: Acidimicrobiia bacterium; assembly: GCA_051002015.1. Taxonomy (GTDB): domain Bacteria; phylum Actinomycetota; class Acidimicrobiia; order Spongiisociales; family UBA5794; genus JACDBE01. The sequence goes on from JBPCMS010000053.1 coordinate 5,816, forward strand.
ACAGCGAGATGGGCTCGGCGTTCTGCACGAACACCATGGTGTCCCCGGCCGGGGTCATCTTGGCGAACTGCGGGGCGCCCACCGGGGGCACGTTGGCCCCCCCGACCGTCGCCAGGGCGGCGTCGGCGGCGGCGCCATGGGCGATCGGTACCATCGGCACCAGCTCACGGATGGCGTTGTTGGCCTCGGCGTAGATCGGCGCCGCCTCGGCCACGTCGATCGTCGCCGCACCCTGGGTCAGGGGCTCGGTGATCTCGGGGAACGCATCACCGAACTGGATGTTCCCGCCCCCGAAGTGGAAGTCGAGGAAGTTGGTGACGTGGGGGTAGTCGGCGCCCCATCCGAGCAGGTGGATGCCGTCGTGCTGACCGGCGGCGTTCTGCTCGAGAAAGGCACCGGACTCCTGCACCTCGATGGTGGCGTTGATGCCCAGGTTCTCGGCGAGCTGAGTCTGCAGCTCCTGAGCCACCACCTGCGGCTCGGGCAGGTAGACCCGGAACACGTCACGCAGGAAGATCGTGGTGTCGAACCCGTCGGGGAAGCCGGCCTCGGCCAGCAGGGCGAGGGCCGCCTCGGGATCGAAGTCGTACCAGGCCTCACCCTCGCAGGCATTGGGGATGCTGCACGGGGTGAAGTGCGACGCCACCTCCGACCCGGTCGGGTAGAAGGTGTCGATGACCTGTTGCCGGTCGATACCCATGGCGATCGCCTGACGGACCCTGACATCGTCGAACGGTGGGAACGTGTTGTTGAAGCCCACGTAGAAGATGTTCGGGTTCTGGTCGGGTAGGAGCACCAGATTGGCATCTCCCTCGACGGTGGCGTAGTCGCTCGCCGCCAGGTTGGTGGCGAAGTCGGCCGTGCCCGACTGGAGCTCGAGGATGCGCGAGGTGCTCTCCGCAGCCCACCGGAACACCAGCGTGCTGAATGAGGGGACGTCGCCCCAGTAGTTCTCGTTGGCGCTGAACACGATCTCCGAGCCGCGGGCCCAGTTGTCGAGCATCCACGGACCGGTACCGATCGGGTTCTCCAACGGTGAACCGCCGGTGGCCTCGAGGTGCTCGGCGGGCTGGATGGCGAACGGCACGAACGCCAGCTTGGCCAGGAACGCCGGGTCGGGCGAGCACAGGGTGAAGACCACCTCGTGCTCTCCGGTCGCCTCGATGGACAGGACCTTTCCTCCGTAGTCACAGCTCTCGGCGGCGACGATCGCCCCGCCCGGTGCTGCCGTGGTGTCCGACGGTGCGGTGGTGGTGTCCGCAGGCGCCTGCGTTGTATCGGCCGGCGCCTCTGTGGTGTCGGTCCCTGCCAGCGTGGTGTCAGCCGCATCATCATCGCCGCCGCAGGCGGCGGCGATGAGCACGAACACGATCAGGAGGACCGCCCAGCGCAGTCTTTGCATGTGTTTCCCTTTCTGTCCCGTTCCGGTCGTTCGACCGGCATGGGCGCGAGACGACGCGGTCGGCGAGGTAGGCCTCGGCAGAGATGCGTCGCTCCGCGCTCCCAACTTACTCGGTGGCACCGCCCCCCGCCCGGGTTTGGAGGCGGCGGGTCATGTGGAGCAGGGTGACGGGCGGCCTTCGACCTCAGCGGGTGACATCTGACGGCAAGGACCACCCGATCGCCGCCCCGTCCCGGAGACGGAGAGGGATGGTCCGTGCGACCCCCTACCGCCCCATAGGGAGTACGTTGGGGGGTGTCGCCTCGAGGAGAGCTGTCATGAACGACCATCTGCGCCCCGTCGAACGCCGCGTCCTGGCCATGCGTGACGACGGCATGGAGCCCACCGAGATCGCCACCCGGCTACGGCGCAGCCCCGAGCATGTGAATCGGATGATCATGTGGACCGGGTATCCGCGTACCGGTCCCGCCACCTCGAAGAGCACCCACGCCATCCAGGAGCGGGTGCTCGCCCTCAGGTTCGGCGGCGAGTCGCACGACCGCATCGCCGACCGCTTCCGGAAGACCCCGCGGTTCATCCGCCAGGTCGAGGGCCTGGCCCACTACCGCAAGGCGATGGAGCTGCTCGGCTGACCACGAGGTCGGGCTCCGGGGGTTGAGAGACACGGGATAACACCGGTCGTCCGGTAGCTTGCCGGGACCGTGCGTGGACTGCTCGCTCTCACCATGCTCGCCCTGCTCGCCGCCTGTGCCGAGGACGAGCCGCTCGCCGTCCAGACCCGGCGCCCCCCGGACACCGCGCTGGCCGCCACCGACATCACGGGGACCACGGTCCCGCCGCCCACCACCACGACCCTTGCCGAGCGCCGGCCGCTGGTGATCAGCGCCACCGGGGACGTCAACCTCGACCCCGGCTACATCCCCGCCCTCGCCGCCGAGGGCTACGCCTACCCGTGGACCGGGCTCCAGAACCTGTTCCTGCTCGACGACCTCACCGTGGTCAACCTGGAATGCGCCGCCTCCGACCTCGGTCGGCCCGAACCCAAGGAATTCGTCTTTCGCTGCGACCCGGACGCCCTCGACGACATGCGGGCGGCAGGGGTCGAGGTGGCCAACCTGGGGAACAACCACTCGGGCGACTATGGCAAGGAGGCCCTGGTCGATTCGGTCGCCCAGCTCGCCGCCAACGACATCGCCTCGGTGGGTGCGGGAGCCGACGCCGCCGAGGCGCACCGGGCGGCCCTGTTCGAGATCGACGGCTGGAAGGTGGCGGTGGTCGGGTTCGGCGGGGTGTTCCCGACCCCCGACTGGTTCGCCACCGCCGACCGACCCGGGATGGCGGACGGCGACACCATCGAGACCATGGTGGCGGCGGTGGAGGCGGCGGACGCCGTCGCCGACATCGTGCTCGTCACCATCCACTGGGGGGTCGAGCTCGACACCACGCCCCGTCCCGAGGACCGGGAGCGGGCCGAGGCGATGATCGCCGCCGGGGCCGACGCCATCTTCGGGCACCACGCCCACCGGCTCCAGCCGCTGGAGATCGTCGACGGGGTTCCGGTGGCGTGGGGTCTGGGCAACTTCGTGTGGCCCACCCACTCGGACGCCGGGTCGACCACCGCCGTCGCCCAGATCGTCTTCGATCCGGATGGCACCGTCGAGGCCTGCCTGCTCCCCGTCTTCATCGACCGGCCCGGTCACCCGGTCCTCCAGGTGGAGTACGACCCAGAGGATCCCTGCGCCAATGGGTGACGCACCATCGACCCCGGTCGCCCACCCCCACCGGTAAGCCACAAACCGACCAGTCCGTCGGTCTACGGCTCACCGGTCGCCGGCTACCCCCACCGGTGAGCCACAAACCGACCAGTCCGTCGGTCTACGGCTCACCGGTCGCCAGCTATTGGCCGGCTGATCGATTGGCCGGGGGCGCGGCCTTGTCTTCTACACTCCCGCCGTCTCGTGCCCGGGTGCGACAGGTGCCCCGTTCGACCACCGTGAGGGATTCGTGTTACCAGTACTTGCAGCCGAGGGTGGCTACCAGGAGTTCCAGCTGCTCGGCGGCGAGTGGTTCATTCTCTACGGCTCGGCGATCACCGCCCTGCTCGCCATCGGCGTCGGGTTCCTGCTGATGCGGGGTGTGCTCCGCAAGGACCAGGGCACGCCGAAGATGATGGAGATCGCCAAGGCGATCCAGGAAGGCGCCCTCGCCTACCTGAAGCGGCAGTTCCGCACCATCGCCTTCATCCTGATCCCGCTGACGGTCATCGTGTTCATCACCTCGACGGCGGTGGTGCGGCCCGACGGCACCGATGCGCTCAGCTTCGGCCAATCCGGGCTGTGGCGCACCGTCGCCTTCGTCGCCGGCTCCGTGATGTCCGGTCTCACCGGATACATCGGGATGGGGCTCGCCGTGCGGGGCAACGTGCGCACCGCCGCCGCCGCCCGCTCCGGCCGGCTCGCCCCCGCCCTCGAGGTCGCTTTCCGCACCGGCGGCGTCGCCGGGATGTTCTGCGTCGGGCTCGGGCTGATCGGCGCCACCATCCTCATGATGGTGTTCCAGAACACGTCGTCGGCGATCCTGGTCGGGTTCGGCTTCGGCGGTTCGCTGCTCGCCCTGTTCCTCCGGGTCGGGGGCGGCATCTTCACCAAGGCGGCCGACGTCGGCGCCGACCTGGTGGGCAAGGTGGAGGCCGGGATCCCCGAGGACGACCCCCGCAACCCGGCCACCATCGCCGACAACGTGGGCGACAACGTCGGCGACTGTGCCGGGATGGCCTCGGATCTGTTCGAGTCGTACGAGGTGACCTTGGTCGCTTCGATCATCCTCGGCGTCCCCGCCTTCCAGTCGATCTTTCCCGATCAACCCCAGCTCTGGGCCATCGGTGCCCTCTTCCCGCTGGCGGCCCGCGCCATCGGCGTGCTCGCCTCGATCGTGGGCGTGTTTGCGGTACGGGCCAACGCCAACGACCGCTCGGCGCTGGCCCCGATCAACCGCGGCTTCCTGACCGCAGGCGTGCTCACGGTGCTGGGCACCCTGGTGCTGACTCTCCTCTACGTCGGCAACCCCCAGGGGAGCATCAGCAACATCGGGTGGCGGATGCTCGGCGCGGTCGTGGTCGGCCTGCTCCTCGCCCAGGCGGTGAGCCGCATCACCGAGTACTTCACCTCCACCGAGACGGCCCCGGTGCGGGAGATCGCCGAGTCGACCTCGGGCGGTCCCGCCACCACCGTCCTCTCCGGGACCTCGTCCGGGATGGAGTCGTCGGTGTGGGCGATCCTCGCCATCGCCGGCGCCCTCGGGGTCGCCATCGCCCTCGGCGGGGGCAACATTCAGTTCTCGCTCTACCTGGTCGCTCTCACCGGGATGGGCATGCTGGCCACGACCGGGGTGGTGGTCTCCGAGGACACCTTCGGGCCCGTGGCCGACAACGCCGCCGGCATAGCCGAGATGTCGGGCGAGTTCGGGGGCGAGGCGCAGAAGGTGATGGTGGGGCTCGACGCCGTCGGCAACACCACCAAGGCGGTGACCAAGGGGTTCGCCATCGGCTCGGCGGTGATCGCCGCCGTCGCCCTGTTCGCCAGCTTCATCGAGACCATCGGCAACGAGACCCTGTCCATCCAGAGGCTCGAGGAGCTGACCGCCGCCGGTCTTACGGTCTTCAACGAGATCGTCATCAACGTCGCCGATCCCAAGGTGTTCATCGGTCTGCTCATCGGCGGCGCCGTGCCGTTCCTGTTCTCGGCACTCGCGATCCGTGCGGTGAGCCGCACCGCCGGGGTCGTGGTCCAGGAGGTCCGTCGTCAGTTCGCCGACGGCAAGATCATGGCCGGCGAGCGCCGCCCCGACTACGGCCCCGTCATCGACATCTGCACCGCCGCCTCGCTCCGTGAGCTGGCCACCCCGGCGCTGCTGGCGGTGCTGACCCCGGTGATCGTCGGGTTCGGGATCGACAAGTTCGCCCTGGGCGGCTTCCTGGCGGCCGTCATCCTGGTGGGCCAGCTCATGGCCAACTACCTGTCGAACGCCGGTGGCGCCTGGGACAACGCCAAGAAGTACATCGAGGAGGGTCATCACGGGGGCAAGGGCTCCGACGCCCACAAGGCGGCGGTGATCGGCGACACCGTGGGCGACCCCTTCAAGGACACCGCAGGACCGGCACTCAATCCGCTGATCAAGGTGATGAACCTGGTGTCGCTGCTGATCCTGCCGGTGGTGATCGGCCTCGAGAACAACACCACGGCCCGCTACGCCATCGCCGGCGCCTCCCTGCTGGTGCTGGGTGGGGCCATCGCCTTCTCCAAGCGCAAGGCGCCAGGGGTCGGTCAGACCTTCGAAGCCGCCGCCGCCGCCAAGTGATCGGGGGTCCCGGGCGGCGACGGCCGCTGCCGGTGGCAACCCCAGATCAAGCGCAAAGCCCCACCGGACCTAGATTCCCCCTGTGACCCCATTGTACGCCGCCCTCGGCTTCCTCGATCCCGAGAGGATCCTGCGCACCGGGGGGCTGGCGCTGCTCGCCTTCATCGTGTTCGCCGAGTCGGGGTTGCTGGTCGGCTTCTTCCTCCCCGGCGACTCGCTGCTGTTCATCGCCGGGTTCCTCGCCTCGGAGGCCGGAGGGCACATCCTGCCCCCGCTGCCGTGGGTGCTGCTGGTGACGTTCGTGGCCGCCGTGGTCGGCGACCAGGTGGGCTACCTGTTCGGGAGGAAGGTTGGTCCCGCGCTGTTTCACCGGCCCGATTCCCGGTTCTTCCGGCAGTCCAACGTCGAGAAGGCGCACGCCTACTTCGAGAAGTACGGGCCCAAGACCATCGTGCTCGCCCGGTTCGTCCCCATCGTGCGCACCTTCGCTCCGGTTGTGGCGGGGGTGGCGGACATGAACTACCGGACGTTCGTCACCTACAACGTGGTCGGCGGGCTGCTGTGGGCGGTGGGGGTCACCACCCTCGGCTACTTCCTCGGCGAGATCGACGTGGTCAAGGAGAACATCGAGATCGCCATCATCGTCATCGTCGTGGTGTCGGTGATGCCGGTGGTGATCGAGGTGTGGCGCCATTGGCGAGCGGCACGAAAGACGCAGGCCTCACCGGTCGACTCGGGCCCATCCGACTGAGCCCCCCAACTTTGAGCGCCTCACACTGCCGAGCAGTGTCACTCGCTCAAAGTTTGGGGGATTGCGCTCCAGCGCCTGGCAGTTCCCGCCAGGAATCTTGACAGCCGGGACCGCGAATACCTACCTTCGTGGTTTAGCCCCGACGGCCGCATGGAGGTCCGCCATGCGAATCACCCGCCGACAGGTCCTCAAGCTGGCAGCTGCCCACGGCGTGCTGCTGTCCCTCCCCCGCGCCGCCCGGGCCGTTGTCAAGGTGGCGCCCGGGGACGGCTTCGTCGCCGCCGCCCGTTTCGGCGACCACCTGGCCGTGGCCATCACCACCGCCAGCGCGGCACGCATCGACTTCTTCTCGCCCGACACCGGCGCCCGCACCAGGCGCGCCATCTCCATCCCCGAGCCGCTCCGGATCGGCGGGCTCGCCGTGTTCGCCGGGACCATGCACGTCGGCGGGCACGTCCTGGTCGAAGGCCCGCCGGTCGAGCTCGAAGCCGGCGACTACCGCGACGTGATGGAGCCGGGGGACGAGGACGATCCCGGCTTCGCCGACTTCCCCACGGGCGGCACCATCGTGGTGCGCTCGTACGACCTGATCCCGTGGGTGGCGGCGGTCGAGCCGGACGGCGCCGAGCTGGGACCGGTCACCCGGTTCGAGGATCACCGCGGCGTGGTCCGCGGCTTCACTCCCCACACCGGCGACGTCGCGGTGTGGATCGCCGAGTGCCCCGAGGGGACCAACTTCTCGGCGCTGGCGGTGCGCGCCTTCCGCCGCTCCGACCGCACCGAGATCGCCGGGCTGTCGTTGGGGACCGACGACGTCGACGTCGCCTCGGTGCTGTCGGTGAGCGACGGGACCGGTGCCATCCTCGCCTCCAACGACCACGGGCTCCCCCGGTTCTGGGAGGTGTCGGGCGAGACCTTGACCGAGCTCCGCCTGCCCGACGAGGGCGTGCGCCGGGCGGTGGTGCAGATGTTCCTGGTCGGATCGACGTACCACGTGATCACCGCCGACCGCGAGGACGGGACCGTCAGGCAGTGGAAGCGGAGCGGCTCGCACTGGGCGGCGGTCGAATCGCCGGAGAGGAATCTGGTCGCCACCGGGAACGTCGATCTGGAGATGTCGAACGCATGAGCCGTTCCGTCACCGCAGCCGGCCGAGGGGTGTAGACCGTGGTCTGCTTCACCACACCCACCTACGCCAATCGGAACCTCAACAACACGACGCTGCGCAGCACCATCGGCGGGTACCCCATCAAGTACGACGGCGACTGCGACGGCATCACCAGCAGCGCCGCCTATCCGTTCCACAACACCATCGTGGCCAAGCTGGACCGGTGGGCCACCGCCACCAACTTCTACGCCTCGACCTACGGCGGGCTCAACCTGTCGTGGATCGGCCACCTGGGGACGTACCGCGACTTCTCGGGCAACCCTTCGTGGCACTACCGGGCCAGGGCCTGGGACATCTCCCATCTGGAGTGGACCAACGGCACCTCGCTCGACATCTGCCACGGGGCCCACGCCGCCGAGGCTCTCAGCATCCGTCGTCGCTACCTGGCCGCCGAGGCGCTGCTGCGCCGGCACTTCCGGACGGTGCTCAACGGCTACTACAACACCGCCCACGAGACCCACTTCCACATCGACAACGGCTGCCAGATGGAGCCGTTGAACACGTCGCTCCGCTCCCACACGCTGTTCATGCAGCTGATCGCCAACAACTTCATGTTCAAGGACCTGGTGGTCGACGGGGTCTGGGGACCGGCCACCCAGGACGCCTTCATGGAGGCACGGTCGGTGATGAACATGCTGTGTCTGCATCCACGCAGCATCCTGAGCAACTACATCACCTTCCTCAACTACATCGCTCGGCACGGCTTCGCCAACCACTCGCTCGGGGTGTACAAGTACCCGGGGTGCACCTGACCACCGGTCCGTCCGTCTTGCTCCGGGTGGCGGCGTCGGCACTCGTCTTCCTGCTGGTGGCTGGGTGCAGCGGCGATGTCGACACCCCGGCCACCACCGGCAACAACACCGCAGAGACGGCGCATTCGACCACCACCACCTCGGGGAGCACCACAGGGCTGGCGCCGCGGCCGCAACGGTGGTTCGGGATCGCCGACGGTGCGGTGGTCGTCGCCGAGGGCGACCGGATGGCCCCGGTGGTCGAGCCGGGGGCGTTCGAGGGCTTCGGGGCGGAGCCGGCCATGGTGCGGCTCGGCGCCGAGACGCTGTTCCTCAGCTTCTGCTGCGAACCGGCGGATGGCATCATCGCCGCCCTCGATCTTGCCTCGGGGACCATGCTCGATTTCGGCACGGGGGTCGCCGCCTCGGCCACGGCGGACGACCGGTGGCTGCGGGTGCTGACCAACGGGATGCAGGTGGCGGTGGAGGCGCCGGGCGCCGACCCGATGACCAGCACCGCTCGGGAGTTCCTCATGCCGAGCCGCAGCGCTCTCTCCCCTGACGGAGATCTGATGGCGGTGGTGGGCGTGACCGCCGGCGAGGACATCCTGCTGGCGGTCGAGCCGGGAACCGTCTTCCTGGAGGACGGGGTCGAGCTGGCCCGCGGCTCCCAGAACCGGGTGACGCCGAACAACCCGGTGATCGACGCAGAGGGGCGGGTCTGGTACGTCAAGGATAGGCGCCGCGCCGGGGTGCGCAACCAGGGGGTGATCGTCGACCCCGCCAGCGGCGAGATCGTCGAGGAGTTCGACTACCCCAAGGACGTGCTCGACCAGGACTTCGACGGGTCCGGCCAGTGGCTCATCATCGTGTACGAGGACGGCACCCTGGGATGGCGGTCGATCACCGGGGAGATGGGGGAGCTTGCCGGCACCGGTTGGGTGACCGCCGACTGGTAGGCGTGGTCATCGGCTCGGGGTCACAGGTCCTCGGTCACCGGTCCCTGGTGGACAGGTCCCGAAACTCGTCGGGGACGGCGCTGGTCCGTTCGCCGAGGACCAGCGACGCCGGACCGATCGCATCGGTGCCGTAACGCTTGCGCAGGGCGTCGATGGCAAGATCGAGCTCGTGGCGGTTCCGCTCCTCCTCCGACCCCGAGCGATGCAGGTCGCCGCCCAACGTCTCCCCGAAGGGCAGCTCGAGCTGGAGATGCGGTGACCTTGACAGCTGCGACACCGCGATCCCGAGCAGGTTCACCAACCGCCCCGCCCCGGTCTCGGTGATCCCGTCCTCGGCCAGCCCGACGGCAAGCTCGGCGATCGCCGGGGTGGTGGCGATCGGGGCGTGCAGGGTGGCGCTGCGGGTGATGGCGGTCATGTCGTCGAAGCGGACCCGGGCGGTGACCGTCCTGCCCGCCAGCTCCTTGGCCCGCAGCCTGCGCCCCACCCTGTCGGCGAGATCGATGAGGACGCGGGACCGGACCGCAGGATCGGCTCCGCCTCGCCCGAAGGCGGACTGGGCCCCGACCGACTTGAGTCGGTGGCTGGTGACCACCGGCCGGGGGTCGCGGTTCCACGCCAGGGCGTGGAGATGGGCGCCCGCCGACCGGCCGAGATGATGGCGCAGGGTCGTGGGGGCGGTGGCGGCGAGCTGTCCCACCGTGGCGATGCCCAGCTCGGCAAGCCGGCCCTCCGTCTTCCTGCCGACCCCCCAGATGGCACGCACCGGGAGGGCGTGGAGGAAGTCGAGCTCGGTCGCCGGGTCGATCACCAGCAGCCCGTCGGGCTTGGCGGTCTGGCTGGCCACCTTGGCCAGGAACTTGGTGCTGGCCACCCCCACCGACAGGACCAGCTCGGTTTCCTCCCGCACCCGTTGTCGCAGCCGGCGGGCGATCTCGACGCTCGAGCCGAACAGGTGGGTGGACCCGGAGACGTCGAGGAACGCCTCGTCGATCGAGATCTGCTCGATGACCGGGGTGAAGTCGGCGCAGATGGTGAACACCTCGCCGGAGAGCCGGGCGTAGTCGGCGAAGTGGCCGGCGACCACGATCAACCCGGGGCACAGCCGTCTCGCCACCGCGGTCGACATCGCCGAGCGCACCCCGAACTGCCTGGCTTGGTAGCTCGCCGCCAGGATGACCCCTTCGCCCACCGCCATCGCCTTGCCCCGCAGCGCCGGGTCGCGGACCTGCTCGGCGGTGGCGTAGAAGGCGTCGAGGTCGACGTGGAGGATCGGGGGCGGGTCGCCGGTCACTCGAACAGGCTCGCCAGCAGAACACCGACGGTGTCGACCCCCGCCGCCGCCGGCGCCGGGGCGTCCTCGGCGGCATCGGTGCCGGTGGCGGCGGTCTCGAAGTGCTCGATAACCGGTGACAGGAAACGGCTCAGCGGGGCGTACGAGTGGCGGTCGTCGCCACCGAAGCGCCGGTGGTAGAAGCGCTGCGGGAACGAGATGTGGAGGTGGTCCCTGGCCCTGGTCATCGCCACGTACAGCAGCCGCCGCTCCTCCTCGACCCCGCCGGGCTCGCCCAGCGCCATGTCGGAGGGGATGTTGCCGTCGGCGGCGTGGATGACGAACACGGCGTCCCACTCGCCTCCCTTGGCCGAGTGGATGGTGGACAGGATCAGGTAGTCGTCGTCGAGGTGGGGTGGTCCGGCCAGATCGGAGGTCGACACCGGGGGATCGAGGGTGAGCTCGGTGAGGAACCGGCTCCGGTTGGGGTAGCCGGCGGCGAGGGCGGCAAGCTGCTCGATGTCGCCGAGACGCACCGCGGCGTCCTCGTAGCGGGTCTCGGCCACCATCCCGAGGAAGGGGAGGAGCCGGTCGATCTGTACCGCGGGTCCCGGCTCGCCTCCGGCGGTGCCCCTGGCGTCGGCGAGTGCGGTCTGCAGCTCGGCAAGCGCAGCCCTCGCCTGCACCGGGACGCTCGCCGCCATCCGGCAGAACCCGGTGAGCAGGTCGGTCCCGGCGGCGGCGGCGGTCGCCTCGGCGGTGCCCATCACCCGCACCGAGGTGGCCGGCCCCACCCCGGGGATCCCGCCCACCACCCGATGCCAGGCCAGGGCGTCGCGTGGGTTGTCGAGGATGCGGAGCAGGGCGAGCAGGTCCTTGACGTGGGCCGCCTCGAGGAACTTGAGCCCGCCGTACTTGACGAAGGGGATGCGACGCCTGGCCAGCTCCAGTTCGAGCCCGTCGGAATGGTGGCCGGTGCGGAACAACACCGCCTGGTCCCGCAGGGCGATGCCCTCCTCGCGGTGGGCGAGCACGGTGTCGCATACGAAGTCGGCCTGGGACGCCTCGTCCAAGCAGGTGACCAGATCGGGTCTGGCCCCGGCCGGTCGGGAGGAGCGAAGCCGCTTCGGGTACAGCTCGGGAGACCCGCCGATCACCGCGTTGGCGGCGGCGAGGATCTGCGGGGTCGAGCGGTAGTTGTCCTCGAGGGTGACGATGGCGGTGTCGGGGAAGTCGCTGGGGAAGCCGCGGATGTTCTCGATGGATGCCGCCCGGAACGAGTAGATCGCCTGGGCGTCGTCACCGACCACGGTGAGGTTGCCGTCCGGGCCGCACAGCGCGCCCAGGATCGCCCCCTGGAGCCGGTTGGTGTCCTGGTACTCATCGACCAGCACGTGGTCGAACTGGCTCGTGAGGCTTGGCGCCGCTCCACTGTCGAGCAGCGCCCACCAGTAGAGCAGCAGATCGTCGTAGTCGAGCACCTGCTGGTCGAGCTTGCGGCTGCGGTACGCCCGGAAGATCACCTTGAGATCGTCTCCGTGCTCGGCGCACCACGGGAACCGCTCCTTCAGTACCAGGGCGAGCCTCTCCTGCTCGTTGACGGTGCGGGAGTAGATGGCGGCGACCGTCTCGGCCCTGGGGAAACGCACCTTCCGGTCGCCCAGCCCGAGCTCGGTGCGGATCATCCCGAGCATCGCCTCGGTGTCGCCCTGGTCGAGCACGGTGAAACCGGCGTCGATACCGACGGCGGCGCCGTGGCGGCGGAGCAACCGGTTGGCGATGGAGTGGAAGGTGCCGCCCCACACCCGCCCCGCCGACCGGTCGGCGATCAACCCCCCGGAGCGGCGCATCATCTCCTCGGCGGCACGCCTGGTGAACGTGAGCAGCAGGATCCGCTCCGCAGGGGTGCCCTGTTCGATCAACCACGCCACCCTGCTGGCCAGGGTCCTGGTCTTCCCCGACCCGGCGCCCGCCACCACCAGCAGCCGTCCCCCGGGGTGGGTGACCGCCCGCCGCTGGCCATCGTTGAGGTCGTCGAGCCAGGTGCTCTCGGTGGTGGCGTCCTGCTTGGCGAACATATGTTCGCCAGGATAGCGAGCGGTACGGTCCCGGCGGGGACCAGGGACCCGGTGGTCGACTTCGGAGCCGCCGGGCGGACAGGTCGTGGTGTGGTGGTTACCGGAGACGAGGGTCGACGGGTCCCGGTCAATCCTGTGGTGAGGGTTTGGTGCGCAGGTTGCCCGAGGAGGTGCGCCGGGCGAGACCGAGGTTGGGGAGCGGCTGCTCGGTCCCGGCGATCAGGGCGGCGACGTACTCGCCCATCGCCGGGCCGTGCTTGAAGCCGTGGCCAGACCCTGCCCCGACCAGCCAGACGTCCGGATGTTCGGGGTGGGGGGCGACGATCCATTGGCCGTCGGGGGTCGAGGAGTACTGGCAGGTGCGGGTCAGCGTGACCGGTGCGTCTGCGATGCCGGGGAATCGCCCGGCGAGGTAGCGGCGACAGCGCTCCAGGTTGGCCGGGGAGGGGAGGCGCTCGCCGGTGTCGGGGTCGAAGTCGTCGCCGTCGAGGTCGGAGGCCGCCTTGAAGCCCTTGCCCCCGATGTCGCCGCATCCGTACATCGCCTCATCGTGGTCGATCCATCCGGGGACGCCCGGTGCCGCCCAGTCCGGTCCCACCCCATAGAACACCACGTCTTGCTTGGTGACCTTCGCATCGACCAGGTCGGGGAACAGCGTGCGGAGCCAGGGTCCGCAGGCCCACACCACCACGTCGGCGCCGCGGCGGATCCCGTCGACGACGACGCCCGGTTCGTCCGGGATCGCCCGTGCCGTCGTGACCCGGGCGCCCCGTCGTCGGGCCCGTTCCGCCAGCACGCCGACGGCGCGCCCCGCCCGCAACACCCCCGCCTCCGGCTCGAACAGTGCCGCCTCGATGCCCGAGGTGTCGATGCTAGGGAACAGCTCCCGCAGCCCGCCGTCGTCGAGGGTCTCGACCGGGATGCCCATCCGGTCCATGGTCCTCCCGCTCTCGGCGACCCATCCGCCGGCCGAGCCGAACCAGACCACCCCGGAACGCACCAGCAGCTCGGCACCGGTGTCGTCCTCGATCTCATCCCACAGCGCCCGCGCCCGCCATGCCATGGCCGTGTACCAGGCGTCACCGCCGTGGCCGCAGCGGATCAACCTGGTTTCCCCGCCGCTCGACTGTCTGGCGTGACCGGGGTGGTACTGCTCGATCAGCTCGACGTCCCAGCCCTCACCGGCGAGGTGATCGGCGATCGACACCCCGAAGATGCCCGCCCCGACCACGATGACCGACCCGGTCATCGGGCCCACCGGGCCGTCGTCGTGCTGGTCCGTCGCCGCGCCATCGCCGTTCCTCCCAGCCGCGCAGCGTACCGGCGGACTTTCTTAGGATCGAAACGCGTCATGAGAGACGCGTTTCGATCCTAAGAAACGGCGGGGGGTCCGGGCGGCGCCGGCGTCAACCGACCACGTCGGTGAAACCGGCTCCCCCGGGCCGTTCCAGTTGATCCAGGGTGCACTCCTCGGCAGGCTTGTCCGGCCTCCAGCGCTCGAATCGGGTGGCGTGGCGGAAGCGGATCCCTTCGAGCTGGTCGTAGCCGATCTGCACCACCACACCCGGCGTCACCGGCACCCAGTCGAGTTCCTTACCGCTCGACCACCGGCTCTGCGCCCCAGGGACCCTGGCCATGTCGTCGCCGCCGAAGCTCTCCTCGGTGCGGAGCCGCTCGAACCTGCCGAGCAGCTCGACCCTGTCGTGATCCGAGAACCCCGAGCAGTGGCCGACGAACTGGAAGCTGCCGGCATCGTCGTACAACCCGAGCAGGATCGACCCGATCTTGTCGCCGTCCTTGTGGACCCGATAGCCGCCGACGACACAGTCCGCCTCGCGGCGGTGCTTCCACTTGATCCAGTCGCGCTTGTTCTCCACGTAGACACCGTCGCCCGCCTTGGCGATGATCCCGTCGCATCCGGCCGCCTCGTACTCGGTGAACCACTCGGTGGCCACGGCGAGATCGTCGGTCACCGGGGTGAGGTGCCACGGATCCCCCAGCCCCACGGCCAGCTCCTCGAGACGGCGGCGGCGCTCGTGCTGGGGATTGGCGCGCAGGTCTTCGCCGGCGACGGCGAGCAGGTCGAAGGCAACCAGCTCGGCAGGTGTCTGCTCGGCGAGCAGGTTGACCCGCGACGCCGCCGGGTGGATCCGCTGCTGCAGCGTCTCGAACTCGGTGACGTCATCGACCACCACCACGATCTCGACATCGACAACGGTGCCGGCGGGGAGCTGGTCGACGGCGGCGGCCAGCTCGGGGAAGTAGCGGAGCAGGTCCTTTCCGCTGCGCGAGTCGATCCGCCGCTTGTCACCGGACCAGATGATCGCCCGAAACCCGTCCCACTTCGGCTCGTACATCCATCCGGGCGGCGAGGGCGGTGTCTCCTTGGCCCTGGCCAGCATCGGCTTGATCGGCGGGGGGAACGGCCAGTTCATCGCCGCCGAGGTTACCGGGCCTGGGCCTCCCCCACCCCCTTCGGGGGGGGGGGGGGAGGCGGGAGCAACAAGCAGGACCGCCGCCATACTCA
>JBPCMS010000054.1:0-26742 GCA_051002015.1 Acidimicrobiia bacterium
GCGCACGTGACCGTCGCTTGTCGGGTCCGTGAGTGTGGACAGGCCCCCGGTTCCGGCGACACGACAGGCCCGCGGGCCGCCCGGCGGCGTTGAGGACATCGATCGGGATCGACTGCTCACGCCGCGAGAAGGTGGCCGCGGTCATCGCGCTCGACCCCGGCCTGCCGCCGTCGGGACCGCGGCCGAGCACTGTGGAGGTCGTCTTCGCGACCCTGCGCGAGGTCCTCCCGTGACCGGACCCCGGTTCGTGTGACAAGACACCACGCCACGCCGCCGAGATTCTGAGCTACGAACCGAACTTCACCGCCGCGACCAGACGAGAGCAGGTAGCGCCGATGTCGACCGTCCACGCCGAATCCTCCCCCGGTCGGTCCGATACAGTTCCCGCATCCGGAGTACGCACGTTCATACGTCTGTGGTGCTCCCAGTGGCTCGTGGTGTTCGCGGCGGCCCAGACCGTCCTGGTGTTCCGTCTCGACATCTTCGCGGAGTTCGACTCGCTGGCTGCGCTCACCTTCGCCTTCCTCATTCTGTTCGCGCCGTTCGCGCTCCTGTCTCCCCTCGCCGGTGCTCTGGTGGACCGCTGGGGGCACCGGCGGGTGTTGCTCGTCAGCAATGTCGGCTACCTCGTGAACCTGTCGCCGACGATGAAGCCGAACCCCAGGACGGTGACGACGGCGACGGCGGTGGCGGGCGGGAGTCGGCGGCTCCTGGCGAGCAGGGCGGTGGCGATGCCGAGCCCGGTGCCCATCATCACGCCGGCGAACAGGATGAGGAAGATGGTCCCGCCTATGGTGAACTCGGGGCTCCGGATCGGGTCGGCGATCGCCACCACCCGCATCGCCAGCCGCATCCCGGGGCCGAGCACCAGAATCCCGGCGATGGCCCCGCCGACCACCCCAGCGCCGACCGTGCGCAGGAAACCGGGCATCAGCAGCAGACCGGCCCCGGTCAGCAGGGTGACGAGGGCGATGGCCAGCGGCGGCGTCTGGCCCAGCATGAGCAGTATCCCGAGCGGGATGACGATGGCCGCCGCCTTGATCGGATCCATCCCCTTCGCTTCCATGCTTCGCATCCCCGCGCTCCTTTCGGTGGTGTTCGGGCCTCTCGATCAAACAGACGAATCGGGCCGGGCCCGCGGTGACACAACCGGCCGCCGCCTGGGGAACTTCAGCGGATTACGTGTCGTGGCGACATGCAGGAACCTGAGGTTCGACGGAGTCAGGCCACCTTGCTAACTGCTCGCCTCGGCCGATTCGACGAAGACGACCTCGGTGTAGCCCAGCCCCTCGAGGAACCGGGTCAGGGTCTCTTTGGCGTTGGCCTCGGCCTCGGTGAGGATCCCCTTGTCGAGGGCGGCCTGCACCAGCACGCCCTCGGCCACCGCCCTGGCGTCCGATTCGAGCTGCGGATCACCGCTGGTGAAAAGCCCGGTGTCACGGTCGAAGACCTTGGTCCGCTCGTTGTCGACCGCCACGTACTGGATGGTGGCCGGGGGCAGCTCCACGGTGACCCGACCGGTGTCCGAGTCGACCGAGAAGTTCTCGGTGTACACCCGGTCGAAGTCGATCCCGGCCCCGATCTGCGCTACGGCGAACAGGAAGATCCGATCGCCCGTTGCCCAGTTGAGCCATCCGGAGTCGTTGCCCTTCTCCACGGTGGTGTACTCCACCATCTCGACGGTGGTCAACTCGGCCAGCGCCTTGACGCTGTCGACCACCGTCGGACCCACCTCGGTGAACTCCTCGCCCCCGAACAGCGAGAACCCGCTGAAGACGTTGCCGATGAAGAACGCCCCGATGACCAGCACGGCGGCTATCACCAACGACCCCACCCGTTGCGCCATCGATCTCTCCGCCATGAGCGCCTTCCTGCCGAGTTCGCCCCACCGACGACCGTAGGGCAAGATTACCGGGATGGCGCCTCTAGCTCCGGGGATACGGTCCGGGGGCGGTCGCTACGATCCATCCGGTGGGGCGTCCCAGCACAACCGACATTCTTGCGACATGCGAGGCGCATTGGCGCAGCACCAACGTGCCCGAGGATCTGATCCCCGAGCTGCGCTCCCGCCTCATCGAGTCGATGCAGAGCGGGCGTGGTCCCCGGCCCAACTCCAGGGACCCGGTACGCATCGCCGAGGCGTTGGCCTCCCGGCACCGGGTCCCTCCGCCCCCCACCCCGTTCGAGTCGCCGGCAGCGCGTGCCAACAGACGTTGGTTCGACCTGGTGCCGGCGTACGGCTGGTTGGTCCCGATCGTGGTCATCACGGTCGCCTTGATGCTGTTCGGCCCGAAGGAGGCAACGATGGAAGACACCGAACTGTGGCGTTGGTTGTGGCTCGGCATTGCCGTGGTCCTCGGGATTGGCGAGATGGTCACCTCCGGGTTCTTCATGCTCCCGTTCGCCATCGGGGCCGGCGTCGCCGCCCTGCTGGCCTGGGCCGACGTCTCGCTGCCGGTCCAGCTGGTGGTCTTCATCATCACCTCGGTGGTGGCGCTGCTCGCACTGCGCCGGTTCGCCTGGAGTGATCGGGAGCCTTCGTACCCGGTGGGGGCCAAGCGTTTCGTCAATGCCTCCGCCGTTGTCACCGAGACCATCGACCCGGTCAGCGGCCAGGGCCGGGTCCGGCTCGATGCCGAGACCTGGTGGGCCACCACGGACACCGGTGCGATCATCGAGCCGGGCACCCCGGTGCGCGTGGTCGAGGTACGTGGCACCAGGCTCGTGGTCGAGCCCCGCCCCTAGTTCCCCGACCAGAAAGAGACATTGATGCCAGCCATTGCCATCCTGCTCATCGCCTTCACGATCGTCCTCGTGGTGTACGTGGGGCTGGGGCTCAAGATCGTCCGCCAGTACGAGGCGGGTCTGGTCGAGCGCTTCGGCAAGTTCCGGGAGTTGCTCGATCCGGGTCTGCACCTGATCGTGCCCTTCATCGACCGTATCCGCCGGGTCGACATGCGGGAGATAGTGGTCGATGTTCCTCCCCAGGAGGTCATCACCAAGGACAACGTGGTGGTGACGGTCGACGCCGTCGTCTACTACCAGGCGACCGACCCGCAGAAGCTGGTCTACAACGTGCAGAACTTCGTGCTGGCCGCCACCAAGCTGGCTCAGACCAACCTGCGCAACGTGGTCGGCGACCTCCAGTTGGATGAGGCCCTGACCTCGCGCGAGACCATCAACGCCCAGCTGCGCAACATCCTCGACGAGGCCACCGACGTGTGGGGGACGCGGGTGGTCCGGGTCGAGATCCAGCGGATCGACCCGCCGGCAGACGTCACCGACGCTATGCACCGGCAGATGAAGGCGGAACGCCTCCGGCGCGCCGTCGTCACCGAGGCCGAGGGCGAGAAGACGTCGCAGATCCTCAAGGCGGAGGGTGTCAGGGCGGCGAGGATCCTCGAGGCGCAGGGTCAGGCCGAGGCCATCAAGGAGGTGGCCCAGGCTGAGCGGTTCCAGAAGGAGACTGTCGCCGAGGGTGAGGGGAAGGCGATCGAGCGGGTGTTCGGTGCCATCCACACCGGCAACGCCTCCCCCGAGGTCATCGCCATCAGGTACCTCGAGTCGCTGACCAAGATCGCGGACGGCCGGGCCACCAAGATCTTCATGCCCGCCGAGATGTCCGGGATCCTCGGCTCGATCGGGGCGATCGGCGAGATGCTCAAGGACAGCGGGACCAGCCCACCGGCCAACTGAGCGGGCGCTCAGCCGCCGCCGTCATCCGAACCGACCAGGTCGCCCTCGTCGTCGAGGCCGTAACCGCCGCCGTTGCCGTCGCCGGTTGCGGTGACGGTGGCGGGCAGCCCGTTGTCGGCACCCATGGCGGCGTCGTTGGGCGACGACACCACCGGGTTGCGGCGCCACCGCAGGAACAGCGCGAAGGCGATGGCCGCCACGGCGAGGGCGCCCCACTGGCTGCCGGTGAACGGGCCCATCACCGAGTCGGACACGGTGCCGTCCCGGGCGGCGCCAAGCCGGGTGAAGTCGATGAAGAACCGCTGTAACCCGTACCACATCCCCCACACGGCGAAGACCTGGCCGTACCGCCTCGAATCCCACCGGGTGCGCAGGATGAGGAGCACGCACAGCAGCACGGCTGCGCCGATCATGTCGTACAGGGCGGTGTGGTGGTAGGTGCCGCAGATGCCGACGGCGCACTCGAGGGCGTCGTGCTGGGGTGATATGTCGTATCCGCCCTTGACGGTGTACCCGAGGAAGAAGTTGGTGGCACTGCCCAGGTGCTCGACGATGAGGAGATCGCCGATGCGCCCCACAACCGCCCCAATGGCGAGACCGGGCGCGGCGGCATCGAGCAGGGGGAGGACGCTGAGTTGCAGCATCCGCATCCGGACCACACCGCCGATGATGCCCCCGACGTAGCCGCCGAGGATGCTGTAGTCCCCGGCGAGGCTCAAGGCGTCTCCGATGCCGTAGCCAGGGTCGCCGATGTGGGCGGGGACGGTGAAGAACCGGGCACCGAGCAGCGACGCCACCAGCGCCCAGGTGAGCACCGAGGCGACCTTGTCGGCATCGAACCCGCGCCGGCGCACCTCACGCAGCATGAGGATGGCGCCAACCACGAACCCGACCCCGGCGAAGACCCCGTGGAGCGAGAGGTTGAGCGGCCCGATCTCCCAGATCGGGATCGGGGGGTACGAGATCGCAGCGAGCACGGACGGAGGATATCTCAGGCCGGGCGGTATCACCCTCCCTCCAGTCGCTGTCGCCGGCCAGACCTGGGCATCGGCACGCTCGACCACTGCAAGCCACTCGAACTTCAGTACCTTCAGCCACTCGAACTTCAGAGGATTGGTACTCGCCAGGGGTACGCAGAACCTTAGGTTCGCCGGCTTGCCCCAACGTGAGCGGCTCGCGTGTGGTGGCGACACCCTGGAGCCTCAGGTTCAACATCAGCGGATTGCGTGTCACCACGACACGCCACGGCCTTAGGTTCAACTTCAGCGGATCGCGTGTCGTGGTGACACCCTGGAGCCTCAGGTTCGTCGGATGCGGCCCCACACGGAAGGGAGAGAAGGCCCGTTTCGGATAGGGTGCCGGGATGCTGTCGCTGGTCGCCATCCAACGTGTCGAGGGGGCGGCGCTGCTCGTCTTCGCCGTCGTGGTCTTCGCCCTCAGCGACCTGAGCTGGCGGTGGTTCGCCCTGCTGCTGCTCATCCCCGATCTTTGCATGCTGGGATACCTGGCCAACGATGCCACCGGCGCCGCCGTCTACAACGTCGGCCACACCATGGTGTGGCCCATGGGGCTGCTCGCCTGGGGTCTCGCCGCCGACCAGCGGTGGCCGATCGGGATCGGCGCCATCTGGCTGGCCCACATCGGCATGGACCGCGCCCTCGGCTACGGCCTCAAGCTCGCCGATGGGTTCAAACACACCCATCTCGGATGGATCGGCCGCCCGGGCCGCCGGCCCGCCGGTGGGGACACCCCGGATCCACACCGCTAGAGCGGGCCAAGTGGTGCACGCCTTCCCCGACGACGGGCAGGAACCGTGACCACCGAGCTGTCCGCCGCCGCCGTCCACCGGCGGTTCCTGGTGCTCACCGCCGTGCGCTGGTTCCCGGTGGGGCTGCTGCTTCCGGTGTTCGTCCTGCTGCCGCTGGAGCGGGGGCTCACCCTGGCCCAGTTCGGGCTGGTGGCCTCCGCCCAGGGATTCGTGGTGTTCGCCTTGGAGCTGCCCACCGGGAGCCTGGCCGACACCGTGGGCCGGCGCCGGGTGCTGCTGGTGGCCTCGGTGGTGTCAATCGTGTCGACCGCCATGTACCTGGTGGCGACGAGCCCGGCGCTGTTCATGGTGGCGATGGTGCTGCAGGGCATCTACCGAGCCCTGGACAGCGGTCCGCTCGAGCCCTGGTACGTCGACGCCACCCTGGCCGCCGACCGGGACGCCGGGTTCGAGCGGGGGCTCAGCGGCGCCGGGGCGGTGCTCGGCGTCGCCATCTCCCTCGGCGCCGTCACCGGTGGAGGGTTGGCCGCCCTGGGCCCACTCGGTCCCCTCGAGTCCCTGGCGGTGCCGGTGGCCGCCTCGCTGGGGCTGCAGCTGGTGCGGCTGGCGGCGGTGGCCGTCGTCATGGTCGAGCCCACCCGGTCTCGTCCCGCCGCCACCACGGGGCACGCCGCCGCCGCGGTGCGATCGGCCATCGGCGAGGGGATCGGGCTGCTGCGCCGCTCCGGGGTGCTGCTGGCGCTGGTCTGTGTAGAGCTCACCTGGGGCTTCGGCGTGGTCGCCTTCGAGAGCCTGTTCCCGGTGAGGCTGGGCGAGATCGTGGGGGATGCCGACCGGGCGGCGGCGATCCTCGGCCCCACCGCGGCGGTCGCCTGGCTGGCCTTCTCGGCCGGTTCCGCCGTGGTACCGGCGATGAGCCGCCGCCTGGGGGTGGCCGGCACCGCCGCCCTGATGCGGGTACTGCAGGGGACCACCGTGGTCGCCATGGCCTGGTCCAACGGGCTGGCCGGGGCGGTGACCGCCTACCTGGCCTGCTACGCCGTCCACGGCGCCTCCAACCCGTCCCACATGACCCTGATCCATCGTCAGGTAGAGGGCCCGCTGCGGGCGACGGTCCTGTCGCTCAACTCGATGGCGTCGCAACCGGCCGGTGCCGTCGGGCTGATCGTGCTCACCGCCCTGGCCGACGCCACCTCGGTGACCACCGCCATGTACCTCGCCGCCGCCGTCCTCGCCCTCGGCTCGCTGCTCTACCTGCCGGGGCGGCGCCAGGAGCGAGGGTCACCGCCGGCTGCCGCCACCGTCGCCCCCTGAACCGGCAGTCCCGCTCCGCCCTCGACAACATCCTGGCGCCGCCTCCCAACCAGAGCGGGGTCGGCGCCGAGCCGCACGCCCCCGATAAGCTGCCCGGGCGTGGATCTGATCACCTTCAACACCCCAGGGCTCGGTGACAACACCTACGTCGTCGCCCACGAGGGGACCGCCGTCGTCATCGACCCGCAGCGCGACTTCGGACGTTTCCTGACCGTAACCGACGGCCTTGGGGCGACGGTGCGGATGGTCTTCGAGACCCACCTCCACAACGATTACGTCAGTGGCGGTTTGGCGCTGGCCGGCGCCGCCGGTGCCGACCTGGTGCTCCCGGCGGGGGCGGGCGCCGCCTTCCGCTTCCGCCCCGCCTTCCACCACGAGGACATCGATGTCGGCGGACTCACCGTGCGTCCCCTCCACACCCCGGGCCACACCCCCGAGCACGTCTCGTACCTGGTGCTCATCGAGGACGAGCCGGTGGGCTTGTTCTCGGGAGGCAGCCTGCTGGTGGGGGCGGCGGGACGTACCGATCTGCTCGGGATGGACAAGGCGGACTCGCTCGCCATGCTTCAGTTCGGGTCGATCCAGCGTCTGGCCACCCTCCCCGCCGAGGTCGGTCTGTACCCGACCCACGGACCCGGCTCCTTCTGCTCGGTGTCGGCGGTTGGCGGCCCCACCTCGACGATCGGGACGGAGCGAGCCACCAACCCACTGCTGGCCATCTCCGACGCCGAGACCTTTGCCGCCAACCAGCTGAGCGGGCTGCAGCCCTATCCGTCGTACTACCGGCACATCGGCCCGATCAACAGCCGCGGGTCGGGGCCGATCCCCGCCGGTCCGGTCCGCAGCCTCGATCCCTCCCAGGTCGCCGCTCTCATGGACGACGAGGTGGCTGTGGTCGACGGCCGTCCTCGAGCCGCCGTCGCCAGGGCCCGCATCCCCACGGCGTGGGCGATCGAGCTGGGCAGTTCGTTCGCCACCTGGGTCGGCTGGCTGCTCCCATTCGATCAACGCCTGGTCCTGGTGCTCGACGACGAGAGCGAGCTCGATGAGGCGAGGACCGCGCTGGGCAGGATCGGGTTCACCCGGATCGAGGGCGTGATGTCGGGGATGGACGGGTGGGTGGCGGAGGGACGCCCGGTGGTATCGCACCCCACCGTCACCGCCGGCGAGCTCGTCGCCGCAGCCGTGGACCCGAGCCAGGTGCTCGACGTGCGCGCCCCCAACGAGTGGGACGACGGGCATGTCGAAGGTTCCATCCACCGCCACCTCCCCGACCTGGTGGGGAGCATCCCCGACGACCTCGACCCCGACCTGCCCGTCTACGTCGGGTGCAGCGGCGGCCAACGGGCCGCCGTCGCCGCCGCCGTGCTCGCCGACGCCGGGTACCGGCCGGTGGCGATCGAATCCGGGATCGCCGCTCTGCTCCATCCGGCTCAGCACCCCACTGAGGCGGCCGGCTGAGGCATCGGGCGGAGGCGGGCCCACGGCGGTGCCCGGCAGGACGCGGTAACTTCTCGGCGTACATCACGAGGAGGGCGGCGAGTGGACGCCAAGCAGCAGATCGTCGATCGCTTTGATGCGGTCGAGGCCGAGCTGCGCCAGATCTCCCGCTGGCTCTACGAGAACCCCGAGATCGCACACGAGGAGCGGGCGTCGTCGGCTCGCCTGGTCGAGTTCCTCGGCGCCAAGGGGATGGAGGTCGAGTACCCGGCCTGGGGTCTGGAGACGGCCTTTGACGCTCGGGCGGGGTCGGACGGACCCGAGGTGGTCATCTGCGCCGAGTACGACGCCCTGCCCGAGGTCGGCCACGCCTGCGGCCACAACATCATCGCCACCTCGGCCTGCGGGGCCGGGGTCGCCCTGGCCGGGGTCGCCGACGACCTCGGGTTCCGGGTGCGGGTTCTGGGGACACCCGCCGAGGAGGCGTACGGTGGCAAGGTCGATCTCATCAACGCCGGGGCGTTCGAGACGGCGGCGGCGGCAATGATGGTCCACCCTTCGCCGCTCGACACCGTCGACCCGGTCTTCCTCGCCGTCGCCCATCTCGAGATCGAGTACCACGGCAAGGAGGCCCACGCCGCTTTCGCCCCCCAGGTGTCGATCAACGCCCTCGACGCCGCCGTCCAGTCCTACAACAACGTCTCGATGCTACGCCAGACCCTGTATCCGACCGACAAGGTCCACGGGACGATCACCTACGGGGGCGGTGCACCCAACGTGATCCCCTCGTTCACCTCGCTCGGCTTCTACGTCAGGGCTGCCACCCTGGAGCGGCTCGAGGAGCTGCAGGAGAAGGTCGAGAAGTGCTTCGAGGCGGCGGCGGTGGCCACCGGGTGCACCTGCACAATCCGCCCCGCCGGCCACCTCTACACTGACATGGTCAACAACGGCGTGATGGTGGAGTTGTTCGCCGCCAACGCCTCGGTGCTGGGCCGGCCCATGGGTAGAGCCGCCGATCTGGACCCCGGCGCCGGCGGCTCGACCGACATGGCCAACGTCTCCAAGGTGGTTCCCGCCATCCACCCCATGCTGGGGATCAACTCGCTGCCGGCGGTCAACCACCAGCGGGCGTTCGCCGCCCACACCATCACCGCTGACGGGGAGCGGGCTCTCCGTGACGGCGCCATCGCCATGGCATGGACCGTGGTCGACCTGGCCAAGGGCGACCGCTGGGACGACCTCGGCCGCTGACGGACCCATTTTCTTAGGATCGAAACGCGTCATCAGTGACGCGAAACGGTCCTAAGAAAATCACGCGGGGCGGTCAGTCCATCAGGGCGTCGGCGTACTGGTCGCGCACGACCTTCTTGTCGAACTTGCCGGTGCCCGTCTTGGGGACGGCGTCGACGAACAGCACCTTGTCGGGAAGCCACCAGTGGGCCACCCGGTCACCGAGGAAGGCGAGCAGCTCCTCGTCGGTTGCGGTGGCGCCGGGGGCGAGCACGACGATGGCGATGGGTCGCTCCTGCCATTTGGCGTGCTTGACCCCGACCACCGCCGCCTCGGCCACCGCAGGGTGCGCCATCAGCTCGTTCTCCAGCTCGATGGTCGAGATCCACTCGCCCCCGGACTTGATCACGTCCTTGGCGCGGTCGGTGATCCGCACGTACCCCTCGGGGGTGATCTTGCACACGTCCCCGGTGCGCAGCCATCCGTCGAGGAACGACTGCGGGCTGCGCGGGTCTCGGTAGTACTCGGCGGCGATCCAAGGGCCCCTGATGAGGAGCTCGCCGAAGGCGACACCGTCGCGGGGCAGCTCGGCGCCCGCCTCGTCGACGATCTTGACCTGGAGCCCCGGATTGGGGAGCCCCGCCGTCTCCATGAAGTCGAGCTGTCGCTCGAAGTCCCAGCCCTCCATCTCCGGCTTGAGCACGGCTACCGATGCCACCGGGTTGGTCTCGGTCATGCCCCATCCCTGGAGCACCCGGATGCCCCGGTTATGCCAGTACCACTCGATCATCGACCGGGGGACCGCCGACCCCCCGCACAGGAAGCGCCGCATCGTCGAGATGTCGGCCTCGGGGTGGGCGGCCAGGTACTGCTGGATGCCCAGCCACACGGTGGGCACCCCGGCCGACATGGTCACCTTCTCGTCGGAGAAGAGCCTGACCAGCCCCTCGGGGCTCATGTCCGGTCCCGGGTAGGTGAGCTTGGCCCCGACGAAGGTCGCCGAGAACGGGTACCCCCACGCCGAGGCGTGGAACATCGGGACCACGGGGAGCACGTTGTCGGTGGGGAGGATCGACACCACCGCCAGCCCGTGCAGGGCGTGCAGGTAGGTGGAGCGCTGGGTGTAGGCGACCCCCTTGGGACTGCCGGTGGTGCCCGACGTGTAGCACAGCATCATCGGGGACCGCTCGTCGAGCCACGGCCACTCCTCGATCGGCGCCACGTCTGCGATCAGGTCCTCGTAGGCGATGGCGTTGGGAAGGCTGGTGTCGCCCACCTCGTCCGCCATCACCACGAAGCTGCGTACCGTCTTCAGCGTGGGGGCGATGGGCTCGAGCAGCTTGACCAGACCGGGGTCGACGAAGATCACCTCGTCCTCGGCGTGGTTGACGATGTACGTGATCTGGTCGGCGAACAGCCGGATGTTGAGCGTGTGGCAGATGCGGCCGGTGTTGGCGGTCGCCCAGTACAGCTCGTGGTGACGCACGTTGTTCCAGGCGAACGTCCCCACGGTGGCACCCATGCCCAGCCCGAGCTTGGCGGAGAACGCCGTCGCCAGCCGGCGGATCCGATCGTCGGTCTCGGCGTAGGTCTGCCGGCGCCTGCTCAGATCGGCCTCGACCGAGACGATCTCCTGGTTGGGGAACACGGCGGCGGCACGTTCGTACACCGTCGACAGCAGCAGCGGGAAGTCGTCCATCATGTGCGGCACGGGATCCTCCGATCGGTCGCACCGAAACTACCGCGCCCGCCGAGGCAATGGGCGGCGGCGACAATGGCGGCCAGGTCGACCACCACCAACGCCGTCCGGTTGCTCACCGCCGCCGGCCCGATCGCCGAACTTCAGCGGATTGGTACTCGCCAGGGGTACGCACAACCTTAGGTTCGCCGCCAGCTGACCGCTTGCTTCAGCTGGCTCTCCACATTGGGCGGTGGCACTGGTCGCCTACACTCGCCGCGGTCAGCCCCCGGGAGAGGCCCGCAATGCCAGCCACCGTCGTCGTCGGCGCCCAGTGGGGCGACGAGGGCAAGGGCAAGATCACCGATGTCCTGTCGAAGAGTGCCGATCTGGTGGTGCGCTTCCAGGGCGGCAACAACGCCGGGCACACCATCGTGGTCGACGGCGAGAGGTTCGCCCTCACCCTGATCCCCAGCGGGGTCCTCTACCCCAACGTGACGCCGGTGATCGCCAACGGGTGCGTGGTCGATCCGGGCGTGCTCTTCGACGAGATGGACACGCTGGCGTCGCGCGGGGTCGACCCTTCTCGGCTCCGGGTGTCGGCCAACGCCCACCTGATCATGCCGTACCACCGCAAGCTCGACGCGGTGATGGAGCGCTACCTGGGCCGCCAGCAGATCGGCACCACCAAGCGGGGCATCGGCCCCGCCGCCATGGACAAGTACGCCCGGCAGGGGATCAGGGTCCAGGACCTGTTCGACCCCAAGATCTTCAGGGCGAAGCTGGAGACGGCGCTGAAGGACCGCAACCGGATCCTGACCAAGGTCTACAACCAGCTCCCCATGGAGCTGGAGCCCATCGCCGAGGAGTACCTGGGCTACGCCGACCGGCTCCACCCCCACGTGACCGACACCTCGTTGCTGATCTGGGAGGCGATCCGGGCGGGCAGGAACGTCCTGTTCGAGGGGGCCCAGGGGACCCTGCTCGACATCGACCACGGAAGCTACCCGTTCGTGACCTCCTCCAGCCCCACCGCAGGGGGCGCCTGCACCGGCGCCGGGATCGGACCGACCGCCATCGACCGGGTGCTGGGGGTGGCCAAGGCGTACATCTCCCGGGTGGGCGGCGGTCCCTTCCCCACCGAGCTCGACAACCCCATCGGCGAGGCCATGGTCGAGATCGGCGGTGAGTACGGGACGGTCACCGGGCGACGCCGCCGCTGCGGCTGGCTCGACGGGGTCGTCCTCCGCTACGCGGTCAGGGTCAACGGGATCACCGACCTGGCCCTCACCAAGCTCGACGTGCTCTCCCATTTCGAGACGCTGCGGGTGGCGACCGCCTACGACTCGCTCGACGTCCGCTACCACGACTTCCCCCGTCAGCAGCGGGTGCTGTACAACTGCTACCCGGTGTACGACGACCTGCCCGGATGGGGCACCGACATCTCGACCGTCGAGCGCTACGAGGATCTTCCCAAGGAGGCGCAGCGGTACGTCGAGTACGTCGAGGACGTCGCTGCGGTACCGGTGTCGATGGTCTCGGTCGGCCCAGGTCGTGGCGCCACCCTGCACCGGACGTGACCCGATGAGGGTGCTGCTGCTGGGCGGCGGTGGTCGGGAGCACGCCATCGGCTGGAAGCTGGCGGCCAGCCCTCACCTCGAGGCGCTGCTGGCGGCGCCCGGCAACCCCGGTCTCGGCGCCGTCGCCGAGGTGGTGCCGTCGGTACCGGCGGACGACGTCGCCGCCGTCGTGCGCCTCGCCGAGGAACGGGCCGTCGATCTGGTTGTGGTCGGGCCCGAGGCTCCGCTCGCCGCCGGAATCGGCGACGCCCTCACCGATCGGGGCATCGCCGTCTTCGGGCCCACCGCTTCCGGAGCCAGGCTGGAGTCGTCCAAGGCCCACGCCAAGGAGGTGATGCGCCGCGCCGGGGTTGCCACCGGGGAGTCGGTGGTGGTCACCGATGTCGCCGCCGCCCGCAAGGCCCTCGCCGGCTTCGGCCCCCCGTACGTGGTGAAGGCGGACGGGCTCGCCGCCGGCAAGGGGGTGCTGGTCACCGACGATCCCGCCGCCGCCGAGGCCTGGGCCCGGGACTGCATCGATGGGCGCTTCGGCGAAGCGGGGAGCGTCGTCGTGATCGAGGAGCACCTGGCGGGAGGCGAGGTGTCGGTCTTTGCCGTGTGCGACGGGAAGCGGGCGCTGCCGCTGCAGCCCGCCCGCGACTACAAGCGGCTGGGCGACGGCGACACCGGGCCCAATACCGGCGGCATGGGGTGCTACTCGCCGGTCGACGACCTTCCCCCCGACCTGGTCGAGCACACCATGGCGCGGGTGATCGGACCGGTGCTGGCGACGCTCGCCGCCGCCGGCACCCCGTACCGTGGGTTCCTCTACGCCGGGCTCATGCTGACCACCGCCGGCCCCAAGGTGCTCGAGTTCAACTGCCGGTTGGGCGACCCCGAGACCCAGGTTGTGCTGCCCCGGCTCGAGGACGATCTGCTCCCGTTGCTGGCAGACGCCGCCGCCGGCCGACTCGCCCCCGGTGCGCTCCGCTGGTCGGATCGGGCCGCGGTCGATGTGGTGCTGGCCTCGTCCGGCTACCCCGGGGCCGTCGACGACGGCCACACCATCACCGGGCTCGACCGGGTCGGCGACGACGTGCTGGTGTTCCACGCCGGCACCCGCGCCGACGGCGACCGGCTGGTCACCGCCGGCGGGCGAGTGCTCAACCTGGTGGGTCTCGGCGCCGACCTCGCCGCATCCCGTGCTGCCGCATACGCTGCCGCCGAGACCGTCGACTTCCATGGGAAGCAGTACAGGAAGGACATCGCCGATGGGTAGGCCGATGCCGGACAAGGTCGCCATCCTGATGGGATCGGTGAAGGACAGGGAGGCGATGCAGGCAGCATCCGACATCCTGTCCGAGCTCGACATCGAGCACGAGGCACACGTGATGTCGGCGCACCGGACCCCGCACGAGGTGGCCGAGTTCGCCACGGGCGCCAGGGACGCCGGATTCGCCGTCATCATCTGCGGGGCGGGGAAGGCGGCGCATCTGGCCGGGGCCGTCGCCGCCCACACCACGCTGCCGGTGATCGGGGTTCCGCTCGCCGCCGGCGGGCTGGGCGGGCTGGATGCGCTGTTGTCGACGGTGCAGATGCCAACCGGGATCCCCGTGGCCACGGTCGCCGTCGATTCGGCGGCCAACGCCGGTTACCTGGCCGCCGCCATCATCGCCGTCACCGACGAGAACGTCGCCGCCAAGCTGGCCGGCTACCGGGACTCCTGGTGATCGAGCGCTACACCCTTCCCGAGATGGCGGCGGTGTGGTCCGAGGCCCACAAGCTGGCGGTGTGGAAGGAAGTGGAGACCCTGGTGCTCGAGGCCTGGGCCGAGCAGGGGGTCGCCCCCGGCGAGGCGGCGGCGGCGCTGCGCCGGGCCCCCGAGGTCGACGTCGTCGCCTGGAAGCAGCGCGAGGCCGAGACCCACCACGACATCGCCGCCTTCGTCGACGTGCTGGCGGCATCGGTCGACACCGGGGGCGAGTGGGTCCACTACGGGCTCACCTCGTCGGATGTGCTCGACACTGCCCAAGGGACGATCCTGGCCGAGGCTTCCGACCTGCTGCTCGGCCGGGTGGCGGCGCTGTTCGAGACCGTCCGAACCAGGGCGATGGAGCACGCCGGCACGGTCATGGTGGGCCGCACCCACGGTATCTGGGCCGAGCCCACCAGCTTCGGGCTCAAGCTGGCCACCTGGGCGTTCGAGATGGCCCGGAACCATACCCGGCTGCTCCGGGCCCGGGAGGCGGTCGCCGTCGGCAAGGTCTCCGGGGCCGTCGGCACCTACGCCCACACCCCGCCTCTGATCGAGGAGACCGTGTGCCGCCGGCTCGGGATCGGTGTCGAGCCGGCGTCGTCGCAGGTCGTCCACCGCGACCGTCACGCCGAGTTGCTGTCCACCCTGGCGTTGATCGGGTCGTCCCTCGAGCGGTTCGCCACCGAGATCCGCCACCTGCAGCGCAGCGAGGTGGGCGAAGTGTCCGAGTCGTTTGGTGCGGGCCAGAAGGGGTCGTCGGCCATGCCCCACAAACGCAACCCGATCGCCTCCGAGAACATCACCGGGGTGTCCCGCCTGCTCCGGGGGTACGCTGGGGCCGGGCTGGAGGACATCGCCCTGTGGCACGAACGGGACATAAGCCACTCGTCGGTGGAGCGGGTGGCGCTCCCCGATGCGTGCCTGCTCACCGACTACGCCGTGGAGCGGATGAACCGCCTCGTCGCCGGGATGATGGTGGACACCGACCGGATGCAGGCCAACCTGGAGGCGACCCGCGGGCTGGTCTACTCCCAGGCGGTGCTGCTCGCCCTAGTGGAACGGGGAATGACCCGCGACGATGCCTACCGCATCGTCCAACGCAACGCCATGGCCGCCTGGGCAGAGGGCGACCGGCTCCACGACCGCCTCGCCGCCGACCCCGAGGTCACCCTCGACCAGGAGACCCTGGCCCGCTGCTTCTCCACCGAGCGGTTCCTGGCAAACACCGCCGTGGTGTTCGACCGCCTCGCCGCCGTGGAGCTGCTCGGACGGTGACGGAGGCTCAGCGGGAGCGGTGGACGATCACCCCCGCCTTTACCACCAGGCTGCGTGCCGGGTGGGTGATCACCGCCCCGCCACCGTGGCGGCGGGGAGCAGCACCAGGTCGGCCGGCGAGCCCGGGTCCAGCCCGTAGCCGTCGATGCCCAGCGCCCGCGCCCCGCCGAAGGTGGCGGTGTCGAGGGCCAGCTCGATGTCGTCGTCGCCGCGGAACCCTGACCTCCATGCCAGGAGGGCGGCCCGTTCCATCAGGTCGCCGTTGCCGTACGGCGACCACAGGTCGCGGATCCCGTCCTGGCCGAGACAGACGTTGACCCCGGCGTCACGGAGTCGACGCAGCGGGAGCGGCTCGGTCCGGCCGGGAGCGACCGTGGCCAGGGAGATGCGCTGCTCGGCCAACCCGGCGGCGATCCGGGCGAACCGCTCGTCGGGCACCGTGGCGACGGCGAAGGCGTGGGAGACGGTGACCCGCCCTGCCAGCCCCAGCGCCCTGGTTCGGGCGATGATGGCCTCGATCTGCCACGCTCCCAGCTCGCCCCGGTCGTGGAGGTGGATGTCGACCTTGCACCCATGGCGTTCGGCGATCCCGAACACCACGTCGAGGTGGCGCACCGGGTCGCGGTCGAACCCGGCGGGGTCGAGCCCACCGACGGCGGCGCAGCCGGCGGCGACGGCGGCGTTCATCAGCTCGGCGGTGCCCGGTTCCACCAGCATCCCGCTCTGGGGAAAGGCCACCACCTCGACCGTGACCTGGTCCCGGCGGGCCTCAGCCGCGGCCAGCACCCCTTCGACACCGCCCAATCCGGCGTCGGGATCGACATCGACGTGGCTGCGCACCGTGGTCACTCCGTGGGTGATGCAGGCGTCGAGCAGGGCCCCGGCCCGCTCCGTCACCGGGGGGAGGTGGCGGCGGGCGGCCCGTTCGTTGGCGATCAGCCCGGCCAGGTCGGGCCCGCCGGTGTGGGACCGCCAGGGGAGCCCCCACAGCGTCTTGTCGAGATGGGCGTGGGCGTCGACCAGCCCGGGGAGGAGCAGCTCGCCCCCGCCGTCGAACTCGATCGCTCCCTCCCCGCCGGGACCGGCGCCGCCCACGACGGCGATCCGGCCGTCATCCACCACGACGTCGCTGAGCGGGCCACCCATCGGTCGAACCCGCCGCAGGATCAGCTCAGCCACGCCGCCCAGTATCCCACCGCCCCTTCGGCCTCAACTCAACGCCCCGCCTCGATGGCGGCCACCGCGGCGACGGCCGGTCTGCCGGTGAGAATCTCGACGGTGAGCGGGGCGGCGGCGGTTCTCGCCCCGACCGCCTCGGCCAGGGTGCCGTCGTGGATGGGGGTGCGCAGGGCATCGCCCGGGCAGCTTGTCGCCGCGTGGTCGCCATGGCCGGCGATGGTGTCGACGCTCACCGCGTACTCGGCCACCGCCCAGGCGAGCATGGTCTCGAGCGACGTGCGCTGCGGGTCCGGGAGGGGCTGGCGGTCGAAGTTGCCCTCGCAGCACACCAGCAGGTGACCGGTGGGGTCGTAGTCGGTGGCGGTGTCGCCCCCCATCGCCGGGTCCCGCCCCTGATACACGTTGCCGGCGGCATCGATGACGAAGTGGTAGGCGAGGTCGGGCCAGCCGCGGGTGTCGACGTGGAATGCCTGGTGCCCTCTGAGGTGGCTCGGCGCCTCGCTGTTCGCCTCCAGAAGGGTTGCGGTGTGGTGGACGGTGATCCGTTCGACGATGTGCTCGACCAGCCCTCCGCCAGGACGCCGCGCCCCCCACCCCTCCCGGCCGATCACGGTGATGACCGTGCCCGCGGTGTTCGTCGCCGAGGTGGTGGTGCCCGGTGGCGCCGTCGTGGTGGTGGCGGCGCCGATGGTGGTCGTCGACGATGGGGGAGCGGTGGTGGTCGTAGGCGGCGGCACCGCCGTGCCCGCCAGCTGTGTGGTGGCCGGTGGGGCGCCGTCCCCCCGCCACCAGGCGACCGCACCGAGGGCGGCAGCGGCCACCCCCGCACCCAGGATCGCCAGCGCCCGCCTCCGCCCCGGGTCGGGCGCCGTCATCGGTTTCGCAAGTGGTCGGCGGACGGGGCGAACCGCTCGTCGAGGAACCGTCTCAGGCTGCCGACAACCGCCATCTCGTCGAGCGCCTCGCCCATGCAACGCAGCCGCTCCCGCACGACAGCATCGCCGCCGATGGCCTCGTACGGCGTGGCGTGCTCGCCCCAGGGTCGCCCCACGGCTGGCTCGGTCACGGGATCAGGGTAGAACGGTGTCCGGTGGCGACGGCAGCGCGTTTCTTAGGACCGAAACGCGACTTACCTGACGCGTTTCGATCCTAAGAATGGGGGTCGGGGTGGTCCTGGGCGGTGTCCGGGTACCATGATCGGCCGTGATGGCGCTGCATCATCTCGGGTCGGGCAAGGTGCGAGACAACTACCTGCTCGACGACGATCGGCTGCTCATGGTCGCCTCCGACCGCATCTCGGCGTTCGACGTGGTGCTGCCCACCCCGATCCCGGACAAGGGACGGGTGCTCACCGGGCTGTCGATCCACTGGTTCGACCTGCTCGACACTCCCCACCACCTGCTGGGCACCGACGTCGACACCATCGAGGGGCTGCCAGACGCCGAGCGCACCGAGTTGCGGGGCCGGGCGATGATCGTGCGCCGCTGCCAGGTGATCCCGATGGAGTGCGTGGTGCGCGGCTACCTCTACGGGTCGTCGTGGATGGAGTACGCCGCCGGGGGCGGCCCCACCACCGAGCACCTTCCCCCGGGGCTGGCCATGGCCGACCGGCTCGACGAGCCCATCTTCACCCCGGCCACCAAGGCTGAGACCGGCCACGACGAGAACCTGACCGAGGCCGGCGCCCGCAATCTGGTCGGCGACGCCCGCTACGAGGAGCTGCGCCGCCGCAGCATCGCCATCTACCGGCAGGCGGCCGACTACGCCGCCGCCCGCGGCATCCTGCTGGCAGACACCAAGTTCGAGTTTGGCGAGGTCGACGGGAAGCTGTTGCTGATCGACGAAGTGCTGACCCCCGACAGCTCCCGGTACTGGCCGGCCGATGCCTGGGCTCCCGGCGCCACCATGCCCTCGTTCGACAAGCAGCCGGTACGCGACTGGTTGGAGGACGGCGGCTGGGACAAGACGCCTCCGGCGCCCCCGCTTCCCGACGAGGTGGTGGCAGACACCCGGCGCCGCTACGTCGAGGCCTATGAGCGGCTCACCGGCCGATCGTTCGAGCACTACCTGGCGGGGCGATGAGGGTCGTCGTCTCCATCGCCCGCAAGGACGGGCTGTCCGACCCCGAGGGTGTCACCACCGCCAAGGCGTTGCGCCAGCTTGGGTATGCGGTGGGCGACGTCCATTTCGGACGGACCATCGCCCTGGACATCGACGCCACCGACGAGGCCACGGCCCGGGCCGCCGCCACCGAGATGTGTACCGCGCTGCTGGCCAACCCGGTGATCGAGGACTTCAGCGTCTCGGTCGATCGGGAAGGAGCGACGGCGTGACCGTCGCCATCGTGGTGTTCCCCGGCACCAACTGCGAGCTCGACGTGGTCCACGCCCTCGACGCCCTCGGCGCCGATGCCGAGCTGACCTGGCATGGCGACACCGACCTGTCCGGAGCGGCGGGGGTCGTCCTGCCCGGCGGGTTCGCCCACGGTGACTACCTGAGGGCGGGTGCCATTGCCCGCATCTCGCCGGTGATGGCCGAGGTGGAGCGGCTCGCCGCCGAGGGGCGACCGGTGCTCGGCATCTGCAACGGGTTCCAGGTGTTGTGCGAGGCCGGGCTGCTCCCCGGTGCCCTGGTCGCCAACCGGGACCTGCGCTTCATCTGCCGACCAATCCATGTGCGGGTCGAGTCCACCGCCAGCATCCTCACCAGGGCGGCGACGGTGGGCGACGTCCTCAGGCTCCCCCTCAACTCGTACGAGGGCAACTACGTCGCATCGGGCGCCACCCTCGACGACCTGGCCGCCGGTGATCGGGTGTTGCTCCGCTACTGCGATCCCACCGGGGCGTCGACCGACGAGGCCAACGTCAACGGGTCGACCGACGCCATAGCCGGGGTGGCCAACGCCACCGGCAACGTGGCCGGGCTGATGCCTCATCCGGAGCGGGCCAGCGAGGAGATCCTGGGGTCGACGGACGGGGTGGTGCTGCTCGAGTCGTTCATCGCATCGCTCGCCGTCGCCCTCGCCGCTCCGTGACCTCCCCCGCCGTGACCGAGCCGCTCCACCGCCGGCTGGGGATGACGGACGACGAGAACGCCGTCGTCATCGACCTCCTGGGCAGGGAGCCGCGGCCGGCCGAGCTCGCCATGTACTCGGTGATGTGGTCGGAGCACTGCTCGTACAAGTCGTCGAGGGCGTGGCTGGGCCGGTTGCCCACCGAGGCCCCGTGGGTGGTGGTCGGGCCCGGTGAGAACGCCGGTGTGGTCGATCTCGGCGACGGCTGGCTGGCGGCGCTGCGGATCGAGAGCCACAACCATCCTTCGTTGGTCGAGCCGTACCAGGGCGCCGCCACCGGTGTCGGCGGCATCCTGCGCGACATCCTCACGATGGGGGCCCGCCCCGTCGCCGTATGGGACCCGCTCCGCTTCGGCCCGCTCGACGATCCCCGCAACCGCTACCTGCTCGACGGGGTGGTGCGGGGCATCGCCGGCTACGGCAACGCCGTCGGGGTCCCCACCCTGGGCGGCGAGATCGAGCTGGACGGGTGCTACGCCGCCAACCCGCTGGTCAACGTGATGGCACTCGGGCTGCTGCGGCGGGAGCAGCTGGTGCTCTCCGCCGCCTCGGGCGCAGGCAACATCGCCGTGCTGCTCGGCGCCTCCACCGGGCGGGACGGGATCGGCGGCGCCTCGATCCTGGCCTCGGCCGGCTTCGACCAGGCGTCGGGGGCGAAGCGGCCTTCGGTGCAGATCGGCGACCCCTTCGAGGAGAAGAGGCTGATCGAGGCCTGCCTCGAGCTCTGCCAACGGGGGCTGGTGGTCGGGATCCAGGATCTCGGCGCCGCCGGGATCTCGTGCGCCACCTCCGAATGCGCCGCCAACGGCGGGATGGGAATGGACGTCGACCTCGACGCCGTCCATTTGCGCGAGGCGGGCATGACCGCGGCCGAGATCCTCATGTCCGAATCCCAGGAACGGATGCTCGCCATCGTCCGCCCCGAGGACATGGACGAGGTCGCCGCCCTCGCCGGGAAGTGGGAGATCGCCGCCTCGGCGATCGGGGTGGTCACCGAGGGCGGCACCCTGCGGGTCACCCACCACGGCGAGCTGGTGGCCGAGGTCCCCGCATCCTCGCTGTCCGAGGATGCCCCCAGGTACCGCCGTCCCCGCCGCCGCCCTTCCACCCTCGACGCCGTCTGGGCCGACCAGCCGGCGCTCCCCGGTTCGATCGACGCCGGGTCCGTCCTGCTCCGACTGCTCGCCGACCCCACCATCGGCGACCGCTCTCCCATCTACCAGCAGTACGACCATCAGCTCTTCCTCAACACGGTGATCGAGCCCGGCCACGACGGGTCGCTGCTGCGGATCAAGGGCACCACCATGGGGCTGGCGGTCTCCACCGACGGTGACGGCATGCGCGGCGCCCTCGACCCGGCACGGGGCGCCGCCCGCACCGTGTGGGAGGCGGCGCTCAACGTGGCCGTCACCGGGGCTCGGCCCTATGCCCTGGTCGACAACCTCAACTTCGGAAGCCCGGAGAACCCCGAGGTCATGTGGCAGTTCGTGGAAACCGTCGAGGGCATCTCGGAGGCGTGTGAGGCTCTGGGAATCCCGGTGGTCGGCGGCAACGTGTCGTTCTACAACGAGACCGACGGGGCCGACATCCATCCCACCCCGGTGGTGGGGATGCTGGGTTTCGCCGACCCGATGCCGTTGCGGCCACCGAGGCTCGACCGGGCCGAGCCCGGGATGGAGGTGTGGGTGGTCGGCCCGGACGACCCGACCGACTTCGCCGGCTCGGCTCTGGCCAGGATCGTGCTCGACCACCACGGCGGCCGGCCCGCCGCCGTCGACCCGGTCATGGGCGCCGCCGTGGTGTCGATGGCGACGGACCTGGCCGGGTGGTGCCCCGTCCTCCACGACGTTTCCACGGGGGGGTTGGGGGTGGCGCTGGCCGAGATCGCCATCATGTCGGGGGTGGGGATGACGGTGGAGGCGCCGGACTGGCGGGACCTGTTCACCGAATCGCCCCACCGGCTTGTCGTCGTGGCCCCCGCCGGCGCAGATCTGGGCGGCGGAGCGCCGGCGCGGCGGATCGGCACCATGGGTGGGGAGGCGATCAATTTCGGCGACCACGGATTGGTCGGCTTGGCCGAGGCGACCGCGGTGTGGCGGGAGGCGCTGGCTCGTTACCTGGGCTGATTGCCGCCGGGTTCAGGCTCGTCCACCCCGACATCACGGAGTCGGGAGGCGCTCCCGAGTGCCGACACCGGCGACCACCCAGACCGGAATCGATGAGGCGGGGCTTGACAAGTGCCGGGGGGGATAATCGGACCATGGATACCGGAGGCGGCTTCGACGACTCCTCACCCGAGGTCGACACGGGAGGTGTGAGTGGTGTTCCTACCGGGCGCCTCAGCGCACACGAGATCGGTTACATCAACGATGAGTACTGATGGCTGGCGCGCCGACGGTGCCCTTGATCCGCGCCGACCCGTGGCGAGATGCCTGTGGGTGATGGTCGTGGTGATGCCGGCGGCGTGCTGGGGGACCGGTGGAGGGTCGGACACCTCGACGGCCGGGCTTCCCGTCAGCCATATCGAGGTGTTCGACATCCCCTACGACACCGTCGACGAGCTGTTCGCTGCGGCTGAGACGGTCCTGGTGGGGGCGGTCAGCTCGGTGGACTCATTGGGTGTTCTCGACATTGATGAGGCTCCTGAGCCCTCCGAATGGGTAGTGGTGACGGTCGAGCCTTCGTCGGTCCTGAAGGGCGATCCGGCTGGGGATCGTGGTCTTCGCCTGGGAGGCTTTCGCCACCGACGGGCAGGGCAACCGCACGATGGCGTTCACCCTCAGCGGCGCGCCGACGCCACGCCTCGAAGACGAGTACCTGCTCTTCCTGGTGGAGGACCCCGGCGACCGATCAGCGGTCATCTCGGAGAGGACGACCCACGAATTGGTATCGGTCGTTGGGATCATGCGGATCGTCGATCGGACGATTGCTAGCGACACATCGGCGGCCACCCGGTGGGCACCGCGCTGAACGGGGTGCGTGTGGTGGATCTCGGCGAGGTGCTCACCAACTAGGGCAGAGATCACGCTGAGACCCGGTGCCGGAACGTGGCCGGCTCGA
This sequence comes from Acidimicrobiia bacterium, assembly GCA_051002015.1. Lineage (GTDB taxonomy): Bacteria > Actinomycetota > Acidimicrobiia > Spongiisociales > UBA5794 > JACDBE01. The sequence goes on from JBPCMS010000054.1 coordinate 23,029, forward strand.
TACCTCATCCGGAGCGGGCCAGCGAGGAGGCCTGGGGTCGACCTATTGGGTGGTCCTGCTCGAGTCGTTCTTCGCCTCCCGGTCCGCCCCGGTCATCCCGCGACGCTCCCCGCCGTGGCCGAGCTTGGCGGGGAGCCTCCGCCACCTGGGCTGACGGCGTCGCCGCCGGAATCCACGTCGCTTCGGGGCGGGTACGAAACTGGCTCCCCGGTCGGAACCTCACCCGGTCGGGGAGGTGGAGATCCCATCGGCGGCGAGCAGGCGATCGAGCGCCACCACCCAGCTCTGGTAGTAGGGGGCGGTCGGTGTCTGGTCGATGGCGGCGATCAGGTGAGCCCGGAAGGCGTCCCACCCTCCGCCCGACGCCTCGACGTAGGCGGCGGCAAGACCGAAGGCGCGGCTCTCCCACGGGGCGTCGAACACCAACTCACCGTTGCGGCGGGGGATACCGTCGGGGGGCGAGGACGACGTCATCGCGCCACACCGATCATGTGGTCGCGAGTGACCAGCGCGGCCAGCTCCTCCTCGGACCTGGTGGCGGCGTCGTCGGGAGCCACGGGCAGGACCATGTACCGGACCTCGGCGCTCGAATCCCACACCCTGACCTCGACGTCGTCGGGGAGCGCCGTCCCGAACTCGGCCAACACCGCCCGCGGCTCGCGGACCATGCGCGACCGGTAGGCGAAGCTCTTGTACCAGCGTGGCGGCAGCCCGAGGACGGGCCACGGGTAGCACGAACACAGGGTGCACACCACCACGTTGTGGATGTCGCCGGTGTTCTCGAGCACGACCAGGTGCTCACCCTCGGCGCCGCCGAACCCGAGCTCGCCCACCGCCCGGGTGCCGTCGGCGAGGAGCCGGGCCCGGTAGTCGGGGTCGGTCCAGGCGCGCGCCACCACCCGGGCGCCGTTCATCGGGCCGAGATCGCGCTCGTAGGTGTCGACGATGGCGTCGACCACGTCGGAGGTGATCAACCCACGCTCGACCAGCAGCGCCTCGATGGCCTCCACCCGGCGTTCGATGTCGAGCTTCGGTTTCGGGTGGTGTCCGTGATCCTCGCCGTCGTGGTCGTGGTCACCGTGGTGGGGGTGGTCGTCCGTCATTCGAGATAGCGCTCCCAGAGATCGAGGTACAGCCAGCCGGGCTCGGCGTCCGCCCCCCACAGGTCGGCCATGGCGAAGCGGATCGTGTATGTCGGCTCGGGCGGCCCGTCGCTCGTAGGGGGAGGCCACCCGCCCGGAACCATGGTGACGGTTCCGGTCACCCCCCGCACGTAGCGGGGGCAGCGGTGGTGTCCCGCCGGCGCCATCCGCTTCACCGTGACCTCGTCGCCCACTCCGAAGCGGCCGGCGACGATATCGCCGGACGGGTGGCGGGGCCCTACCAGGGCCTCGACCAGTTGGGCGGTCCCCTCCGGATCGGTGTCGCCGCGGTGGGCCTGGGCCGGCTCCCCGGTGGCGGCCCGCCGGTCGATGTCGGCCACGTCCAGCGTCCCTGCCCTGACCAGGCCGTCCTCGACCGATCGTGCCCACCGCTGGTAATAGCTCGAGGTCAGGTAGGTGGCGGGGTCGAGCCGTTCGATCCCGGGCCGGATCGATCCGGTGCGCAACCGGGTGGCGCCGGTGACCAGCATCAGACCGAAGGTGCGGCCCTCCCAACGCTCGTGGAACACGGGCTCGTCTGGCTGGGGCGCGATCGGCCCGAAGCCGTGCATCCCGCCCATGTCGTGCATTCCGTCCACTGTCGATCGCACCTCGAGCGAAGCGTAGCCACCGACGCCGGCGGGGATCGGCCGGGGACGCCGGCACCATGACCGATCCCCTCAACCGAGTCCGGCGAGGTGTCGCCCACCCGTCCCCTGACGAATGCTCTCGCCGCCCGGGGTCCCGTGGGGCCTGTGCTGCCCGGAACATGGAGGTCGACGACGGGCGCTCGAACCGACTCGGCGTTCCGAGACGCTGGCATAATGGCCGGTCCCGCCGCCTGGAGTCCAGCATGCCCGCAACCAATGCCGTCGAGGCCGTCGGTCTGGTCAAGCGCTACGGCGAGACGACCGCCCTCACCGGGATCGACCTCAGCGTCGAGACGGGAACGGTCACCGCCGTCCTCGGCCCCAACGGGGCGGGCAAGACCACGGCGGTGCGGATTCTCACCACCCTCACCGAGGCCGACGAGGGATCGGCCATCGTCGCCGGGTTCGACGTGCGCCGGGATCCCATCGAGGTGAGGCGCCGGATCGGGCTCGCCGCCCAGGAGGCAACGGTCGATCCGCTGCTCACCGGAAGGGAGAACCTGGTGATGCTGGGCGAGCTCCACCACCTCAACCGCAAGACGGCGGTGCGGCGGGCGGGTGAGCTGCTGGAGCAGTTCTCGCTCGACGACGCCGGCGACCGGGTGGTCAGCGGCTATTCCGGAGGGATGCGGCGCCGTCTCGACCTGGGGGCGACGCTGGTGGCGAACCCCGAGGTCCTGTTCCTCGACGAGCCAACCACCGGGCTCGACCCCCGAGCGCGCAGCGAGCTGTGGGAGATGCTCGACACCCTGGTCGACCAGGGCACCACCGTCATGCTCACCACCCAATACCTCGACGAGGCGGACCGGCTGGCCGATGACATCGTGGTCATCGACCACGGCCGGATCATCGCCCGGGGCGACTCCGCCGCGCTGAAACGGCAGGTCGGCGGCGAGCAGATCCAGGTGGAGGTCACCGACCGGGCCGACCTGGCAGCGGCGGCTACGGCGCTGGCAGCCGCAACCGGTCAAGAGCCCACCATCGATCAGGCCGCCCGCCGGGCGACCTCGTCGGCGGTCGACGGCGTCGCCGCCCTCAGCGTCGTCGCCGCCACCCTGCGCGACGCCGGGATCGCCGTGGACGGGCTCGGTCTGCACCAACCGACCCTCGACGAGGTGTTCCTGACGTTGACCGGGGCCCCGCCCGAACATGAGGGCGAGGAGACCGAGCCGTCACCCCACGCAAGGGAGGTCCGATCGTGACCGCCACCAGCCATGCCGAGGCCATCAGCGGAGCGCCGCACCACGAGGAGCGTGGCCGCGGCGGGTTGTGGCACGACACCTGGGTCATCGCCAAGCGTGGCCTGGTCCACATGAAGCGCCAGCCGGAGGCATTGAGCGACGCCACCATCCAGCCGGTGATGTTCGTGTTGCTGTTCGCCTACATCTTCGGTGGGGCCATCGCCGTGCCCGACGGAGGCAGCTATCGCGAGTTCCTCATGGGCGGGATCATGGCCCAGACCGTGGTGTTCACCGCCTTCGGGGTCGCCATCGGGCTGGCCAACGACCGCAAGAACCAGGCCATCGACCGGTTCCGTTCGCTTCCCATCGCCAGGGGGGCGGTGCTGGGCGGGCACGCCATCGCCAACCTGATCAAGTCGTTCCTCCCCGTCGCCCTGATGTCGCTGTGCGGCCTGATCATCGGCTGGCGGATCCGCAGCGGGCTGGCGGACGCCGTTGCCGGCTACGCCCTGATGGTTGCCTTCGCCTTCGCCATGATCTGGCTGGGGATCCTGGTGGGGAGCCTGATCGCCACCCCGGAAGGGGTGATGGGGCTGGGGTTCGCCACGCTGTTCCCGATCACCTTCGTCGCCAGCACCTTCGTCCCGGTCGACGGGATGCCCCCCATCCTGCGCACCATCGCCACCTGGAACCCGGTGACCACCCTGTCGGATGCGCTCCGGCTCCAGTTCGGCAACCCCA
>JBPCMS010000055.1:0-24092 GCA_051002015.1 Acidimicrobiia bacterium
GCGGTGTCCGACACCACCTATTCGATTCCCGGGGTCCACGGCCATCACGGCACGGTGGTCGAAGGGTACGTGACCGTGGGCCAGGACGCCGACCTCGCCATCGCCTCGCTGCGCCGGGAGCGGATCCGCAAGAACCACACCGGCACCCACCTCCTCCACTGGGCGTTGCGGGCCGGCATCGGTGAGCACGTCCACCAGGCGGGGTCGAAGGTCGAGCCGGGCAAGCTCCGCTTCGATTTCAGCCACTTCGAGGGTCTCGACGACGACGCCCTGGCTGATATCGAGGGGAGCGTCAACGCCCGGGTCATCGAGAACGCCACCGTTTCCACCGTGGTCACCACCAAGCAGGAAGCGGAGGCGATGGGGGCGCTCGCCTTCTTTGGGGACAAGTACGGCGAACGGGTGCGGGTGGTGCGGGCCGGCGACTACTCGGTGGAGTTCTGCGGCGGCACCCACGTGCCCACCACCGGCCAGATCGGGCCCCTGATCCTGGTGAGCGAGGGCTCGGTGGCCGCCAACACCCGCCGGGTGGAGGCGCTGACCGGGACCACCGCATACGCCCGCCTCACCGAGATGCGGCAGACGCTCGAGGAGACCGCCCGCATCCTCAGGACCCAGCCCTCATCGGTGACCGAGGCGGCCCGAGCCCTGTCCGATCGGCTCGACCAGCAGCAGGAGCGGCTCGACGCCTTCGAGCGCCAGGCCGCCGCCGGGATCGCCGCCGAGCTGGTGGCCGGGGGCGACACCCACGGCGACGCCACCCTGGTGGTCGGCTCCCGACCGGCGCTGTCCTCCGACGACCTGCGCACCCTGGCCTTCCAGGTGCGGCAGCGGATCGGAACCGGCATCGCTCTGGTCGGCTCGGCCCGCGATGGCAAGGGAACGGTGGTCGCGGTGGTGAGCAAGGACCTGGTCGAGGGCGGGATCTCGGCGGCCGACCTGGTCAGACCGGCCGCCGAGGTCCTGGGTGGTGGCGGGGGCCGCGACCCTGAGGTGGCGCAGGCGGGCGGGCCCCACGGCGACCGGCTCGACCAGGCGCTGGAGGTGGCCCGGGTGGCGGGGCGGGCGGCGCTGCTCTCCCGATGAGGGCCGCGGAGCCGGGGCGGATCCTCGGCATCGATCCCGGGGAGGTACGGGTGGGTGTCGCTTTATCCGACCCGCTCGGTATCATCGCCCAACCACTCACCGTTCTCGAACGGAGGGGCGCGACCTTTCTCGGGGAGCTGGGAGCGATCCTGGTCGAGAACGAGGTCACCCGCATCGTCATCGGTCTCCCGGTGTCGCTGTCGGGTCGGGAAGGTCGGTCCGCCCAACGGGCGCGGGCGTTGGGTGAAACCCTCGCCCGGGAAATGCAGGTACCAGTGGAGTTTCACGACGAACGATTCACCACCGGGCTCGCCGAGTCGGCGCTGCTCGAGGGCAACGTCCGTCGCCGCCCCCGCCGGGCGGTGCGCGACAAGGTGGCGGCGGCCGTGATACTGCAGAGCTACCTCGACACCTCCCGGAGAGCACGACCGTGACCATGCCCCCCGACCACCGGGTCGGCTCGTCCGACCCGGGGTCGGGCACCGCGTCGGGCGACGACTACGGGTACTACGACCGGGATGAGGTCTGGTACGCCGAGACACCGCAGGGGTACCGGCCCCCGCCGCCCCCGAGCAGGCCCGGGGTGATCGCCGCCAAGATCCTGGCGGCGCTGGCCGCCATCGGTCTCGCCGCCCTCGCCATCACCTGGGCGGCCCCCAAGCTGGCCGACCTCGCCGCAGGTGACCGCACCGACAACCTGGTCGCCGCCGGGGCTCCGGTGGAGTTCACCGTGCCCGCAGGGGCGACGGCGCGCTCGATCGGCAACCTGCTCGAGGACGCCGGTCTGCTCGCCGACGGCGGCTCCTTCGAGCGGTTCGTCACCGTGGGTGGGGTGGCCGACGAGCTCAAGGCGGGCGACTACTCGCTGGTGGGCGGGATGGGGGTCGAGGCGATCGCCGACCTCATCGTGGCCGGGCCTCCCGCGGTGGACGTCTACCGGCTCACCGTCATCGAGGGTCTGCGCATCGAGGAGATGCTGGAGTCGCTGGCCGACCAGTCCGACCACGGCGTCGACGACTTCACCGCCCCGCTCCTCGACGGCACGGTCACCTCGCCCTTCCTCCCCGACGAGCTCCCCGAGGGGACCCCGCCGCTGACGGCGTGGGAGGGGCTGCTGTTCCCCGCCACCTACGAGTTCGTGATCGACGCCACCCCCGCCCAGATCGTGCAGCGACTCAACGAGGAGATGATCGCCCGGATGCGGGCCGTCGACTGGAGCGAACTCGAGGCCAAGGGCTACACCCCGTACCAGGGTCTGATCATTGCCTCGATGATCGAGAAGGAGGCCAAGCTCGACGAGGACCGGCCCCTGATCTCGAGCGTGATCGACAACCGGCTCGACATCGGCATGGCCCTCCAGATCGACGCCACCGTGATCTACGCCCTCGGTGAGAACCCGGGCCGGGTGCTCTTCGAGCATCTCGAGATCGATTCGCCGTGGAACACCTACCGCTACCCGGGGCTGCCCCCAACCCCGATCGGCGGGGTGCGGGCCGCCTCGCTCGATGCGGCGGCGCACCCCGAGCAGACCGACTTCCTCTACTACGTGCTGATCGACCTCGAAGGCCGCCACGGGTTCTCCACCAGCCTCGAGGAGCACCAGGCCAAGGTGGCCCAGGCGCGGGCGGACGGCGTCCTGCCGTGAGGCTCGCCGTGGTCGGCGATCCCGTCGACCACTCGTTGTCGCCGGCCATCCACACCGCGGCGCTGCGCACCCTGGGGATCGAAGGGTCCTACGTCGGCCACCGGGTAGATGCGGCGGGGATGGTCGACGTGGTCCGGGATCTGCTGGGCGGTGTTCTCGACGGGGTCAACGTCACCATGCCCCACAAGCGGCTGGCCGCCCGTCTGGTCACCCGGCTGGCAGCCGAGGCGAGGCGCACCGATGCGGTGAACACCCTCACCAGGGTCGGCGACGAGGCCGTCGGGCACAACACGGACGTCGCCGGGATGGTCGAGGCCTGGGGCCGGGCAGGGTTGCCGGTCGACCGGCCGGTCATGGTGCTGGGGAGTGGGGGTGCCGCCGCCGCTGCGCTGGTGGCCCTGGAGATGATCGGGGCCGGGCCCATCGGGGTGGTGGCCCGCTCGGCCTCGTCGGCCCATGACCTGATCGACCGGCTCGGGGTCGATTCCTCGGTGCAGCCGTTCGGCGGAACCGGTTTCGACGGGGCGGTGATCGTCAACGCCACCCCGCTGGGCATGCGGGGCGAGTTGCTCCCGGTCCCGCTCGAGGAGGCGGCCGGGCTGTTCGACATGGCCTACGGGACCGAGCCGACGCCTGCGGTGGCGGCGGCGGTGGCCGTCGCCATCCCCGTCGCCGACGGGGTCTCGATGCTGCTGGGCCAGGCTGCCCAGTCCTTCCGGCTGTGGACCGGCCGTCCGGCGCCGCTCGACGCCATGCGGGCCGCGGTCGAGGTCGAGCTGGCCCGCCGCCGGGGCGAACGGTGAGCCCACCGGCGCTGGCCGGGCTGGCGGCGCTGGGGGTGATTGCGGGCATCGCCGCCTGGCGCATCGCCGACGCCGTGCTCGGCGCCCGGGACGACGCCCCCAGCCCGGGCCCTTCGTGGGCCCCGGCCGCAGCCGCCGTGGTCGGGGCGGCCTTGTTCCCGGTGGCCGGGTCCGTCGCCGACGATCCGTGGCTGGTTCCGGCCCTTCTCGGGTTCGGCCTGCTCACCCTGACGCTCACCATCACCGACCTCAGGTCGAGGCTGATCCCGGACCGGATCAACCTCCCCGGCTCGGCGGGGTGCGTCGTGCTCCTCGCCGCAGCCGCCCTCGCCGCCGGGAGAACCTCGTCGCTGGGCAGGGCAGGGGCGGGGGCGTTGATCCTGACCGGCTTCTACACCCTGTTGTTCGTGGCGGGTCGGGGGAGCGCCTTCGGGTTCGGGGACGTCAAGCTCGCCCCGGTGCTCGGGCTGTTCACCGCGTTCGTCGGCTGGGACGCCTTCTGGGTCGGGCTCTTCACCGGGATCATGGTGGGCGGTCTGGTCGCCGTCGTCCTGGTGGTGGGTCGGCTTCGCCGCGCCAGGGACCACTTCGCCTTCGGCCCTTCGCTGATGACCGGTGCCTGGCTCGGGCTCATCTTCGGTGAACGGATCGTCGACTGGTATCTGGGCTGACGGTCGCCGCCACGGCCGGGCGGTACCATCGACCGATGCTCCGCTTCCTCACCGCAGGCGAATCCCACGGGCCCGGGTTGGTGACCATCGTCGAGGGCCTCCCCGCCGGGCTGCCCTTCGCCGCCGGAGACCTCGCCGCCGAGTTGGCCCGGCGCCGGCTCGGCTTCGGCCGGGGCAAGCGGATGCTGATCGAGGGCGACCAGCTCGAGGTGCTGGGCGGGGTGCGCTTCGGGGTCACCCTCGGCTCCCCGGTGGCGGTGCTCATCCGCAACACCGAATGGCCCCGCTGGGAGAGCGAGATGTCCCCCGAGCCGGGTGAGCCCGCCCGCCCGCTCACCGCCCCCCGTCCCGGTCACGCCGAGCTGGCCGGGATGCAGAAGTACGGCACCCACGACGCCCGGGACATCCTGGAGCGGGCATCCGCCCGGGAGACGGCGGCCCGCACCGTTGCCGGCTACCTGGCCAAGACCCTGCTCCTCCGGATCGGGGTCGAGGTGATCAGCCACGTGGTCGCCATCGGGGAGGCCACCGCCCCCGACGAGCCGCTGCCCACCCCGGCGGATCTGGAGGCCATCGACGCCTCCCCGGTGCGGGCATTCCACGGTGGGGCGGAGGCGGCGATGATCGCCGTCATCGAGGCGGCCGGCGTCGACCGGGACACGCTGGGCGGGGTGGTCGAGGTGCTCGCCTTCGACGTCCCCGTCGGTCTGGGGAGCCACGTCCATTGGGACCGGCGGCTCGACGCCCGGCTAGCCGAGGCGCTGATGTCGATCCCGGCGATCAAGGCGGTCGAGGTCGGCGACGGGCTCGCCTCCGCCTCTCGGCGTGGGTCGCACGCCCACGACGAGATCGTCCATGACGGGGCCGGGTTCACCCGCTCCACCGGGCGGGCCGGCGGGATCGAGGGTGGGATGTCGATCGGCGGCGTGGTCAGGGTCAGGGCCGCCATGAAGCCGTTGTCGACGGTGATGCGGCCCCTCGACACCGTGGACGTCACCACCAAGCAGCCGGAGAAGGCCTTCAGGGAGCGAAGCGACGTGTGCGCCGTACCCGCCGCCGGGGTGGTGGCCGAGCAGGTGGCGGCGGTGGTGCTGGCCCAGGAGGTGCAGCGCAAGTTCGGCGGAGACACCGTGGCCGATCTGGTGGAATCGGTTGCCGCCTACCAGAAGCGCCTCGCCACCTTCTGACATGACACCGCCACCGCACCCAGGCCACCTGTGGCTGATCGGGATGATGGGCTCCGGCAAGACCACCGTGGGCGCCCTGGTCGCCCGTCGGCTCGGGATCGACTTCGAGGACACCGACCACATGGTGGAGGCGGCCACCGCCATGCGGCTCCCCGCCCTGTGGGCCATCGACCACGGCGCCACCTTCCGCATGGCCGAGGCCGCCGCCATCGCCGCCGTCGCCTCGCTCTCCGAGCCGCAGGTGGTGGCCGCCGGCGGGGGCGCGGTACTCGACCCGGTGTCCGCCGACCTGATGCGTCGGTCGGGCACCGTGGTGTGGCTGACCGCCTCGCCGCCGGTCCTGGCGAAACGGGTCGATGCCGGCGGCGACCGACCGTTGCTCTCCGCCCCCGGTCCGGGGTCGGTGGCCGACCGGCTCGAGGCGATCCTGGCGAAGCGGCGGGAGCGGTACGCAGCCGTTGCCCACCAGCGCATCGCCACCGACGATCTCACCGCCGACCGGGTCGCCGATCAAGTGGAGGCGCGGTGGGTTGGCGTCACCTGATCACCGAGGCCGGAACGGTGCTCACCGAGGTTGTGATCGACCGCGGGATCGCCGCCGACGCCGGTCGGGTCGCTCCACCCGGTGAGGGGCGGCAGCGGGTGGCGGTGCTCACCCAACCCGGCTCGCACCGGTGGGGCGCCGCCATGGCTGGGGCCATCGCCGAGACGGGGGCGCAGGTCGAGGTGGTGACGCTTCCCGACGGCGAGGCGGCCAAGACGCTGTCGGTGGTGGAGGGCGCCTACCGGGAGCTCAACCGGCTCGGACTCACCAGGCACGATCTGGTGGTCGGGGTCGGGGGCGGCGCCCTCACCGATGTCGCCGGGTTCGTGGCGGGCACCTACCTGCGCGGGGTCGACGTGGTGCTGGTCCCCACCACGCTGCTCGGGGCGGTCGACGCCTCGATCGGCGGAAAGACGGCGGTGAACGTCGACGGCAAGAACCTGGCAGGACTCTTCCACCACCCGGTCAGGGTGCTGGTCGATCTCGACATCCTCGACCGGCTCCCGCTCGATCTCATCAGGCAGGGCGCCGCCGAGGCGTTGAAGGCGGGGCTGATCGGCGATCCCGAGCTGGTGGCGCTCTACGAGCGCCACGGGCTCGACGCCCCCCTCGACCAGGTGGCGGGAAGGGCGATCGCTGTCAAGGCGGCGCTGGTGAGCGCCGACCCCACCGAGCAGGACAGACGGGCATGGCTCAACTACGGCCACACCGTCGGTCACGCCGTCGAGGTGGCGGCGGGCATCGGCCACGGCGAGGCGGTGGCGGTGGGGATGGTGGCCGCCGGCGCCGCATCCAAGGTGGAGACCGGGTTCGGGGAGGCGGAGCGGGTGATCGACCTGCTCGGCCTTCTCGGGCTCCCGGTGACCGCCTCCGGGCTTGACCCCGACGAGGTGCGCCGGCTGATCGCCTTCGACAAGAAGCGGGACCGGAGCGGGCTGCGGATGACGCTGCTGCGTGCCATCGGGGACCCCATCGTCACCCCGGTCGGCGCCGCTACCGTGGACGCCGCCCTCGTCGCCATCGGGGTCGGTTGACCATCGCCGATCGGTCAATCGGCGCCGGAGCGCACCATCCACCAAGGGGACGCCTATGGACCACGCCCGCCGGCTCGACCGGCTCATTGCCGAACGGGAACGCCCGCTGCTGGTGTCGTCGCTGATCAACATCCGTTACCTCACCGGGTTCACCGGCACCGCCGCCTGGCTGCTGGTCACGCCCGGCGGGTGCGTGGTCGCCACCGACGGCCGCTACGGGGAGCTGGCCGCCGAGCTCGCCACCCACCTCAACGACACCAGGGTCGAGGTGTCGACCTCGGGCATGCTCGACGCCCTGGTCGGGTTGATCGGCGACGCTCCCGACGTGGACCTCGAGGCCGACCACGTCACCTGGTCGTTCCTCACCTCGCTCCAGGCGAAGGTCGGGGCCACCCTCCACCCCTCGACCGGCATCGTCGAGCGGCACCGCATGGTCAAGGACGCCGGCGAGGTCGCCGCCCTGGCCGCCGCCGCCGCCGCCGGCGACACCGCCTTCGCCGCCGTCGCCGGGACGGCCGGCGCCGCCGCTACCGAGGCCGAGCTGTCCGACGCCCTGATCGAGGCCATGGTCGCCGCCGGAGGCGACCGGGCGGGGTGGCCACCGATCGTGGCCGCCGGCCCCAACGCCGCCCGCCCCCACCACCAGACCGGGAGCGGTCCCATCGGCGCCGGTCTGCTCCTCCTCGACTACGGGTGCACCGTCGACGGCTACCACTCCGACATGACCAGGACCGTGTGGCTCGACGGCGAGCCCGATGCCGAGCTGCGGCGGCTCTTCGACGCCGTGGTCGAATCGAACCGGGCCGGCATCGCTGCCGTCCGTCCCGGCGCCACCGGCAACGACATCGACGAGGCATGCCGGGTCGTCCTGCGCACCCACGGGCTGGAGGAGCGCTTCCTCCACTCGACCGGGCACGGGGTCGGTCTCCAGATCCACGAGGGCCCATGGGCCCGGCGGGGATCGGACGACGTCCTCGAGCCCGGTCACGTCCTCACCGTCGAGCCGGGCGCTTACCTGCCCGGGGTCGGCGGGGTCCGCATCGAGGACATGGTGCTGGTCACCGACAGCGGACACCGGGTGCTCACCACCTCACCCAGGGAGCTGGTCACCGCATGATCTCGACCAACGACATCCGACCGGGGATGGCGCTCAACCTCGAGGACGGGCTGTACACCGTCGTCGACCACCAGCACGTCAAGCCGGGCAAGGGCAAGGCCTTCGTCCGGATGAGGCTGAAGAGTCTCGAAGGGGGCGGAGTCGTCGACCGCACCTTCCGCGCCGGGGAGAACGTCGGGCTGGCAAGGATCGACCGGCGCCACTACCAGTACCTGTACCTCGACCACCTCGGCTTCCATTTCATGGACCAGGAGACCTACGACCAGATCGTGGTCGCCGTCGATCTGGTGGGGGGCACCGCCAACTTCCTGGTGGAGGGGATGATCGCCCAGATCCCACAGTTCGAGGCGACGCCGATCGGGATCGAGCTTCCCGCCTCGGTGGAGCTGGAGGTCACCTACGCCGAGCCGGGAGTGAAGGGCGACCGGGTGTCGGGGGCGACCAAGCCGGTGACGCTGCAGACCGGTCTGGTGATCCAGGCGCCGCTGTTCGTCGATCTGGGCGACGTGGTGAAGGTCGACACCAGGACCGGGGACTACATCACCCGGGTCTCGTGACCCGCCCCCCGTGACCAGGCCCGCCCGCGAGGAGGCACTGCTGGCGCTGTACGCCGCCGACGCCGTCGGCGACGGGCCCGAGACCGAGGGGCTGTCCAGCCGGGGCGCTCGGCTGGCGGCGGCGGTGTGGGATCAGCGGCTCGAGCTCGACGCCGCCATCGCCGCCCGCGCCCTGGGGTGGCGAGTGGAGCGGATGCCGGCGGTCGACCGGGCCATCCTCCGCATCGGGGCCTACGAGCTGCTCCACACCGATCTGCCGGTCGGGGTGGCCGTGTCCCAGGCGGTGGAGCTGGCCAAGCGCTATTCGACCGCCCGCAGCGGCGCCTTTGTCAACGGGGTGCTGGGGACGATGGCCCGCGATTCGGCGGCCGGGGAGACCGACTGAACGACCCCACCGGGCGAGCGGCACCCCACCGGGCACCCACCCTGCTACGGTCATGCCGACCAGACCTTTAAACCCGGTCCCGTGAGGCCGGAAAGGAAAGCGAGGCCACGTGCCGCCCCGTCCGCATGCGTCGAGCCCGGTGATGGGCCCGCAGGACATCTCCCGAGCCCTGAGACGGATCGCCCACGAGATCGTGGAGCGCAACCGGGGTCTCGACCGGCTCATCGTCCTTGGCATCCACACCAGAGGGGTGCCCCTGGCCGCCCGGCTGGCCAAGTTCCTCACCGAGGTCGAGGGCACCCCGGTCCCCCACGGCTCGGTCGACATCGCCATGTACCGCGACGACCTCGACACCAGACCGACCACACCGCTGGGACGAACCGAGATCCCCGAGCCCATCGAGGGGCACACCGTGGTGCTGGTCGACGACGTCCTCTACACCGGGCGCACCATCAGGGCCGCCCTCGACGCCCTCGCCGATCTGGGCCGGCCGGGGACGGTGCAGCTCGCCGTCCTGGTCGACCGGGGCCACCGCGAGCTGCCCATCCGGGCCGACTACGTCGGCAGGAACCTGCCCACGGCGCCCGGGCAGCGGGTCAGCGTCCGTCTCGACGAGACCGACGGCACCGAGGCGGTGGTGATCGAAGGCCCCGCGAGGACCGCCCCCATCGATACCACCGAAGCCGGGGACGGGGAGGCGATGCCGTGAACCACCTGCTCACCACCGAGGGGCTGGAGCGGTCCCGGATCGAGAGCTACCTCGACGACGCCACCGCCTTCGGCGAGGTGCTGCGCCGGCCCATCCCCAAGGTCCCGGCGCTGCGGGGCAAGACGGTGGCCACCCTGTTCTTCGAGCCGTCGACCCGGACCAGGATGTCGTTCGAGAAGGCGGCCAAGGCGCTGTCGGCGGACACCATGTCGTTCTCTCCCGACACCTCGGCGCTGCACAAGGGCGAGGGACTGAAGGACACCGTGCTCACCATCGAGGCGATGGGGCTCGACCTGATGGTGGTCCGGCACCAGGCCACCGGTGCCCCGTGGCGGGTGGCCGGGTGGGCCTCGGTGCCGGTGGTCAACGGGGGCGACGGCTGCCACCAGCATCCCACCCAGGCGCTGCTCGACTGCCTCACCCTGCGGCAGCGGTTCGGCAAGCTCGACGGGCTGCGGATCGCCATCGTCGGCGACATCCGCCACAGCCGGGTGGCTCGCTCCAACATCCACGCCATGACCGCCCTGGGGGCCGAGGTCACCCTGGTGGCCCCACCCACCCTGCTCCCGCTCCACACCGAGGGGTGGCCGGTGACCACCACCTCCGACCTCGACGACGCCCTCGGCGAGCTCGACGCCGTCTACCTGCTCAGGGTCCAGGCGGAGCGAGGGGGCGCCTCGGTGTTCCCCTCCTTTGCCGAGTACCGGCGGCGGTTCGGGATGACCAGGGACCGGCTGCGGCGGCTCTCACCGGAGGCGGTGGTGCTCCACCCCGGCCCGATGATCCGGGGGATCGAGATCGACGCCGAGGTGGCGGACGATCCGAGGGCCCTGGTGCTCGACCAGGTGACCAACGGGGTTGCGGTGCGGATGGCGGTGCTGTACCAGCTACTCGGGGGTGAGCATGTCGGCTGAGCGTCCCCTCCTCATCACCGGCGGCACGGTGCTCACCGACGACGGGCCCTCCGCCGTCGACGTCCTGGTGCGGGAGGGTGTCGTCGCCGCCCTCGGAAGGGACCTCGCCGTTTCCGACGCCGTCGTGGTCGACGCCTCCGGGTGCTGGGTGGGCCCCGGGCTGGTCGACCTCCACACCCACCTGCGGGAACCGGGCGAGGAGCACAAGGAGGACATCGCATCCGGCTCGGCGGCGGCGGCGGCCGGCGGTTACACCGCGGTGGTGGCCATGCCCAACACCAACCCGCCGATCGACGCCGGGCACCTGGCCCGGTTCGTGGTCGACCGGGGCCGCCAGGTCGGGCTGGTCGATGTCGCCGCCGCCGGCACCATCAGCGCCCGGCGAGCCGGGGCGATGCTGGCCCACCTCGACGACCTGTGGGACGCCGGAGTGCGGATCTTCACCGACGACGGCGACACCGTGGCCGATGCCGGGCTGCTGCGCCGGGCCATGGAGTACGTGGCCGAGATCGGCGGGGTGGTCGCCCAGCACGCCGTCGACCCCGGGCTGAGCCGGGGCGGGCACATGCACGAGGGGGCCCTCTCGTCGCGGCTGGGGATGCAGGGGATACCGGCGCTGGCCGAGTCGATCGTGGTGGCGCGCGATCTGGCCCTGGTCCGTCTCACCGGGTGCCGGTACCACCTCCAGCACGTCTCCACCGCCGAGGCGCTGGCGCTGGTGGAGGCTGCCAGGAGCGAGGGGCTGCCGGTGACCGTCGAGGTCACTCCCCACCACCTGACCTTCGACGAGACCCAGGTGGCCACGATGGACCCGGTGTTCAAGATGATGCCCCCGCTGCGTCCCGCATCGGACGTCGCCGCCCTGCGGGAGGCGCTGGGCTCGGGGCTGATCGACGCCGTTGCCACCGACCACGCCCCCCACGCCGCCCACGAGAAGGAGGTCCCGTTCGAGGAGGCGCCCAATGGGATCACCGGTCTGGAATGGGCCGCCGCCGCCGTACTCACCGAGGTGGCGCTCGACCAGAGCGGGTTCTTCGCCGCCATGTCGATGCGCCCGGCGACCATCGCCGGGCTGGGGGAGCACGGGCGCCGGGTAGCCGTCGGCGCACCCGCCCATCTCACCGTGGTCGACCCGAAGACCCGGTGGACCCCGACGTCCACCTGTTCACGGGGGGCCAACACGCCGTGGCTGGGGAGACCGCTCACCGGCAGGGTGCGGCTCACCGTGCTCGGCGGGATCCCCACGTTCGCCGCCGACCCGCTCGGGGTGTCGTGACTGGCTCCCCTACCGGCGCCCTGCTGGTTCTCGCCGACGGGACCGAGTTCGACGGCGTCGTGTTCGGCGCTCCCGGGGTTGCGGTGGGTGAGGCGGTGTTCAACACGGCGATGACCGGCTACCAGGAGGTAGTCACCGACCCCTCGTACAGCGGCCAGGTGGTGGTGATGACGGCGCCCCACATCGGCAACCACGGGACCACCGGCCAGGACGAGCAGTCTTCGGCTGGGGGCTGCGCCGCGGTGGTGATGCGGTCCGCCGCCCGACGGCACTCGAGCTGGCGGGCGGAGCGCTCGCTGGCCGACGATCTGGCCGAACGGGGCATCGTCGCCGTCACCGAGGTCGACACCAGGGCGCTGACCAGACGGCTGCGGACCGCCGGGGCGATGGCGGCGGCGGTGGGGCCCGGCACCGAGGCGGGACGGCTGCGCCGGCTCGCCGCCGGCCACGGCGACATGAGCGGGCGGGACCTGGCCTCGGCGGTCTCCACCGAGCACCCGTACACGGTGGGGTCGGGCACGGCGGGAAGGGTGGTCGCCTACGACCTGGGCATCAAGACCGACATCCTGCGCAGGCTCACCGACCGGGGGCTGACCGTTGACGTCGTCCCCGCCACCATGCCCGCCGCCGCGGTGCTCGCCTCCCGACCGGACGGGGTGTTCCTGTCCAACGGCCCGGGCGACCCGGCCCCGGTCGAGCGCATGGTGGAGACGGTCGGCTCGCTGCTCGGCGAGGTGCCGCTGTTCGGCATCTGTCTCGGCCATCAGATCCTGGGGCTCGCCCTCGGGGCCGGCACCTACAAGCTTCCCTTCGGCCACCACGGCGCCAACCACCCGGTGAGACGCCTCGAGGACGGCCATGTCGAGATCACCTCGCAGAACCACGGGTTCGCCGTCGACCTGTGGGGCCTGGCCGGGGGATCACCCCCCCGGGCAGAGCCGGGGGCCATCCCCGGGCCGTGGCTGCTCCCCGAGACGGTCTCCACCCGGTTCGGGAGGGTGCGGGCCACCCACCAGAACCTCAACGACGGCACCCTGGAGGGGATGGCCTGCCTCGACCTGCCCGCCTTCTCGGTGCAGTACCACCCCGAGGCGGCCCCCGGTCCCACCGAGGCCACCGCCCTGTTCGACCGGTTCGCCGCCATGGTGGGAGCCGGCTGATGCCCCGCCGCCCCGACATCCACTCGATCCTGGTCATCGGCTCGGGGCCCATCGTGATCGGTCAGGCCTGCGAGTTCGACTACTCGGGCACCCAGGCGGTGCGGGCGCTGCGCCGGGAGGGTTACCGGGTGATCCTGGTCAACTCCAACCCGGCCACGATCATGACCGACCCCGACCTGGCCGACGCCACCTACATCGAGCCGATCACGGTCGAGGTGGTCACCGCCATCATCGCCGAGGAGCGCCCCGACGCCCTCCTCCCCACCCTGGGCGGCCAGACCGCACTCAACGTCACCATGGAGCTGGCCGACCATGGGGTGCTCGAACGGTACGGGGTGGAGCTGATCGGGGCCGGGCTCGACGCCATCGCCGCCGCCGAGGACCGGGGCCGGTTCAAGGAGCTGATGGAACGGGCCGGTATCGCCACCGCCCGGGCCGGTTCGGCGACGGCGGTCGACCAGGCGCTGGCCATTGCCGATGCGATCGGCTACCCGGTGATGATCCGCCCCAGTTACATCCTGGGTGGGGGAGGGACCGGGCTCGCCGCCGACCCGGTCGAGCTGCGCCGGGTGGTCGACGCCGGGCTAGCCGCCTCCCCGGTGGGGGAGGTGCTGGTGGAGGAGGCGGTCGCCGGCTGGAAGGAGTTCGAGCTCGAGGTGATGGGCGACGGCGCCGGCAACGCCGTGGTGGTGTGCTCTATCGAGAACCTGGACCCGATGGGGATCCACACCGGTGACTCGATAACGGTGGCCCCGGTGATGACCCTGTCCGATCGGGAGTACCAGGCGATGCGCACCGAGGCCATCGCCTGTCTGCGGCTGGTCGGGGTGGCCACCGGGGGCTCCAACGTCCAGTTCGCCGTCGAGCCATCGACGGGGAGGCGGATCATCGTCGAGATGAACCCGAGGGTGTCGCGGTCGTCGGCGCTGGCCTCCAAGGCCACCGGCTTCCCCATCGCCAAGATCGCCGCCCTGCTCGCCGTCGGCTACACCCTCGACGAGATCCGCAACGACATCACCGGCGCCACCCCGGCCTCGTTCGAGCCGGCCCTCGACTACGTGGTGGTCAAGGCGCCCCGGTTCGATTTCGCCAAGTTCCCCTCGATGCCGACCACGCTGGGCACCTCGATGCGGAGCGTGGGCGAGGCCATGGCGATCGGTCGCACCTTCCCCGAGGCCCTGCAGAAGTCGCTGCGTAGCCTGGAGATCGGCCGGGCAGGGCTGGGAGGCGACCCTGCCGAGGCGGGAGCGCTGGCGATGGGCGACCCCGAGCTGCTCGATGCCGTCGCCGTCCCAACTCCCGACCGGGTGTTCCTCGTCGCCGAGGCGCTGCGGCGGGGGATGCCGGTGGACGAGGTGGCCAGGGCCGCCGGGTACGATCCGTGGTTCGTGGAGGAGATGGGGGCGATCGTCGCCATGCGCACCACGCTGGAGACCGAGCACCCCGATGCCGCCACGGTAAGGGCGGCCAAGCGGCTCGGGTTCTCCGACCGCCAGATCGCCCACCTCACCAGCCGGGAAGAGACCGAGGTCGCCGCCGAGCGGATCGCCGCCGGGACCGCCGTCACCTACAAGACGGTCGACACCTGCGCCGCCGAGTTCGAGGCGGCCACCCCCTACTTCTACGGAACGTTCGAGACCGAGGACGAGGCGCCGCCGCCCGGGTCGCGCACCGTGGTGGTGGTCGGCTCCGGCCCCAACCGGATCGGGCAGGGCATCGAGTTCGACTACTGCTGCGTCCACGCCTCCTTCGCCCTGGCCGAGGCCGGGTACGAGCCGGTGATGATCAACTGCAACCCGGAGACGGTGTCCACCGACTACGACACCTCGGCCCGGCTCTACTTCGAGCCGCTCACCGCCGAGGATGTGCTCGCCGTGCTGGAACGGGAGCGCCCGGCGGCGGTGGTGGTCCAGTTGGGTGGCCAGACCCCGCTCGGGCTGGCCCCCGCCATCGAGGCGGCCGGGTATCCGATCGCCGGGACCACCCCGGACGCCATTGCCCTGGCCGAGGACCGTGAGCGCTTCGCCGCCCTGTGCCGCCGGCTCGACGTCCCCCAGCCCCCGTCGGGAACGGCCCGCTCGGTTGACGAGGCGGTGGCGGTGGCTGCCGTCGTCGGCTACCCGGTGCTGGTCCGCCCCTCGTTCGTGCTCGGGGGCAGGGCGATGCGGATCGTGGAAGACGAGCAGGAGCTGCGCCGCCACCTCGGCGAGCAGTACCACCGGTTGGGTGGCGAGCTCGATCTCTCGGCGGCGCCGCTGCTGGTCGACCGCTTTCTCGAATCGGCCATCGAGGTCGACGTGGACGCGGTGTGCGACGGGACCGAGGTCTACGTGGGCGGGGTCATGGAGCATGTGGAGGAAGCCGGGATCCACTCGGGCGACTCGGCCTGCGTGGTCCCTCCCCAGACCCTGAGCCCGGCCGAGATCGACCGCATCGTCGAGCTCACCCGCCGGCTCGCCTTCGGGCTCGGGGTGCGGGGGCTGATCAACATCCAGTTCGCGGTGCGGGGCGGCGAGGTGTCGGTGCTCGAGGCCAACCCGAGGGCGTCGCGCACCGTCCCGTTCATCTCCAAGGCCACCGGGATCCCGCTGGCCAAGGTGGCCACCAGGGTGATGATGGGGGAGACCCTGGCCACGCTGCGTGCCGCCGGCGTGCTCGGCGAGGAGCCGCCCGCCAGCCTCGGGGTGGCGGTCAAGGAGGCGGTGCTGCCCTGGAAGCGGTTCCCGGCCGAGGATCGGGTGCTCGGCCCCGAGATGCGGTCGACCGGTGAGGTGATGGGGCTGGCCGCCACCATCGGCGGTGCCTATGCCAAGGGGCTGCGCGCCGCCGGCCATGTGATCCCCCGCGGGGGCACGGTGTTCCTCTCGCTCGACGACCGGGACAAGCATGCCGCCGCCGAGCTTGCCACCGACCTGATCGGGCTCGGCTTCCGGGTCCTCGCCACCCACGGAACGGCCGGGCATCTGGCTCGCCACGGTGTCGCCGTCTCCCATGTCGACAAGGTGGGCGAGGGTCCGTACGACCCGGTCCGGCTGATCGAGCTGGGCGAGATCGACCTGGTGATCAACACCCCCGGCGGCTCCCGGGCCCGCAGCGATGCCGGGCTCATCCGGCGCGCCGCCACCCGCCACGAGGTGCCCTGTGTGACCACGGTGCGGGGCGGGAGCCTACTGGTGGAGAGCCTACGGTCGGGCGACGAGGCGGCCCGGGTCAACACCCTGCAACGCCACCACCTGCTCCAGGGAGGGGTGGCGGCGGTATGACCGATCTCGCCGTCTCCCTCGGTGGCCATGTGCTCCGGTCGCCGCTGGTGGCGGCATCGGGAACCGTGGGCTCGGTGGTCGACTTCGCCGCCACCGTCTCCTTCGCCGCCTACGGCGCCGCGGTGGCCAAGTCGGTGAGCGTGGAACCGTGGCCGGGCCGTCCCGCTCCCCGGATGGCCCCGGCTCGGGAGGGGATGCTCAACGGCATCGGGATCCAGAACCCGGGCATCGCCGCCTGGCGGGCCGAGGTCGGGCCGGATCTCGGGTCGATCGGGGTCGAGGTGTGGGGGTCGGCGGTCGGCCACGAGGCGGCCGACTTCGGGGAGGTCGCCGCCGGTCTGGAGACGGCGGGTGTCGTCGCCGTCGAGGTCAACCTGTCGTGCCCCAATCTGGACGGGGGCATGCTGTTTGCCCTGGATCGGGGTGCCGCCGCCAAGGCGGTGGCCGCCGTCCGGGAACGGGTGACGTGCCCGGTCGGTGCCAAGCTGTCACCCAACGCCGCCGACATCGTTGGGATCGCCGCCGCCGTCGCCGAGGCCGGCGCCGACTGGGTGGTGCTCACCAACACGGTGTGGGGGGCCGGGTTCGACGTCGAGCGTCGAGTCCCGCTGCTCTCCGGGATCGTCGGCGGTTACTCGGGTGCCCCGCTCAAACCGATCGCTCTCCGCTGCGTGTGGGAGGTGCACCGCGCCCTGCCCCGGCTCCCCATCGTCGGATGCGGCGGGGTGCGCACCGGGGCCGACGTGGTCGAGTACCTGATGGCGGGCGCATCCGCGGTGGCCATCGGCACCGCCCACTTCGCCTCGCCCCGGGTTGGGGAGACGATCCGCCGCCAGCTCCTCACCTGGTGCCGCCGCCACCGGGTGAGCCGGGTGGCCGAGCTGACCGGGGCGGCGGCGTGACCACCGACCCGCCCATCCTGGTCGCCCTCGACGTGGCCGAAGCCGAGATGGCGGTGCGGCTGGCCAGGGATCTCGTGCCCCACGTGGGCGGGTTCAAGGTCGGGTTGCGGCTGCTCCACGGACCCGGTCCCGGCACCGTCGCCGCCGTCGCCTCCCTGGGCAAACCGGTGTTCGCCGACGCCAAGCTCCACGACGTCCCCTCCCAGGTGGAGGCGGCGGCGGCCCGGCTCGGAGCCGTCGGCGCCCGTTGGGTGTCGGCCCACGCCACCGGGGGCACCCAGATGCTGGCCGGTGCCGTGGCCGGGGCGTCACGGGGCTCATCCGGGCGGTGCGGGGTGCTCGGCATCACCGTGCTCACGAGCCTGGACGAGGCCGCCCTGCTCGAGATGGGGATCGACCTGAGCCCGGGCAGGTTGGTCTCCAAGCTGGCCAGGCTGGTCGACCGTGCCGGGTGCGAGGGCGTGGTGTGCTCGTCGCTCGAGCTGGGTGTGATCGCCAACGTGGCCGACCGTCTGCTCAAGGTGGTGCCGGGGGTCCGACCCGAGGGCGCCGCCACCGGGGACCAGCGTCGCACCGCCACCCCGGCCGAGGCCGTGGCCAGGCGGGCCGACTGGCTGGTGATCGGCCGCCCCATCATCGGCGCCCCCGACCCGGTGGCCGCCGCCCGGGAGATCGTCGCCACCCTGGCCTGAACGGAACGACCGGCGTCGGCGCCCCTCCCGGTTGGTTCCGTGAGTCGACGGTCAGAGGTCCTTCGCCGCCACGGCGAGGTTGCGCGTTGCGATGGGCCAAACCGCCAGCGTGGCGATGAGAATGCCGAGCACCGTCCCGGCGGCGATGCTCCAGGCACCCAGGATGGTTGCCGGCGTCGCCCCCCACATGGTGGCGACGACCAGCGCGGCGATGACTGCCGCCGGCCCGGTCACCAAGAGGGCTTCGCCGGTGGCGAGGATGGCTATACCGGCCGGCGGCATGTGTAGCGAGCGGTAAAGGGCCAATTCGCGGCGGCGAACCCAGGACCACAGGCCCCAGAAGCCACCGATGGCCAAACCGGCGGCTACCCAGGCGAACCTGGAAGGTCGGTTGAGGTAGCGGACGGCCGGATGCCCCTCGGGTTCGGTGCGGAGGAATGGGCGGATCACGGCGTCGTCGTACGGTAGGAAGCCGGCAATGATCTCGGCGCCTATCCCGAAGGCCGCCGGTGTCAGCTCGACCCAGCAGATCAGGAAGCGCTCACCCCGACCGGTGGTAAGCCGTATCACGTCGCGGTCGTAGCCGAGTTGGCGCTGCCCTCCACCGACGACGTAGCCGATCTTCGTCGAAGACCCACCGGAGCGGAGCAGGTCGCCCTCGCCAAGCCCGAGCTCTTCGAGGGCGGTCTGCCCGACGATCCAGCCTTCGTTCACGAGGGGGCCCCCTCCGGCGATCCCCACCGCCCCCTTGGTCATGGCGATCACGGAGTATTCGACCCCGGGGGACCGATCGAAGGCGACCGTGGCGGGTCCTGCTCCGCTCTGCGCCGACGCGCCACCGGCAGCAACGACGATCGGTACCTGGGCGCCGGCGAGACACTGCTCACCCGGGATCCCTCCGTCGCGCTCCACGCTAAACACCATCCCACCCCGGTCGATCCAGCGTTGGAGATCGGAGACGCCTTGGGCTACCGAAACGGCTTCGAAGTGCCCGGCCCATCCCAGCGCCCCGGCCAGTATCAGGGCGATCACCACATGCACCCCACGGAGGTTGCGGACGATCTCGCCCAGGGTGTTAGGTACGGTCCACATACGTTGCCGTGGCGTCCTCCAGCTCCACGGTGGCGTCGGCCAGATCCGACACGGACCGATCGTGGGTCGCTACCACCACGGTGGTGCCGGTGTCGGCCAATCGGCGCAGGGAGGCCGCCACCATGAGCGTGTTGGCGTGGTCGAGCTGTCCGGTTGGCTCGTCGGCGAGGAGCAGGGGAGCCCGCATTGCCTGGGCACGGGCGAGCATCACTCGCTGCACCTCGCCCCCGGACAGGCGACCGGCCTTGCCAATTGCGACATGAGCGAGCCCGTAGTCGTCGAGGAGCCCCCTGGCGGCGTCAACCGCCGCCGCCCACGAACCACCCGATGCCAGCGCCCCGACAGCGACGTTCGCCTCTGCGGTGCGGTGCCCCAGCACGTTCGGCACCTGGAACACCCACGTCGCATCGTCGGGCGCGGCGCCGGGGAAGGTGACCTCACCGCCGTCGGATGGCCTGATGAGACCGCCGATGATCGCCAGCAAGGTCGACTTCCCCGAGCCGGACGCTCCGACCACGGCCAGCATCCCCGTCCGGGTGTAGGTGAACCCCACGTCGTGGAGCACGGCCGGCCCTTGGCCGTACCGATGCGTCACCCCGGCGACGGTCAGCATGTGGTCATCGCCAAGGTACCGGGGTTGGCGAGCACCTGGTCGCCCGCCCCGAGCTCGCCGTCGATGAAGGTGGCCCCTGACACCGACGACCCCACCGCAGTGACCACCACCGGCCGGAAACCGTCACCCGCTTCGACGTAGACGCAGAGGGCATCGTCGGCCTCTACGATCGCCACCGTTGGCACGGCGATGCTCTGTACGACCTTGGCGCCCCGCACCGTCCCCGAGATCCCTTGAGGGATGCCCTCGACGTCTGTGATGGGGGAGTCCGCGGTTCCGGTCTGCTCGGCGACGGCAAGGAGAGCATCGGCCAGCGGCCCGAGATCGGCGGCATCGACCGACAGGTCAGAGTCGACCGGAACGTCGTATTCGGGGTCGGTGGCCGTGAAGGTGAATGGGCCGTACCGCTCGACGTCGGTCGGGGACAGGGGATCGGTTTCGACTCTGGCTGCGGTGACCGAAACCTCCGATTCGATGATCGTCGTCCCCGCCACCGGGAACCAGGCGCCTACATCGATCCCGACCCGACCGACATCGAAGCTCTCCATGGGGAGCCAGATGACGTACCGCGGGTCGAAATCGGCGACACGGCCCCGACCGATGCTCTCGTTGACCAGGGTCACGGCGCTCGCCGTGGCCGGCCCGAAGGAACCGTCGCAGGGACCCTCGTACATCCCGTGCTGTGCCAGAAAGCACTGGAGTTGGGCAACGTCGTCACCGCTTGCACCCACGGCGAGGGTCCGGTAGAACGGGGCATCGGTATGAGCGGCGACAATGACGACACCGGCAACGGTGGCGACCGTGTCACCCGAGACGAGCGCGTCACCCGGTGCTACCGCCACCGACGTGATCCTCCCGTCCACGCCGGACGCCACCAAAACAGTTGGTTGCGAGACCTCGCCAACGAGGCGGCCGTTGCGCAGGAAACTCTCATCGTGGGCAACCGCAGCCGTCAGCAGGGGCGTCGCCTCCGTCGCCAACTCAGGCGGGTCCGGCCGCACCTGAAGGAGCACGACAAGGCCGGCGAGCAGGAGACCCGGCACGACCAGGGCAAGCCGCCTGACGTTCACGCTCGAACGCTAACCGACGGGGGGCGGAGGTCGGGGCAACCGGCCTGGTAGCCGGGCGAGACCGGCCACAGGTTGTCATTCGGTCGGTACGAAACGATCCGGGAGCAACAGCTCATGAGCGTCGAGACAGAGCAGCAGTGCATGGAAGGGCCGTGCTGTCCTCCCATGGAACTGGCCGTCCCCCCGTGGCGTGAACCGGGCAACGAAGGGCCGTGGGTGTCGAGGAGGCGGCCTTAGCCGGGTATGTCCCCAGGTCGAGTTGCTCAGCCGGTGGGATCGAAGAAGGCGGGAAAGAGGAGCTCGTGGGTGTGAACACAGTCCAACACGACATCGAATCTGGGATCATCGAGGAGCGCCTGTTCACCGCTCCGGTAGCCGAGCTGCTCGATTGCAGCGGCCAGCATTCGCGATTCGTCACGCTCCGCTGGGTTGAATGGTATTTCGGTAACGCCGACCTCCGCCCAGCAATCGGCGAGCGACCGTGCCAGCTCCAACCGTTCGGCCCCCTCGGGAACTCGCTCCACGAGATACAACCTCGACACCTCTTCCGCAGTCTCTGAACAGTCCTCGTAGTCGGCCTGGTCATGATCACCGGTGATCGAGATGCCCCACCGCTGAAGGGCATCCTGCTCGGCTCTGGCTTCGGCCCCACGCTCCAGCAGGCATTCCTCGGCCAGCCGCCAGGCCTGCTCGACCTCGCCGTCGGTCACCGTCCCGTCGTCGAGGGCGGCATCCACGGCGCCGGCACCCACGCCAGAGGAGCACCCCGCCAGTGCCACCATGCAGCACCAGAGGGTGGCGGCCCGACGTCGCGTCCGGATACTCCGTCCTAGCACGTCCGCGAGACCTCGCTGGAATAGCGAGTCTTGGTCTCCTCGGTCGAGTCCCAACCTGTGGCCCTGGTCTTGTACACGTCCGTCCCGTGACCGTTGCAGTAGTACTGTGATTCCACCTCCAGTACATCCTGGTTGCCGTAGTCGTACGTGTTGGTACGGACGGTCCACACCGAAAACACCTTCTCCTGCACGCTTGCCCGCACTTTGACCGCATTCTCGATTCGGTTGGTGCAGTCGTTGCGAGCATCCGAGTAGATGTAGATGCCGTCCGTGGTCGGCGCGTAACCCGTGACGATGCAGCTCGACTCAGCCGCCTCCAGCGGAGCAGGCGCGACGGCGAGAACCAAGCCGACGAGAAGCCACCCTATGAGCGCTGACGTGACCGTTCTTGACATCTTTAGCGTCCTTCGAGCTTGGCGATCGTTGCCGGTATGTTCTGCCAGTCGTTGTACCACGGGCCCCCCCCTTTGTCAAGAGGCGGAAGCAGGTCAGCCTCCTGGACCCGTCGGCCGACCACACCAGTCTTGTCAGGACGGCGTAAGGAGGGGCGTCGGGATCTAACGTGGTGCGCCGACGACCGACGGAGGGACCATGCTGCCTGAGATCACGCCGGAGCAGCGCGCCGCCGCTCTCCAACGCGCCCAGGCGGCGCGCCGGCAGCGGGCCGAGGTCAAGGAGCTCCTCAGCACCGGCAGCCTCACCCTGGCCGAGGTGCTGGAGCGGGCCGAGCACGACCCGGTGCTGGCCGGTACCAAGGTCGCCCCGCTGCTGGTGGCCCTCCCCGGGATGGGCAAGGTGTCGACCAAGCGGCTCATGGAGGAGATCGGCATCCACGAGAACCGCAAGCTCCAGGGTCTGGGGACACGGCAGCGCCGGGCCCTACTCGACCGCTTCGCTTGACCGATCCCGCCCCGGAGCGGGCCCCGCTGATCATCGCCATCTCGGGCCGACCGGGCTCGGGCAAGAGCGTGGTCGCCAAACGGGTGGCGGCTGAGCTCGGGCTTGGACACGTCTCGGCCGGCGACTTCATGCGGGCGATGGCGGCGGAACGGGGGCTCAGCATCCTCGAGCTTTCCAGGCTGGCCGAGGGCGACGACGCCATCGACGCCGAGATCGACGCCAGGACGGTGTGGCTGGGGACCACCGGGGAGAGCTTCGTCATCGACTCCCGAATGGCCTGGTTCTTCCTCCCCCAGTCGGTGAAGGTGTTCCTCGACGTCAACACCGACGTGGCCGCCGCCCGCATCCACGCCGCCCTCCGCCCCACCGAGCGGGAGAACGTCGATCTGGAGACAACCACCAGGGCGCTGATCGGGCGCATCGAATCCGAGGCGTCCCGCTACCGGCGCTACTACCGGATCGACTACCTGGACACCGACCATTACCAGATCGTCATCGACACCTCCGAGCTGTCGATCGAAGCGGTGGTCACCGAGCTGCTTCGCCGTCTGCAAGCGGAGCCGGTGGATCGGGAAGGAGGGTCGGTGGCGCTATGATGGGCCGGTTCCACCCGCAGCCGCGGGCCGGAAACCCCCTCTCAGCAGGAGATCAAGCACGATGATCGAGCCTCCCATCGGCCGTGTGCTGGCGAAGACCAACTCGCGGTTCGGTCTGGTCGTGCTCGCCGCCCGCCGAGCCCGCCAGATCAACGCCTACTTCAACGAGCTGGGCGAGGGTTATGGCGGCACCTATGTCCCCCCGCAGGTTCACTCCCTGTCCCGCCAGCCCCTGTCCATCGCCCTCGAGGAGATCGACGAGGACAAGGTGATCATCGACAGGGAGATCGAGGAAGCCGAAGAGCTCTGATCCGGCGGGATCACCCCTGATGCTGGGCGGCCGCCGCATCGTCCTCGGGGTCAGCGGTGGGGTCGCCGCCTACAAGGCCGCCTACCTGGCCAGGAGGCTGATCGACGCCGGCGCCGAGGTCCGCGCCGTCATGACCGAGAGCGCCACCCACTTCCTCGGGGCGCAGACACTGGCCGCCATCACCCGAACCGCTCCCGTGGTCGGGCTGTTCGGGTCCGCCGACGTCAGCCCGCACACCACGCTGGCCCGCTGGGCAGATGCGGTGGTGGTCGCCCCAGCCACTGCGGCCACCCTGAGCCGGATCGCCACGGGGATCTCCGAGGACGCTCTCACCGCAACCGTGATCGCGTCCTGGGGCAAGCCGGTGGTGCTGGCCCCGGCGATGCACACCGAGATGTGGGAGCACCCGGCCAGCCAGCGCACCATGACCACCTTGCGCTCCGATGGCTATCTGGTGGTCGGCCCCGCCACCGGGGCCCTCGCCGGCGGCGACGAGGGCATCGGTCGGATGGTGGAGCCGGAGGAGATCGTGGCTGCGGTGGAGGCGGCGTTGGCGCCGGGTGACCTGACGGGATGGCAGGTGGTGGTCTCCGCCGGAGGCACCCGGGAAGCCATCGATCCGGTGCGCTACCTGGGAAATCGCTCGTCGGGGAGGATGGGCAGCGCCGTGGCCGAGGCGGCCGCGCAACGGGGGGCGGAGGTGACCCTGGTCACTACCGCCGGCGCCATC
>JBPCMS010000056.1:0-30414 GCA_051002015.1 Acidimicrobiia bacterium
AGATGGCGCCGCGTGATGGATCGGCCACGGGGTCGTCGTCGCCCGAGCCGCTCCCCGAGGTGTTGCCCCCGCTGCCCGTCCCGCCCGGAACGGATCCGGGGTTGTTGGCCCCCGAACCCCCGCCGCCGCCCTGCCCCTGGCCCTGACCCTCGCCCTCACCCTGGTCTTGGCTTTGGCCCTGACCCTGGCCCTCACCCTCGCCCTGACCCTCACCCTGGCCCTGACCCTCGCCCTGACCGTCGCCCTGACCCTGGCCTTCACCCTCGCCCTGGGACTCCCGCGCATCGCCCAGGCGCTCCTGGACGTCGCGCACCGTGGACCCGGCGGCGGCGACGTCGCCGGCGGCGGCGGCCCGACCCTCGGCGGCGGCGGCGGCCGCCGCAGCCTCGGAGATGGCGGCGCCGGGCTCGCCCTCACCGGCCATCGCCTCACCGGCCGCCTCCAGCATGTCGCCCAGCTCACGGGAGGTCGGGGACAGCACGTCGGACAGCTCGGCGAGCTGCTCGGCGGCCTCCGCCCGGTCCTCCGGGCTCATCGCCTCCGCTCGCTCGGCCAGGTCCTGGAGCTGGGCGGAGAGGCCGTTTCCCTCGCCGATGGGGTCCTGACGGAGCCGCTGCTCCACCCCGGCCATCGCCGCCCGGATGGGGAGGGCGTCGGCGTCTTCGAGCTCGGCCAGCTCGGATCGGGTGTCCCCGAGCCGGGAGATCGCCTCGTCCAGGTCGGCGGCATCCTCGAGCTCGTCGGCGGCGCGCTCCAGCGTGTCCGCCACCTCCCGGTCCGCCGCCTCCGCCGCCGCCTCCCGCAGATCGTCGATGGCGTCGCCGATGAGCTGCCCGTCCGCCTGGCGGCGCTGCTGCTCCGCATCCGCCGGGGACGCCGGGATGGCGAGGGCCATGGCGGCGACGACGGCGAGCCCGGCCAGACCGAGCAACCGGCGATCGGGGAGCAGCCGGCCGAACCCGGTCAGGGTACGGCCCTCAGCCCACGCCGCCGCCCTGGTCACCTGGGCGCGCTCGATCGGTGTCATCGGGTCGTGCCCGACCAGCTCCAGCGCGGTCGACACCTGGTCCTTGGCGCCCAGCCTGGTGTCCAACTCGATGGCGGCATTCCGGGGCGAAGGACGCCGGAGCAGCGTCACCGCCACCGTTCCGACCACGGCCAGCCCGGCGGCGACGATCACCGCAGCCTCGGACCAGGGGAGCACGACCCTGCGCCCGATCCCGAGCACCAAGGCCCCGGCGGCCGCCACCACCCCGATGGCGACGACCAGACGGCGCAGCAGATGGATCGTGGTCAGCCGGCGGCGCGCCACCCCGATGATGTGGTTGATGGACTCAGGCGGCATCGCCCACCTCCTCGGGTTGGCGACGGTTGCGCACCAGCCGGCGGCGGGGAACCGTGACCAGCCGGGTCGACCTCCACAGGGCGAAGGCGGTGAGGATGGCCTCGAACACCAGGACACGCCACCAGATGTGGCCCCGGACCGGGTCCACCGCGGTCGGTGCCGGCAGCATCTGGGCGGCACCGGAGACAAAGGCGCCGCGGTCCTCGAAGATGACGGCGCCGCCGCCGGGACCGAACCGGGCGAAGGGGTCGTAGAGCAGGTCGACACTGGCGGCGGCGAACCCCTGGCGCTTGATCAGCACGCTGCGGAACGGCTGGTAGGGCGAGGTGACGATCTCCCCCCCGAAGCGGAGCACGTCGCTCGAGGCGTCGACCAGCCCCAGGTACGGGTTTATCCACGACGAGTACAGCTCGCGGCCGTCGTCGCGGGGCAGCCCCTGGCTGTACCGGGTCGAACCGGTGTCGTCGGGTCTCAGCAGCAGCGCCTCGGCGGCGACCAGGGCGAAGCTGCCCAGTACCAGGGCGGCGCCGACCACGTACGAGCCGAGCACCGCACCCTGCACACTCCGGGCGCGGGCCGAGATCCACATCGAAACGGCGCCGATGGTGACCGCCGTCGCCGCCACCATCAGCATCCCGAGCAGAGCCTGGGTGACGGTGACCCCGCCCAGCAGCACCGGGATCACCAGCAACGGCAGCGCCACCACCAGCAGCAGCATGATGAAGGCGAGCGAAGAGGCCAGCTTGCCGGTGACGATCCGGGCCCCGGTGAGCTGGCTCACCTGGAGCAGGGGCAGGGTCTGACGCTCCCGCTCCCCCACGATGGTGACCGCCGCCTGACCGGGCACCACGAACACGGCGGCGGTGAGCAGGCCGAGCAGCAGCGAATGGAGGATGAACGCCCCCATCGAGGAGGCGGCGAACACCGAACCGAGCCCGGACAGCCCGTAGGCGTCGAGCCGGCTCTCCGCAGAGCTGCGGGCGATCAGGTAAGACAGGAAGGTGAGCACCCCCGCCGCCAGCACCCACCCCGAGATCAACATCGGCGAGCGCAGGCTGCGGAACCGCTCCCGGAGCTCGCGGCGGGCCACCGGGTTCACGACGCCGGCCCCTCGGCGCTGTCGGCGGTGAGCTGGAGGAACAGGTCCTCCAACCCGGCGCCCTCGATGCGCCATTCCGACACGGCCACCCCGTTGCCGAACAGATCGCCGAGCAGGGATGCGGACACGTCGTCCCCTCCGTCGAACTGGAGCCTGAGGATCGACCGCTCGGTGTCGAGATTGGACACCTCGGGGCGGGCGCGCAGCACGCTCTCGGCCCGCTCCACCGAGCCGTCCTCCACCCGGGCGGTCACCCGGCGGGCCGACAGGATCCGGGCCCGCACCTCGGGCATGCTGCCCTGGGCGAGGACACGCCCGTGGTCGACCACGGCGAGATGCGAGCAGATCCCCTCCAGCTCGGAGAGGATGTGCGAGCTGATCACGATGGTGCGCCCCATCCGGTGCAGCTCGCCGATCAGCTCGCGCAGCTCGACCCGTGCCCTCGGATCGAGCCCGGACGCCGGCTCGTCGAGCACCAGCAGGGCCGGGTCGTGGATCAGCGCCCGGGCCAGCGACAACCGCTGCTTCATCCCCCGCGACAGGGTGTTGACGTCGGCCGATGCCTTGGCCTCCAGATCGACCAGGGCGAGCAGGTCGGCGACCACGGCGGGCCGGGCCGAGGCCCGGATCCGCTGGGTGGCGGCGAAGAACTCGAGGTACTCGGCGGAGGTGATGCCCTCGTACACCCCGAAGAAGTCGGGCATGTAGCCGACATGGCGGCGCACCGCCCGTGGGTCCTTCGCCGGGTCGATCCCTCCGATCCGTACCTTGCCCCCGTCGCGCTCGAGCAGCGAGGTCATGATCAGGATCGAGGTGGTCTTACCGGCGCCGTTGGGCCCGATCAGCCCCAGCACCGAGCCCTCGGGCACCAGGAGGTCGGCGTCGCGCAGGGCGTGCACCTTGCCGTATCGCTTCTCGACCGATACGAACTCGACGATCATGTCGTCCACCTCAGGGCGAAGGATTGCAGCCGCACCGACTGGTCCATGAAGTCGTTCTCGTCGGCCACCGACGCCCTCACCAGCATCTCGCCCCCCGCCGACAGGTGGCGCACCGGGTCGATGACCCGTTCCAGGGCAAAGGGGATGAACTCGGCCGCCTCCCAGTCGTAGATCTCGATCTCGGTGAGCCTGGTCGTCACCCGGTTGATGGAGGCGGGGGGGATCCCGCTCGGAACCGAGTAGTGGAACACCACGGAGTCGGCGCCGTATGCGTAGATCTCGTCCCCATAGCGTTCGATGGTCGACGCCCCGTCGACGGCGAGGAGTTGGGGGGTGACGGCGCCCAACCCGGCCAAGGCCTCGTCGGCCAGATCGAGCCGGAGGACCAGCAGGGTGGTCCCGGTGCCCTGAGCGGTCCGTCCGTCGATCTCGACGTCGACCGTTCGGTCGCCGGTGATCCCGAACACGTACGGGGCGTTCTCCTCGAGCACGGGCCAGGTCGCCTCCAGGTGCGCCGCCAACGGCCGCACCATCTCGTAGCCGACATCGCTTCCGGTCCTGACCGCTGCCGGTACCAGGGCCGGATCGGTGCCGGCGGCTCTCCCCGGGACCACCGTCACCGACCCGGAGGCGCCGGCGGGGAGCGGGTCTCCGGCGCCGAAGCCGCGGCCGCCCACCACCACACCCCAGGCGTCGAGGAACGACCCGGTGTTGTTGGTCACGCTGACGACCAAACCCTCGGCGGTGTCGTCCACGGTGGCTTCGAGGGCGACGCCGTCGCTGCCCCAGCGCACCTGGGTGCTCCCCAGCCCGAGGTCCTCGAGCTCGAACACCACGGTGCGGTCCCGCACCACCCCCTCGACCATCGAACCGCCGAACTCGGCGCCGACCGGGTAGGCCTGCCAGCCGTCGGCCAGGGCGAGCACGTGGTTGCCGGCGCTGGCCACCTGGACCAGGAGACCGGCATCGGCCACCGCCGTCCCCTGCCCGTCGTCCACCACGACGCTGGCATGGGTGGCGGTGAAGTCGAGGATCTGCGACCTTCCCAGCACCCAGAACCCACCGAGGAACAGCAGGCTGAGCACCGGGATGGTCAACCACGACCACTCCGGTCTGCCGACGGCACGCAGCACCAGCATGTTGACCGGGCCCACCAGGACCACGAACAGCAGGATCCCGCCGAGCAGCCAAGGGAGGGCGGGAACCGCCGCCTCCTGACCACTCGACGCCGCCAGGACCAGACCGCCGTCGAAACCCTGCCCGGCCGAGTCGATCAGATCGAGCGTGCCCGGGGTGTCGCGGATGATCCGGCTCCACTGCTCGGCGGTCATGTCTGTCGGCGAGCCCACCACCCCCAGCTCGCCGCTCCCCACCCTGGTCACGGCGACGCCGGTGCCGGCGAGCACCGCGGTGCCGGTGGGCTCGGCGACCAGCCTCAGGTCTTCGGCGGTGCCGAGGAGCCTGCCCCCGTCGCGTACCCACGAGGCGACGACGGTGCGTGCCTCGTCGGAGAGCCGACCCAGGGTGCCGCTCCCCGCCACCAGGTATGTGAGCGGGGTGATCCTGCCATCGATCTGGCCGAACTCGAGCCGCACCACGTCTGCGGTGCGCTCCAGGGGCGTGGTCCGGGCGGAGCGGATGGCGGTGTCGATGCCCTCGACCCCGAGGATCCCCACCAGCTCGGTCTCGCCCACCCGGACCCTGCCGCTGAACGAGGTGATCTCCTCGCCCGCCTGGTCGCGCAGCGTCACCGTGTACGAGGTGCGCCGCCCCGAGCGGAGGCTCTCCATCCGGTACTCCTTGACCCCTCCGGCGGGAACCTCGACGGCGAGCATCGACGTGCCCCCGAAGTCGAGCTCGAGGGTGCCGACCACGAGGACCTGGGAGGACAGCTCCACATCGACCACCAGCGGAGCGTCATGGGCGATGCGACCGTCGAGACCGGCGGTCACCGTCATCGTCACCGGGCCCTCGGGAACGGTGGTGGAGGTCGACCCGGCCGGCTGGGTGGTGTCCGTCTGGTCGGCGGCGATGGCGGCGGGGAGCACGGCCAGCACGATGACGGCCGCCATCAGGGCACCATGGATCAACCGCGCCACGCGCTGCCTCTCTCGCACGACGATCAGACGCCGCTCGGGGGGTTCGGGTTCCCGCGGCTCGGGTCCACGGTACCTGCTGGGGGGCCGGTTCCCGGCACCGCGGCAGCGGTCAGCTCGAGCGGCGCTGCATGGCGCGACGTTGCCGCTCGGACTTGCCTCCCCACACCCCGAACGTCTCCCTGGCCTCGAGGGCGTAGTCGAGGCATTCGGTCTGGACGGGGCAGCGGGCGCACACCGCGATGGCGGCCTTCTCCCCTGCCCTGTCGGGGGGGAAGAACCAGTCGGCGGATGCATCGCGGCAGGCGGCAAACACCACCCAGGGTCGCTCCTCGGTGATCGGAACGGGTAGATGCCCAAGGGTCATCGGTGCGGCTCCAATCGGTCCTGCGCTCTCGTACGGCGGGCGACGTCACCCGGTTCTTGCCTCGTAGGAATCGACGCCGTGCGGTGCCCATTTGGTTCCCGCACGTCGACGGGGGTGCCGCCGCGGAGAACTACACTCACCAGCCGTTCGATGAGGCTTGGGGGACGGTCTGCTCTACTTCGCCTACACCGCTCGGATCGCTCCGGATCGTATGGCGGACGCCGCCCCCGGAGCCGAGTTCCGGTTCATCGCCCATCTTCCCCAGCACGGCCTGGAGTGGTCGATCGCCGATGGCGGCTGGGACGGTGGGCTGCCCAGTGTCATCCCCGATCCGGCCAGCACGGTGTGGGGGGCGGTGTTCGCCGTCCCCGACCGGGAATTCCCCGCCCTCGACGCCGTTGAGAGGACGGAGGGGCGGTCGGTGACCAGTGTGCAGGCGATGGACCGCACCGGCAAGCGGCACGACGTGACCATGCACGTCTGCTCCGCATCGGGCAACGGCAACGGCCATCGCCGACCCTCGGCGGCGTACGTGGCGGTGATGCTGGCCGGATCGCGCCACTGGAGCCTCCCCGCCGGCTGGATCGCAGGGCTCGAGGAGCATCTCGGCCCCCGGTAGTGAGGCTCCGCGCTTAGGAGGAGACTCGGCGGTTGGGGCTGGGGCCCCCAACCGCACCCGCGATGAGGCGCCAGCCGAAGAGCCATGAGCACAGTGGCTCTGCCGATAGAGGCGTCGTCGGCTTTGGACCGCGTCTACCGTTCGACATGGCGAGCCCGGGAGGCGACCGCGGTCCGTCCCCAGGGACGGGTCGAGGAAAGTCCGGACTCCACAGGGCAGGATGCTGGGTAACACCCAGGCGGGGCGACCCGACGGAAAGTGCAACAGAGAGCAGACCGCCGATGGGCCCTCGGGCCACAGGCAAGGGTGAAACGGTGGTGTAAGAGACCACCAGCGCCCCGGGCGACCGGGGCGGCTCGGCAAACCCCATCCGGAGCAAGGCCAAGCAGGGACAGGGTGGCCCGCCCGTCACGTCCCAGGTGGGCCGCAAGGAACCCGGCAGCAATGCCGTGGTCGAGACAGATGGTCGCCCACGACAGAATCCGGCTTACACCCGGGCTCGCCATCACTTCGACGAGGGCCTGCCCCAGCGGGCGGCCTTCGTCACCTGCCGGTTCAGTCCTCGCCCGCCGCCGGGAGGGATTCGATCGCCTCCAGCTCGAGCTCGAGGTTGCGGTTGGGCGATCGGGTGTGGGCGGCGCCGAGCGAGTCGACGGCGATGGCGGCGAAGGTGCGGGCGGTGTCCTCGTCCTCGCCCGCCGCCAGGTCGGTGACCAGCCGCCTGATCTGGATGGCGAGCGTCGGGCCGACGGTGGCCACCATGTCGATCTGCCAGCGGTCGTCGACCAGCCGGGTGATGATCTCGGTGGTGGCGTTCTCGATCCCCACCGTCACCGCGGCGTAATCACCGTCGCCCGAGCCGAAAGGGTCGGCCCCGGCCACGGTCAGGTCACCGAGCGGGGCCCCGAGCACATCGCCGAGCCCCTCACCGAACGTCCGCCAGTAGGAGCGCCTGGCGGCCTCGGGCAGACCGGAACCGACCACACCGGCGAGCTGCTCGACACTGAACTCGTTCTCGGCGCCGGCCACCAGCGCCAGATTGGTCTGGTCCACCAGCCCGTCGATGGTGGCGAGATCGCCGGCGGCCACCGCCTCCAGCCAGGCGGCGACGGCGCCGTTCGGCGTCGACCCCCCACCACCTTCGGGAGCGGCGTCGGGAACATCCGAGCATCCGACCAGGGCGCCGACCAGAAGCACGGCGAGCACGGTACGCATGGCGGGGAAGCCTACCGACCCTTGTTCCTACACTCGATCGGGTGAGATCACAGGGCTGGGCGGTGGCGATCGGGCTGGTGGCCGGGTTCATCGGCGGGCTGTTCGGGGTCGGGGGCGGGATCATCGTGGTCCCGGCGCTGGTGCTGCTGCTCGGGTTCACCCAGCACCACGCATCCGCCACCTCGACGGCGACCATCGTGGCCTCGTCCGGCGCCGCCCTGGCCACCTTCGCCCTGGAGGGCGCCGTCGACATCCCGGCCGCCGCCGTCCTCGTCGCCGGTGCCTCGATCGGGGCGTGGTGGGGGGCCCACCACCTCCACCGGATCTCCGAGGTGTGGTTGCTGCGCGCCTTCACCGCGGTGATGGTGCTCACCGTCGTCCGGCTGGTCCTGGTGTGACCGTGGTCGCCCTCATCCTCGTCGGCATCGCCGCCGGTGTCATCGGCTCGTCGCTCGGTATCGGCGGCGGGGTGATCTTCGTCCCCGCCCTGGTACTGCTGCTCGGGTTCGACCAGCACCTGGCCGAGGGGACGTCGCTGGCGGTGATCCTCCCCACCGCAGCCGTCGGCGCCTGGTCCCATCATCGCCAGGGGCGGGTGGTGTGGCGGACGGCGCTCGGGGTTGGCGCCGCCGGGATCGTCGGCGCCATCATCGGATCCCGGGTTGCGTTCTCGCTCGACGGGGTTGTGCTGCGCCGGCTCTACGCCGCCCTGATCGCCGTCATCACCATCGAGATGATCATCCGCAGCTTCCGGCTCGGCGCCGGCCCCCAGGAGCAGGACCCGTCGCCGGAGGACGCCGTCTCAACCTGACCGCTCGATGGGGACGTCGACGATGCCGCTGGTGACGAATCGGCGCCGAGCTGCGCGGTGGAGCAGCCCGCCCCTCCCCGCCAGCCACATCAGGTAGCCGAGCCCGACCGCCTCCAGAGCCCACATCCGGGGATCGGTGAGCACGCCCCGCAGGTACCCCCCCACCGTCGCCGCTCCCGCCGGGGAGAACCCGCTCCCCAGCAACGGCCACCACAGCGTCTCGGGGTCCTGCCACATGGCGTCGAGGAACAGATGAAGGAGCATCCCGATGGCGATCGGCATCCACCGCTTACGCGGCCTGCCTCGCCTGGTCCGCAACACCACCGCCACCATGACCACCCCGGCCAGCACCAGGCCGTGCCCCACCAGCCGGACCGAACCGAGCCGGTCGAAGAACAGCAGCCCGACCGGGGTGTCGAGCAGATCGGGGAGCAAGGCACCCAGCACCAGGAACCGGAGGTCCATCCCGGGATCCCGGAAGGTGAACCGGGCAATGGCGATGGTGGCTCCGGTGTGCCAGAGGATCACCGGGCACCCCCGGACCCGATCACAGGACGAGGATTGCCCGGCAATGGATGCACCGGGGCGGGTCCGAGCGCCTGGCGTCGTTCTGCTCGGCGGTGGAGAGCCTGAGGTGGCAGGCGCCGCACACACCGTCGAGGAGCCTGGCGGCGGCGACCCCGTCGTCCATGGTCGGCCGCAGCGTCTCGTACAGCTCGAGCAGCTCGGGGTCGATCAGCGGGACGATCTCGGCCTTGCGGCTCTCCCTGGCGGCGAGGCGGCCGTCGATCTCCTTCCAGGCGGCGGTGATCACCGCCTCGTACTCCCCCTTGACCTCGCCGGCGGCGGTGGCCTCGGTCCCCAGCCCGGCGAGGGCGGCGGTTAGCTCGTCCTTGCGCTCCATCATCACCAGGACGCCTTCCTCCCGGTCCCGCTGCTGGTTCTTGAGCATCTCGACCTCGCGCCGCAGGTAATCGGCGTCGCGGGCGCTGAGCCCACCGGCGTACAGGCGGTTCTGCTCCGAGGCGACCCGAGCCTCGGCCAGGTCGAACTCCCCGGAGACCCGGTCCAGGTCGAGGGTGGTCCGGTGGAGCTCGTCCGCCACCCGATCCCGTTCCGTGGTGAGCCGGGTGAGCTGCTGGTGCGCCGCCCGGTACGACTCGAGGACCGGCAGCGACTGCCGCTCGTCGAGCAGGCGATCGATCTCGGTGTCGACCGTCTGCAGGTCGAGCAGGTCTTCCAGCCTGTTGATCCGATCCAACCGCGCCTCCTCGCTCCCCGGCGAGGGCGCAGGCTACCGGGTGGGACGCCCGGCCGTCCGTCACCGAAGTCCACGCGCCGTGGCAAGATCAACAAGATCAATCAGACGCACGGAGGGATTCGATGTTCTTCACCAGGAGGATGAGTGCCATGCCCACCGCTGACGAGGCGCTGCCCGGCCGGCCGGACGCCATGCGGGTCCCCGATCGGCATTTCGTGCTCGACACGCCGCTGCAGCCGCCCTGGCCGGATGGCACCGAGACGGTCCAGCTCGGGATGGGGTGCTTCTGGGGAGCGGAGCGGATCTTCTGGCGGATCGACGGGGTCTACACCACCGCCGCCGGCTACGGCGCCGGGATCACCCCCAACCCCACGTACGAGGAGGTCTGCACCGGCCGCACCGGTCACAACGAGCTCGCCCTGGTGGTGTTCGACCCGGCGGCGGTGTCGTTCGAGACCCTGCTCGCCGCCTTCTGGGAGAACCACGACCCCACCCAGGGGATGCGTCAGGGCAACGACGTCGGCACCCAGTACCGGTCGGGGATCTACGTCACCACCGACGCCCAGCGGGAGACGGCCAAGCGGTCGCGGGACCGCTACCAGACGCTGCTCACCGAGACCGGGTTCGGGCCGATCACCACCGAGATCCTCGACGCCGGGCCGTTCTACTACGCCGAGCCCTACCACCAGCAGTACCTGGCCAAGAACCCCAACGGCTACTGCAACCACGGTTTCTGCCAGGTCGCCTACCAGCCCGAGGCCTCCGCCGCGACCTGACCCTGCCTTGTCGTATCGCCGGTCAGAGCAGCGTCGCCGGTACGCCGGCGGCCCGCGCCAGCCGTAGCTGGGCGGCGGCGAGCGTGTACAGCTCGCGTTCGGTCGCGGCCGCGGTGGCGATGATCAGCAGGTCCGTCGCCTTTGCCGCCCGCCGCTCCGAGCGTGCGACCACCAGCAGGTCTGCGAAGCGCTCGGCAACAGCCTCGTCGACCACCAGCGCGACGAAGGCGGCACGCACCGCGGCGAGCCGACGGCGGCGAGCGTCGGCGATCGGGCCGTTGTGGACAACGAGCACGCCGGCACGCAACTCCCCGCCCGGTTGGGCCCCGACCACACCTGACTCGGCGGCATCCCACGGCGGCCATCGCGCCAGGCGCCGGCCCTAGAGTTCCCCGCCCCGTCCGCTTGCGAGATCCGCCGTGTCCGAACACCCCCAATCGCTGCGCGCCGCCCTCGGCTCCGGGATGCGGCTGATCGGCTACTTCGTGCGCCGGCACCCGTGGTCGTTCGCCCTCGCCGCCGCAGGCGCCGCCCTGTTCGCCGGCGCCATCGTCGCCTCGGCGGTGGTGATCGGGCGTGCCACCGACAGCGTGATCGTCCCCGTGCTCGACCGCGGCGAACCCATCGACGGACGCCTGCTGCCTGCGGTGCTGGCCGTGATCGCGGTGGCCACCTGGAAGGCGGCGGCGATCGTGCTCCGCCGCTCCGGGGCCAGCTACCTGTTCTTCGCCAACCAGGCCGACCTGCGGCTGGGGCTGATCGACCGCATCCTCCGGTTGGAGCTGTCGTGGTACCGGCGCCAGACCATCGGCGACCTGCTCGCCGTCACCGACGCGGACACCGGCCAGGCCACCTTCATCCTCAACCCGCTCCCCTTCTCCACCGGCGCCTCGCTGCTGCTGGTCGGGTCGGTGGTGATGATCGCCGTGATCGACCCCTGGCTGGCGCTGATCGCCTTCGTGTCGCTGGCCGGGCTGCTCAGCGTCGACATCATCGGGAGCTGGAGGACCTTCGAGACCTTCCAGCAGGTCCAGGAGGAACGGGGCGACGTGGCCAGGGTGGCCCACGAGAGCTTCGACGGCGCCCTCACCGTGAAGGCGCTGGGCCGCCAGGACATGGAGACCCGGCGGTTCCGGCGGGCCTCCGAGAACCTGCGGGCATTGCTCGCCGAGACCGGGGTGATCTTCTCCACCTACCGGGTGGTGGTCGAGGGGCTGCTCTCGGTGGTGACCGTGGTGATGCTGGTCGCCGGAGCCATCCGCCTTCGGGCGGGGGCGGTCACCCCGGGCGAGGTGATCACCATCGCCTACCTCCTCTCGCTGCTGTTCATCCCCATCAGGATCATCGGGTTCATGCTGTGGGACATGTCGCACTCGGTGGCGGCGTGGCGGCGGATCCAGCGGGTGATGACGGCGGACGAGCTGGTCGAGTACGGGTCGATGGAGCGCAGGCTGTGGCCCAGCGGCGCCGAGGTCGACGGGGCCGCCATCGGTTTCGGGTACACCCCGGACCAGCCGGTCCTGCAGGATGTCCACCTCGCCGTCCCCTCGGGGCGGGTGGTGGCGGTGGTGGGGCCCACCGGCGCAGGCAAGTCGACCCTGGTGACCCTGCTCGCCCGGCTGTGGGACCCGGGGTCGGGGTCGATAATGATCGACGGGGCGGATCTACGCGACTTCGCCCGGTCTGCGCTCCCCGGCGAGGTCGCCTTCGTCGGCCAGGACGCCTTCCTGTTCGACGACACGGTGCGGGGCAACATCGTATTCGGCACCACCGCAGACGACGCCGAGGCGCGGGCGGCGGCGGATCTGGCCGGGGCGACCGAGTTCATCGCTGAGCTCCCCAACGGGTGGGACACCCTGCTCGGCGAGCGGGGCACGACGCTGTCCGGCGGTCAGCGGCAACGGATCGCCCTGGCCCGGGCGTTGGTGCGCCGTCCCCGGCTGCTCATCCTCGACGATGCCACCTCGGCGGTCGACCCGTCGGTGGAGACCCGCATCCTGGAGCGTCTCAAGGAGGCGGCGCTGCCCTCGACGGTGGTGATGGTGGCCTACCGGCGCTCGTCGATCATGCTCGCCGACGAGGTGGTGTTCGTCGACCAGGGTCGCATCGTCGCCCACGGCACCCACGGCCAGCTCCTCGGAACCGTTCCCGGCTACGCCAGGATCCTCGAGGCCTACGAGCGCGATGCCGCCGCCCGGGCCGAGGAGGTGGAGGCGGGATGACCGCCCCCGAGCCCGCCACCATGTCGACCTCAAGGGCGCTGCGCCGGATGCTGGCGGAGGCGCCGGCGCTGCGCCGCGGGCTCGGGATGACCCTGGTCCTCGCCGCCCTGGGTACCGCCATCCAGATCGTGGTCCCCGTCGTGGTGCAGCGGATCATCGACACCGAGATCCTGGCTCCCGAGGGGGTCGACCTGGCCGACGTGCTCACCCTGGGCGGGATCGCGGTGGCCGCCATGCTGGCGGCGATGGTGGTCCGCCGCCTGGCGCTGGTCCGGCTGGCGACCCAGGCGGCGCAGGGTCTCTCCGACCTGCGGGTGCGCGCCTTCTCCCACATCCATTCGCTCTCCGTGCTCCACGTCGAGGCGGAGCGGCGCGGGTCATTGGTGGCTCGAGTCACCTCGGACATCGCCGCCATCCAGGACTTCGTCGACTGGGGCGGTGTCGGTCTGTTGATCGGCGCCGCCCAGGTCGTGCTGGCGGTGGCGATGATGTTGGTCTTCCAATGGCGGCTGGCGCTGTTCGTGCTGGCCGGGGTCATGCTCTACGGGCTGCTCCTGGTGCTGTTCCAGCGGGTGCTGCAGCGGCTCCACGACCAGGTGCGGCGCCGGGTCGGCGACACCCTGTCGGCCATGAGCGAGGCCATCTCCGGGCTGGTGGTGGTGCGGGCCTACGGCGCCGAGGACGACACCGTTGCCAAGGTGCGAACCGTCATCGACCGCCAGTTCGCCACCGAGCATCGCACCTTCGTGGTGGGGGCGGCCCTGTTCTCCAGCGCCGAGGTGTTCGCCGGCGCCATCACCGCCGGGGTGATCGGGCTCGGGGTCGCCTTCGGCCAGGATTGGGGTCTCAGCGCCGGAACCCTGATCGCCATGCTGTTCCTGGTGACCCTGCTGGTGGAGCCGGTGCAGACCCTGGTGGAGACCCTCGACCAGGCCCAGTCGGCTGCCTCCGGGGCGCGCCGCATCATCGAGGTGCTCGACACGCCAACCGACGTCGCCGACCCTGTCGACGGGATCCCCCTCCCCGAGGGGCCGCTCGACGTGACCTTCGATGCGGTGCGATTCCGCTACTCCACCGGCGGCGACGTGCTGGGCGACGTCTCGGTGACGATCCCGGCGGGGGCCAGGGTGGCGGTGGTCGGCGAGACCGGGTCGGGCAAGTCGACGTTCTCCAAGCTGGCCACCAGGCTGCTCGACCCAACCGCAGGCACGGTGATGATCGGCGGGGTCCCGATCGACCGGGTCGCCTTCTCCAGCCTGCGCCGTCGCATGGTGTTCGTCCCCCAGGAGGGATTCCTGTTCGACACCACCATCGCCGGCAACGTCCGCTACGGCCACCCCGAGGCGACGGACGCCGAGATCGAGCGGGCATTCGCCGACCTCGAGCTGGAGGGATGGCTCGCCTCGCTGCCCGAGGGCGCCGCCACCGCGGTGGGTGAGCGGGGCGGCAACTTGTCGGCCGGTGAGCGCCAGCTGGTCGCCCTGGTCAGGGCCTGGATCGCCGACCCGGCCGTGCTCGTCCTCGACGAGGCCACCTCGGCCGTCGACCCGGCGCTCGAGGTGCAGATCCGGCGGGCGATGGAGCACCTCACCGAGTCCCGCACCTCGATAACCGTCGCCCACCGCCTCTCCACCGCCGAGGCCGCCGACTGGGTGCTGGTTTTCGACC
This sequence comes from Acidimicrobiia bacterium, assembly GCA_051002015.1. Taxonomy (GTDB): domain Bacteria; phylum Actinomycetota; class Acidimicrobiia; order Spongiisociales; family UBA5794; genus JACDBE01. The sequence goes on from JBPCMS010000056.1 coordinate 14,421, forward strand.
GGGGTCGGCTGGTCGAGCGCGGCCCCCATCCCGACCTGCTCACCGTGGGCGGGGTGTACGCCGCCCTCCACCTCGACTGGGCGGCGGGAAGCGCCGGCTCCACCGCTCCAAGAGGGTGAGGGGACGCCGTAGTCCAGGTTCCGTCCAAGCGCCGTCGGCGGGATCCGGCGGCTCGGATCCCCGGACCGGGCCGGGCCCTGGGAGTACACTCGGTTCTCGTCGCTCAGGGGGTGTACGGTGACCGTTGTCGGAACCTGGGTGGAGCCGCTCGACACCGCAACCGGGGATGCCACCATGCTCGGCGGTAAGGGCGCCGCATTGGCGCGCCTCGTCGGGCTCGGCTACCCGGTGCCCCCGGGTCTGGTGGTCACCGCCGCCGCCTTCCGCGGGATGCTCGACTCCATCGGTGTCGCCGGGGATCACGCCGAGCTCACCGAGGCGCTGCGCAACGGAGAAGCCCGGTTCGACCTGGCCGAGCGGATCGCCACCGCCATCGTCGAATCGCCGCTCCCCACCGTCCTCAGCGATGCCATCGCCTACGAGGTGACCCGGCAGGCGCTGTGGGAGGACAACGACGAGGGTCTGATCGTCCGTTCCTCGGCCACGGTGGAGGACTCCGCTTCGTCGTCGTTCGCCGGCATCTTCGAGTCGATCCCGATCAGCAAGCCCGGCAGCCTCGAGGACACCATCAAGCAGGTGTGGAGCTCCGCCTTCGCTCGGAGAGCGCTCACCTACGCCGTCGAGATGGAGGTGGAAACCGGCCCCGAGATGGCGGTGGTGGTGCAACGGTTCCTCGAGGCCACCCGCTCCGGGGTGATGTTCACCACCTTCGACGGTGCCGCCTTGGTGGAGCATGTCGAGGGTGGATGCGAGAAGCTGGTCCTCGGCGAGGTGATCCCCGACCGGCTGCGCATCGACCGCTCCACCGGGAACCCCTACGGGGACACCACCGGTCTCGGCGATCACCACATCGAGGGTCTGGCGACCATGGCCGACCGCCTCGAGGACGAGTTCGGCGGTCCCCAGGACGTGGAGTGGGTGATCTACCACGACCGCATCCACCTGGTGCAGACCCGTCCGATCACGACGTCGTTCTCCACGGCGGAGGCGGCCCTGGTCGGCGACGCCCTGCTCACCGGGATCGCCGCCAGCGGCGGGGTGGGCTCCGGCCCCACCCACCTCGTGTTCAACATCGACCAGGCCCTCGCCCTGGAGACCGGATCGGTGCTGGTCACCCCGATGACCAACCCGGACATGGTGGTGGCAATGACCGCCTCGTCCGGCATCGTCACCGACGTCGGCGGCGTCATCTGCCATGCCGCCATCGTGTCCCGCGAGCTCGGGCTGCCCTGTGTCGTCGGTACCGAGACCGCCACCGCCACCCTGATCGCCGGCCAGACGGTGACCGTCGACGGCTCGGCCGGGGTGGTCTACGACGGCATCGTGGACGTTGCCGCCTTCGAGGAGGGACCACCCGCCGAATGGGAAGACATGTGGTCCCGGTTCCAGGCGAACGGCCGCGGCTCCCCGCTCGTCTCCGGCGTCGCCGCCCTGGAGGCGGCCCCGCCCGGGATCGGCGCCGTTGTGCTCGAGGCTTCTGTCGACCTGCGCAGCTCCCCCGACGGTCTGTGGCAGGACCTCGAGCACATGAGCGGGGCGGCACGCACCGAGATCGCCGCCGGGTACGTGGCCCGGGTGGGTCGGGCGCTCGACGCCACCGGGGTGGGACGGGTACGGCTGGTTGGCGACGGGCTGCCCCCCGGCTTCTTCGACGCCGCCGTCGCCGCGGCAGACGACGACCGCATCGTCGCCGCCGCCGACGCCGGCGACGCCATGCCGCTCACCGAGGCGCTGGTGACCGACGGCGCCGACCGGCGCCCCGCCCTCCCCTCGGTGGCTGAGGCGGTCGATGCCGCAACCGACACCGGGATGTTCTTCGGGCACCGGCCTGCGGTGCGGCGGACCACCATGCCGGACCATGCGTGGCGGGAGCGCTGGTGGAAGCTGCTCCCCGAGTACGGTCGCTTCCACCAGGAGTTCGGGACCGCCGACCAGGATGGTGAGTACGACTGGCTCGAGATCCGGCCCGAGCTGGTGCTCTCACCGCTGCTCAAGTCGCTGGTCCAGCCGGGCTTCGAGATGGTCCCCCGCTTGATGGGCTTCCCCGACCTGCCCCCCATGTACGTCAAGTGGATCCGGTGCCGATACCGCTTCCGCGCGGATGTCTTCGCCGCGGTGTGGGAGGCGGTGGTGCGCGGCACCTGGGACCCGGTCTACATGGCGGACCTCAACCGGCGGGTGCGCCGATCGTACGACCAGCTCGGCGAGGTCCTGGTGCTGTTTCCCACCGACGACGAGGGCCTCCGGGCGCTGACCGGGCCGCAGATCGTGGCGCTGATCACCTCGTGGTGGCCCCGGTGGGTGGAATTCTTCGCCCTCTGCTGGTTCATCCAGGCGCAGGGCGACGACATCCTGTACCCCTTCATCGAGGAGACGGTCAAGGCGAACATCGAGGCCATCGGAGGGCGATCGACCGTGGTGGGATGGCCATCCGCCGCCGACCTGGTGCTGCCCACGACGGCGGTGCTCAGCGGCGAGTACATGGCGAGCATGGGCCGGCTGCGGGAGACAATGTTGGGACGTGGCTTCGAGACCGCAGCCGCCGCCATCACAGCGATCGAGCGGGGCGAGGCGGCCGAGCTGTCCGGGCTGCTAGATCGTCATCTCGCCGACTGGCACTGGATGCGGGACCGCGACCTGATCTTCGAGCCGTGGGACTCCCCGCACCGTGTCCTCGACACCGCGCTGCGCACCGGTTCGCACACCCCGGTGTCGTACCAGGAGAACCTGCGCCGCAACCTGCTCGGCATCGGCTTCCACGCCGACCTGGCGCGGGCGTCCGGGCGCCACCGGGAGCTCGCCTTCGCCGTCCGCAACCTGCACGACCTCAACGTCGAGCGGGAGAACCACCACGTGCTGTGGCTGAAGTACTCGTACCCGCTGCGCCGGGTGTTCCTCGAGATGGAGCGCCGCTTCCTCGACCGGGGGGTGATCGAACCGGGCGACATCTGGTTCTTCGAGGCGCCCGAGCTGGTCGATCTGGCCGCCGACCTGGCGGCGATGCCCGATGGGGAGCTGGTCGCCGTGGTGCGCAACCGCCGCCGCGGGTTCGAGCACGAGGCCCGGTTCACCGCGGGCGCCGAGACCCCCGCCGTCGACGAGGACGACTACTACTGATCAGGCGTCCGCCGCTGGTGCCAGCACCGTCACCCTCCCCGAGCGGCCGTCCACCTCCAACCAGGTGCCGGTGGCGATGAGGCGGGTCGCCCCGCCCACGGCCACCACCGCCGGGATACCGAACTCGCGGGCCAGCACCGTGGCGTGCTGGAGCAGCCCGCCCTCCTCGACGATCACCGCCGACACCCGCGGCAGCGCAGGGGCGAAGTACGGATGGAGCACTCGGGCGACCAGCACCGACCCCGGAGGCGCCCCGGCCAGGTCACCGTCGGTGGTGAGCACGAAGGCCGGACCCACCGCGGTGCCGGGAGCGGCCCCGGTGCCGATCATCACCTCGCCGAGGCCGACCCCCGGTCCCACCGCCGCAGTGCCGGCCGGGACGGGCGCGGTCTCATCGCCCCTTCCGAAGATGGCGTGAAGCCGGGGCAGGTCCACCCCGGCTGCCGCCAGGTAGTCGGCACGCCCAAGGTAGGTGACGATCCTGCGGTCGATCTCGTCGGCCGGTGGGATGGCCGCGGCGAACTCGGCCCGCTCGACGAACAGCAGCCGCCAGGGTGCCACCCCGAGGGCTTCGCCGAGCCGGCTCAGCAGCGGGACCAGGCCCCGGTAGAAGGCGTGGCGGACATACCAGATCTGCAGATCGAGGTACTCGACCCAGCGCACCGCCACCGCACGGAGGGTGACGGCCTGGTCGCCGTGGGAGGGGGCGAAGTCGACCGGTCCCGGGGGTGACGGCGGTGTATCACCGGGGTCGAAGGTGGCCATCGCTCGGAGGGCGTGCTGCGGGCTGTCGAACCCTGGCGCCTCCCACGCCACCGGCCCGAACCCGGCATGGTCACGGCAGAACGACCGGACCGCCTCCACCACCTCGGGATCCGGGGGTGGCCAGCCGTCGAGCAGGGTCGCCGGCGGGTGGCCCCGGGAGGCGCACCAGGAGGCGAGCCGCCCCAGACCACGGGTGAGCCGGGTTCCCGGGCTGGGGTGCTCGGGAAGCGGCGGCTCGGTGTCGCCGTCTTCGGCCATGGCGGCCAGCAGCAGCCCGGGGACGATCTTGGTCAGCACCGGATAGGGCATGACCATGGCCACGGCCTCGAGGAGACGGGTCACGGCGGCGGCGAGGGCGCCGGCATCGCCCGCCCCGGCGGCGTCCTCGGCGGCGGCGACCTGGTCGAGCAGGCCCCGGCACCGCTCCGCCCTGGTCCGCTCCAGCCTGGCGAGGAAGGCGGGATCCGGGCGGGTCGGGAAGGCACGCTGCATGGCGGCGATCCCGTCCGGATCGATGTGCAGGTCGCCTGCGGGGTCGATGCCGGCGGGAAAGCGTCCGTCGGGGAAGCTGTCGGCCAGCCCGATCACCTGCGCCGCGGTCCACAGCTCGTCGAACACCGACCGCTGGATGGGCAGTCCGACCAGGCCGCGCCGGAGCGGATCGGCCGAGCGAGCGCTCAGTCGACGCCTCCCTCGATCGCCTCCCGCTCCCGCATCTCCATCTCGGCGAGACGGGGGAACGCACCGCGCAGTGCGGTGATGCGCTCCTCAGGGCCGAGGGCGCTCATCCCGAGGCGGATCGAGTCGAGCGGGTCGAAGGCGACCAGGTCGATGTCAACCGGCTCGAACCCTGCGTCCGGGTGGCGGACGACCACCACCACCCGGGTGGCGCCGGGGGCGAGGGCGGCGTCCGGGAGCTCGACCCGGTACACACCGGGAACCAGCGATCCGTCGACCTCGGACAGGACCTTGGTCGCATCGAGAGGCGTGGCGGCTGCGTCGATGTCGCGGACGTAGGCGACCTGGGCGGCGGCGGGATCGAGCCCGGCGGCGCCGGCTCCCCATGGGTCGCGGGCATACACGAGGAGCGTCCGACCGGTCGAACCTCGCTTGATGGTGTAGCTGTGGAGGGGCATCAGGGCCTGGTCCCGTACGACTCGAGGAAGTCGGAGAGTTGCTTCTCCCGGTCCGTCCCCGCTTCGAACTCCATCTCGGTGAACCTGGGGAGAGCCCGGCGCAGGAACTCGTGGCGCTTGCGATCACCCAGCTGCGCCATGCCGATGCACGACGGGTCGAGCGGGTCGTACGCCACCAGCTCGAACTCGATCGGATCGGCGACGGCATCCTCGAACCCGACCACCAGCAGGGCGTGCGGGGACCCGGGGGCGAACAGCGCATCCGGAAGGTCGATTCGGTAGACACCGGGAACCAGTTCGGGGTCGACCTCGACGAGCTCCCCGCCACCGAGGGGGATGGGTACGGCAGCCTCGCCCTCGCGCACGTAGGCGGCGGCCGCACCCGACCCGAGCCCGGCGACACCGCGCCCTCCTCCGTCGTGGGCGTAGACGAGCACGCTCCGTCCCGTTGATCCCCATTGCACCGTGTGCGACGCGTGAACCGGCATCGATACCTCCCCGCTCTCCAGCGCTTGGAACCCTAGTGGGCACCGCCCCCTCAGGTCGGTGGCAGGGGCCCGATGAGGGCGCCAACACAGCGGGCGGCGAGATCGATGGTCGCCGCGATGGATCGGTCGGTGGTGTCGATCTCGACAATGGGTCCGCAGTCGCCCGACCGTGCCCGCAACCGCGCCATCCACTCGTCGGCGAAGGCGGGCGAGTGGAGGGTGCGCCGGTACGAGGCGCTCGACCGGGTCTCGTCGCGGCCGTCGATCCTGGCGGCGAGCACCGCAGGGCGCGCCCCGAGCAGGATGGTCAGCCCGGGCCGGGCGATGTGGGCCAGGACGGGCCGGCTGACCCGGTCGATCACACCGGTGGGCAGGTCTCCCCCGGCCTCGAGGGCGGCGAGCGGGCTGGCCCAGTAGCGGTCGCACACCACTGCGCCGGGTGTCGCCGACACGGCATCGCTGAGGTCGGCGATGCCGGCCAGGTAATAGAGGAGCCGAGCGACCGGAGCAACCTCGTGGTCGAGGTCGATTCTCTCGCGAAAGGCGAGGAACCGGTCGGGGTAGCGAAGCAGGGTCATACCCATGGCATTGCTCAGACCCTTGGCCACCGTTGATTTGCCGGCGCCGTTGGGCCCCTCGACCACGATGAAGGATGGGCGATGCGGTGAATCGGGCATACGCACTACCCTCTCCCGTGGGAACCTGCCGATCCGATAGTGTATCCAGGGGGTTCCAACGTGGACATCGACATCGCCAGGCTCTCCAGCCTATGCCACCGGCTCTCGGCGGTGTATCCCTCAGATGCGACCCGGGCGGCGGCGAACGAGTTCCTCGCCCTCGAAGACCCGAGCGCCGCCCTGGACCAGGCCCTGTCTTTTCTCGCCTGGCAGCGCACCCTGCGCATTGCCCTCACCCATCTCGACGATGCCGGCGGCGACCTCGACCAGTTGCGGATGTCGGGGGAGCGGCTCCGCCGGGTGTTCGGCGACCGGCGCCGGGTGTGGACGATCTCGGGGGCGTCCAGCTTCACCGCCCGCCAGTTGCTCGATCTCCTCACCCACCACAAGCAGCTTCTCGCCGAGCCGATCGAGCTGCTGCTGCGAACCGGGGTCGACGGCTTTGTCACCCTGTCGGGACGAGGCTACGAGGCCGCCTACCCCGGCTACACCACCCGGGCCGAGTTCGACACCGATGTCCTAGCACCCGACCTGGAAGCGGGCGCCGGGATCGCCTCCGTCCTGCACGACGGCGGATACCCGGTGGAGAAGGCCCGCTTCGTCCGCTTGGGCCCGATCCCCAAGGCCGTCTTCGAGCACCGGCGCCATGTCGGGGACCACCTGGTCTCGGTCGGCGTCCTGATCGGCAGCTACCACGGACACCAGGGCCCCATCGCCGACCGGTCCCGGCTCGTGCCGTGGCGGGGTATGGAACTCAGGGTCCCGGCACCCGAGGACATGCTGGTGATGCTGGCGGCCCGGGTCGTTCGCAAGCAGCAGTTCGCCTTTGTCAACTTCAACGATGCCGCCGTCGTCGTCAACGAGGAGGGCGCCGACAACCTCGATTGGGACCTGGTCGCCCACCAGGCGACGGATGGCGGGCTGGAGTCGGTGCTGGCGGTGATTCTGGAGGGCGCCGAGAGGGTCATCGGTCGGCCCGTGGTGCCCTCGGCGGTGTGGACGGACCTCGACCGCCCCCGCTTCGCCCCCCTCGTCCGCCGCATGGCCCGCTCGGTGGCCCATCCGACCATGAATCCCGCCGCCGGGGAGGATCGCACGTCGAGGCTGGTGGGGCGTGCCCGATCGAGGCTCTGGGTGTCTGTTGTCAACGCCCGTCAGGTGCGCGCCGGTGTGGAGCCGGGCCTGCTGGGCACGATCCGGCGCCGGGTCGAGACCGCCATCTACACCAGGCAGCTGCGGCGGGTCACCACCGGCGAAGCGGTGACGAAGGTCGATCGCATCATGAAGCGGCTGCGCCCCGGCTCCGGTGCGTTGTGCGAGCTCGACATCAGCCTCGGAGGCGGCCCCCGCTGCATCTCCCAACTGGGTGGACGAACCAAGGACGACGAGGCCGGCCGCATCCTGCGCAAGCTGGCCGCCGGCGTCCCCCGGCTGGGTGCCGACCATCGGTGCGACACCTACCGCTACGAGCTGGGCGCCTCCAAGTACTGACATGGCCGCGCCGTCCGGCGCTACGGCCGCGGTGCCCGCCACGGCCGACCTCCCGACACGGCCAACTTTGAGCGCCTCACACCACACAGCAGCGTCACCCGCTCAAAGTTGGCTGGGTACCTCCCCGCCACGGCCAACTTTGAGCGCCTCACACCACAGAGCAGCGTTACCCGCTCAAAGTTGGCTGGGTACGTTCCCGTAGCCGGCGAAGGCGACCATTGCCAGCCCGACCAGGACGCAGGGGACGAACTTCGATCTCATACCTGACCTTCCTCCGTGGGGCCGACCCCACCGCCGACGCGTAGCGAGGTCGACGACGCGTCGGGACGATACCGACCCCCTTCGTCACCCGGTGCCGGACACGGCGATGCGGAACCCCACGTTCGGCGTGGCCAGCCGGGGGTCCGCCGGCAGGCTGCGCTCGCTGCGCACGCCCCAGTCGGTGTCGAGCCAGGAGCCGCCGTGGAGCATCCGCCAGTCGGCGTCCACCACGTCGGCGCACCACTCCCACACGTTGCCGGCCTGGTCGAGCGTCCCGAAAGGCCCGGTGCCCCCGGGCCAGGCATCAACCGGCGTGGTGTATCCATAGCCAGCCTCCACCGAGTTGCAGAGCCCGGGCTCGAAGCTGTCCCCCCACGGCCAGCATCGCTGCTCGGGGCCCTGGGCGGCGAACCGCCACTCGGCCGATGTCGGCAGCCGCAACGCCAGGCCGGTGCGCTCCCCCAGCCAGCGGCAGTAGTCGACGGCGTCGTGCCAGGTGACATCGACCACGGGGTGGCGGACGAGCAGATCGGGCACCGACGCCCCGGTGAAGCCGGCGTGTTCGGCCCGGGTAACCGGAAAGCGCCCGATCCGGAACGGCGCCTCGCCGCCGACGACGACGAGGTCAGGCGGAGACGAGCCCGAGCTCCTGCTTCTTGGCGTCGAGGTCCATCCCGTGGAGCCGGGCCAGGTTCTCGCCGAGGATCTTCCGCTTCGCCTGCAGGGTGAGCGGCGGGTACCCGTACTCTTCGATCAGGTCCTGGGGCAGCTCGAAGTCCATGAACGCCTGCAGCGCCCACTGCGGGTGCCAGATGGGCGACTCGCCGCCGTAGAGGATCTTGTCCTCACCGCACCACCACAGCATCTTGGCCAGCGTCTCGGCGAACACCCGGGGCTGGCGGGAGATGAAGTTCACCGTGGCCGCGATCGAGGCGTACAGGTTGGGGAAGCGGACGATCTGCCACAGCACCTCGTCAAGCCAGGGCAACCCGACGTGGAAGATGACGAAGTTGAGGTCGGGGAAGTTGGCAGCGGCGCCGTCCATGTCGAACGTCCGGGTGTGCTCGATGGGTTGCGGGCCCAACGGCACGCCCTTGTGCACCCCGATCAGGTTGATACCCAGCTCCTGCGCCTTCTCGAACGCCGGGAAGGCGACCCGGGGGTCGTCCATCCGCCACGGGAAGGGCTGCCCGTAGTCGTAGCGGACGTTGTAGAACTTGAAGGCCTTCGCCCCGAACTCCTCGACCTGAACCTCCATCAACTCGAGCGCCTTCTTGCCCTCGAGCGGGTTCACCGAACCCCAGAACACCGCCCGGTCGGGATGGCGCCGCGCCATCTCGGCACACTTCTGCCAATCCGAGAGCCCGTCATGGAAGAGGTCGGTCAGCGGCAGCGGCTGGGCCACGATCATGTCGGTGTCCGAGCCCTCGATCACCATGTCGTAGATCTCGTCGATCGACCACTCCCGCAAGAATTCCTCGGGGCCGAGCACCGTCTCCCCCTCCTTGGTGAGGAGCTGGTGGAAGGCGTACAGGTGATGGATGAACAGCTCCCCAGGCGGGCCGAAGGCGTTCTTCAAGTCGAAGTTGAAGATGTGGCAGACACAGTCGAAAACGAACGCCTCGTTGCCGTCCTTGTCCTTGATCATCGGGGCACCTCCATGTGCAGCCTTTGCTCCCGGTACGGGAGAAGGGGGGTGAGGTCCATCTCCAGCTTGGAGCGGGCCCCATCGGTGAGCCGGTCCATCGACCACACCGGGTCGAAGACCACCCGGACGGCGACGTCGTCGACACCGTCGAGCCGGCCGACCTCGTCGCCCATCATGCGGTCGAAGGTGCCCACCGAGGGGCACCAGCCGGTGGTGAGGACCATGTCGATCTCGACCCGGCGGCCGTCGATCCGCACGTCCTCGATGAGCCCCATGTCGACCACGGAGATCTTCCGCTCCCGACAGCACGGGTCGTAGCACCGACCGAGGGCGTCGTACACGGCTTCACGGCTGACCATCGCACCTCCGTTCTCGCCTGATGCCCCAACTTACCGGTCGACCACCGCTCGATGTCGGGGGAGCGCCGGCCGAGTGTTGGCCTTCTATCGCCGGCTTGTCATGGCACGGAGGGTCAGGGCTCCAGCGGGACATGCGGTGCGCACACCGAGAAGTGGGCGACGTCGAGCGTCAGGATCGCCGCGGCGTTCAGGGATTCGGCGACGGCGACGACGGTCACGTCCACCAAGCCAAGGTCGAGGTCGGCGTGGCGGCGGTCCAGTTCGATGGCGCGGGCGAGCGTCGAGACACCGACCGGTTCCCAGATGTACCGACCGGTCAACAGGTCGGCCAGGAATGCTCGCGCCGCCAGCGTGCCTACCCGTGATCGCAGCAGGTAGTCGACCTCGACGGCCACCGTGGCCGGCACCACGACTCCGGCGGATCGGTAGCGGTCGATGGCCTCGACACTCCGAGCGTGATCTCGGTCCCCAACAGCGGCCGCTGCCACCAGCACACCGGTGTCGGCGACGACCGGCCTCACGTGATCGTGTCAGCGAGGTACTTCTCGGCTTGCGTGCCCAAGTCGTCGACGTCGGCCACCCCGACCGCGTGCGACGAGAACGGCATCCCCTCAGGGCCTCTCGCCAACGCATCCGACAGTAGGCGGTTGACCAGATCCGAGATCGTCGTCCCCTCAACCTCTGCTCGGTTGCGCAGGCGAAGGAACAGCGCTGAGTCGAGATTCAAGGTGGTCTTGTGCATACGCTATAAGAATACCACGGCACAGCCTGCGACACGAGCATGCTCAGCGGTCGTGCCCCATCGAGGAGAGGCTGGACTCCGTGGGTGGCCAGGGGCGTTTCAGGCCGCCTACCGCGGGTTCCACACCGCCAGCTTGTGGGCCTCGGACCACACGGGTGGCCAGGGGCGTTTCAGGCCGCCTACCGCGGGGGCACGGCCGACCTCCCCGCCGACCTCCTGCAGGACTTCCTCGACGCCATCGCCGCGGGCCGCCTGAAGGTCCCAATCCACCGCACGTACTCCCACGTCGCCGTGTCCCCCGTGCCGGGAAAGCCAAACACCTGGCCCGCTCCGGAGGTACGACGTCGCTCGCTCGTCAACCATTCTGCGACGGTAAGAGGTGAGGTCATCGAGTTGGCCGACCGATGATCACGCTCACCCCGCCGGCTGACGGGTTCCGGCGGTGCGTTGATGCACAAGCGTCGATGGGTGGCTGCCGGGTCGCCGCCGAGACGACGTCGGCAAGCAAGCCGAGCCGAACATCCGTGAGCCAGTCGGAACCCTGAAGGCAGCGGAGCCCACGCGATGTTGACCATGGCCACAAGGTCGTTGGGATGAGCCTCAGCGAGCACGACGCCGCTGCCGTCAGGCAGTTGCCAGCCGGCTTGCCCCACCTACCGATGCATGTATTATGCATGCATGCCCAACGTGCAAGTACGTGACGTGCCCGAGGAGATCCACGAGGCTCTGACGCGTCGAGCCGAGCTGGCTGGCCAGTCGCTGCAGCAGTTCCTCTCGGCGCAGCTTGTGTTGATCGCCACGACACCGGCCCTCGACGACGTGCTCGACCGGATCGAACAACGCAGCAAGGGACGCATCACGGGGCACGACGCGGTCGTTGCGCTCAAAGCCGAACGTGCTCGTCGTTGATGCCTCCGTCGTCGCACCTGCAGTCGCTGACGGCGGAACCGATGGCGCCCGCTACCGACAACGCATCCGTGGGGAGCGCCTGGCTGCCCCCGATCTCGTACGCGTCGAAGCCCTCTCGGTGATCCGACGGCAACTGACCATCGGCACGCTGACTATTGATCAGGCCGAACAAGCCGTCGATGACCTTGTCGACCTGCCGATCGCCGACTACCCGACGGCCGCCCTGCTACCACGCATTTGGGATCTGCGCGACAACGTCACCGCCTACGACGCCTGCTATATCGCTCTTGCCGAGTCACTCGGCTGCACACTGCTGACCGCCGACGCCAGGCTATCCCGCGCACCTACTGCCAGGTGCCCGATCGAAGTCATCTAAAGGGCCACCCGGGCCGAATCGCCCTCGACGGCTCACCGCTCGACGACGACCTCCCTCGTCGAGCCCAGCGCCTGATCGCGAACGACCAGGCTGCACCAGGACGAGCTGGCGGGCGACACTGGGAGCGGGCCGTTGGACACGAACCACCCGGTACCATTGACCCGCTGCCATAAAAGGCTGACCGTGGTCGATGTCACCGCCGTCGAGACCATCGAAGACCGCACCGTTCGGCTCTGGTTCTCGGACGGGTCCGACCGCGTTGTCGACCTCTCCGCCTTCCTCTGGGGACCCGCCTTCGCCGGCATCGCCGCCAAGGACGACCTGTTCAGAGAGGTACGCGTCGACCCCGAGATCGGGACGATCACCTGGCCCACCGGCGCCGATCTCGACCCCGACGTGCTGCACGGCGACCACGAGCCCGCGCACCGAGCCCGCTCGACCACCTGACGAGCCAGATCAGCGACGGTGAGTGCTTCACCGACGCCATGGGCGTTGGTAATGACCGGGACATGTCGCCTAGCCGCACAGTGACCTCAGCCTGTGTAACAGCCCACAGCGTCTCGACCAGCGACGGCGTGCTCGATCCGATGCGTCGTCGACCGAGTCCAGTCCATGCATGCCGACCAACATGCCGTCCTCGTCGAGCGCGAGGCGCCCGCCGCGACCAAGGCGTCCACGACCGCCAAGTCTTCGGTCAGGTCGGTGATCGGAACGCGCTCATCCCGCCACAGCGCGACGAAGCCTCGACGCCCGACATCACGCTTCGCCGCCTGCGCTTCTCGCAAGCTGATCGTCGCAACACTCGTCGCTCACATCGCTTCTCCGCTTCGCCACGCTCAGCCGAGCGCATCGACCAACGCCTCAACGGTCGGGGCTCCCTCGACGCCCCGCTCGGACCGGTAGAGCCGGCACGACAGCGAAGGCGCCGTATCGTCGGCGGCAAACGGGTCACGACCGTCGACGAGGATTGTGGGGGATCTTCGCATGCCCACCGCCTGCGCTGCCTCCGCATCGTCGACCCGACGCTCGGTCACGACCACGTCTCGACGACCGGCGAGGACCAGCGCCTCGCGAACACGATCGAGCGTGACGTCACGGTGTGGGCAGCCCGAGACCGTGAGCAACTCGATCCTCATCGCGAACTAGCGCAAGTCTTCGAGCAGGCTGGAAGGTCAAGGGTGTTGGTGCGCATCGGCAAGACTCTCGACCGCCGCGGGCGTGTCGGCCACCACCATCTGCTACTACGAAGACATCGGCGTCCTGGCCCCTCCCACTCGCCTCGGGATACCGCTCGTGTCACGAGTTCACCCTCGACCGGCTGGCATTCATACGGGCCGCCCGAGCCGTTGGGCGCTCCCTCGGCGAGATCCGCGGCATCGCCGAGCTGCAAGCATTGCGCGCCGACCTTGACTGCCTCGCCATCCGCGCCCGGCGCCTCGACCCCGCCGATAGCGATCCTCGCCGCATCTGGACCAACCTGATGCGGTCGGCCACCTGGTCGGCCGCGCCGGTCACCGGCATTCCGCCATAGCTGGCACCACAGAGCACGACGTCCCGAAGAGTCTCGAACTCCAGCACGGCGACGACGTCGTCAACGTGCGTGGCAAGCCCCACATGCTCCTGCCGACAGAGGTGAGCGCGCTCGCCCATCCTGTCAGCGTCGGCGTGAAGACTTCATGACCGCGCTGGCGCAACAGGCGTGCCACCGGAGACCACTCCCAACCTCCCCCGAACCCGCCGTGCACGATCACGAACGCACTCATCAACGACAGCATGCCATACGTGGCCCCCTCCGGTGCTATTCGCTCAAGGTTTGGGTGGCTCGGCCTCTCGAGGCCGAACTTTGAGCGCCTCACCCTGCTGAGCGGTGTCACTCGCTCAAAGTTTGGGTGGGTCCGACTCTCGGGGCGGAACTTTGAGCGCCTCACCCTGCTGAGCGGTGTTACTCGCTCAAAGTTGTCCATCCTGTCGAGCATGCCGAGATGAGCCTCCTTCACCAGTGTCCAGCGTCTTGCCGACGGCGGTTGTGGACCGGCATAGAGAGGTCCTCCGTCGATGGCGCGCGGACCAGGCGCGGACCAGGCGCCATCGGGCTTCCCCATGCGAAACCCGAAGCCCTTGCGGTATAAGGGTTTCGGAGGGTGGGCGTTGACGGGCTCGAACCGCCGACCTCTTCCTTGTAAGGGAAGCGCTCTTCCATCTGAGCTAAACGCCCATAGCGCACCGGATTGTAGGAGAGGGCGGGCCCGGTACCCCCGGATGGCGGCCGGCGGTGTGTGGGGTCGAGGTGGACTCACGGGTTTGCGCCCGGGGCACTGCCATACTGCCCGGCGATGTCCCCCCTCGCCGCCAGGTCGCTGGTGTTCTTCACGTCCGCCGCGGTGCTGGTGATGGAGATCCTGGCCGGCCGCCTGCTCGCCCCCTACGTCGGGGTGACCCTGGAGACCTTCACCGGCATCATCGGGACCGTGCTCGCCGGGATCTCGCTGGGGGCGTGGGTGGGCGGACGGCTGGCCGACCGCCACCCGCCCCAGCGGCTACTGGGCCCAGCGCTGATCATCGGCGGGATCCTGGTCCTGGTCGCCCCCACCATCGTGGCCGTCATCGGCCCCGCTCTCACCGGGGGCGGGCCGATCGAGATCGTCACCCTGGCCGCGGTTGGTTTCTTCGCCCCGGCCCTGGTCCTCAGCACCGTGACCCCGATCGTGGCCAAGGTCACCCTCGACGACCTCGCCGAGACCGGGGCCGTGGTGGGCGGGCTCTCCGCGGTGGCGACCGCAGGCGCCATCTTCGGCACCTTCGTCACCGGGTTCGTGCTGGTGGCCGCCCTCCCCAGCCGGCCCATCGTCCTCGGCGTCGGCGTCGCCCTGGTGATCGTGGGGGCGATCATGGCGGTGCGAGCCGGGCGGCTCGGCCCTCCCCGTCTGGCCGGGGTGGTGGCGCTGACCCTGATCGGATCGGCCATGCTCGCCGTGGTGAGCGGACCCTGCCAGTTCGAGACGGCCTACTTCTGCGCCAAGGTCACCGTCGACGAGTCACGGGAGAGCGGGCGGCTGCTGTGGCTCGACACCCTGCGCCACTCCTACGTAGACCTCAACGACCCGTCCTACCTCGACTTCCGGTACGCCCGGCTGATGGCGGACACGGTGCTCACCCACAGCCCGGAAGGTCCGCTCGACGCCCTCTACATCGGCGGGGGCGGGTTCACCCTCCCCCGGTGGCTGACCGCCGAGCGCCCCGGGAGCACCAACACCGTGCTCGAGCTCGACGCCAGCCTGGTCGACATCGCCGAGGACGAGCTCGGGCTCGACCCGGGCGACATCGACGTCATCACCCTCGGCGACGCCAGGCTCAACATCCTCCCCACACCCGACAACCACTTCGAGCTGGTGGTGGGCGACGCCTTCGGCGGGCTGTCTGTCCCGTGGCATCTCACCACCGAGGAGTTCGTCACCGAGATCGCCGCCAGGCTCACCGACGACGGTCTGTACGTGATGAACCTGATCGACCATCCGCCCTTCCGGTTCGCCCGGGCGGAGGCGGCCACCCTGGCCGCGGTGTTCCCCGAGGTGCTGGTGATGGCCCCGCCCGCCTACATCGACGGCGTCAGGGGTGGCAACGTGGTTCTCGCCGCCGGGTGGCGGCCGTTCAACACCGCCGAGCTGGAGCGGGCGATCGCCGACAGGGCCGGAAGCGAGATCGCCCTCACCGGCGCCGCCGCCGCCGAATGGATCGGCGACTCCCCCACCCTCACCGACGAGTTAGCCCCCGTCGACCAATGGATCAGCCGGTCCTGACCCGGTCGAGCCAGCCGGAGAGCACGTCCCAGAACGCCTGGTACTCGTTGCGATGGATGGAGTGGGCGCCGTTGGCGATCATCACGTACTCGAGATGGGGCAGGGCGG
>JBPCMS010000057.1:0-33602 GCA_051002015.1 Acidimicrobiia bacterium
CGCTGAGATGGCTGCGGAAGGCGTCGGCCGTGGTGGCGAAGCCCCCGGGGACGGTGATCCCTGCCGAGGTCAGGCCGTTGATCATCTCGCCCAAGGAGGCGTTCTTGCCCCCGACCTGGGGGAGGTCGGCCATGCTGATCTCGTCGAACCAGCGGATCTGAGCCATGCGGACCTCACCTCGCCATCGGTTGCCTGCCACCGCGCCGGAGGGTACTCGGCGGGCGGCGCGCGCCGGGTGGCCGACGTGGCATCATCTTGGGCATGGTCAACATCGCATCCATTCCCGGTCGTCTGTTCCGCAAGCTCACTGGGAGATCGCAAGGGTCAAGGGCGGGATCGATTCGGCTCGATGTGGCGGGAGCCAAAGCAGGCACCGAACCGATCCCGATCATCCCCGTCGAGCTCGAGGGCGAGCGCTATGTAGTGGCGAACAGCGGCGAAGCGCCGTGGGTGATCATCCTGCGTGCCTCGGGCAAGGCATCGCTGCTCAACAAGGACCGCCGGCTGCCGATGACCGCGGTCGAGATCCCCGTTGGGGAGCGGGCGCCGGTGATCGCCGCCTACCGGGCGAAGGCGGGCAAGGCTGTGGAGGAGCACTGGGCCCAGTATCCCGATCCCGATGACCACCCCGTCTTCCGCCTCAGCCCCGACAGGGGAGTCAAGGGAGAAGGCGGAGGCGGTTCAGCCTGGTGACCGCCGACTAGCTTCCGCCTCCCATCCTTTCCCCTCCGATTGGGAGGGGTGCCCAGCGAAGCCGAGCGGGGTGGGAGACCGAGGCCCGGGGCGCGGTCGATAGCCTGCCGTTATCCGGCTGCCTTGCCCCGCCCCGGCTGCCTTGTCCGCCTGCGGCGATTGGTCACAGCCACCCCCGCAGGGGGAGGGGAAACAGACCGGCCTTCGGCGCGACCGGACCCGGAGGCGTTCACCGGGTCGGGTCGAGAACACCCGGCGTCGGGGCATCGACTCCAGCCGCCTTGGCGCCACCCGATCGCACAGTGGCGCTCATCACGATGAGCACCGCGGACAGCCCGATCACCCCGACCCATTGGGTGGCGGTCAGGGTGGTCCCGAAGGCGATGTAGTTGATCGTCACCGCCGACAGCGGGAAGGCGAGCTCGGCCAGCGTCGCCAGGGATGCCGGGGTGCTGCGCAGCCCCCGGTAGTAGATGGTCAGGGCCAGCAGCCCGGGCACCAGGGCGAGCAGCAACAGCGTCGGGAAGTCGCCGGCGGCGATACCCAGACTCGACACCCCCTGGTCGAGGATGGCGAGGACCGCCGCCGCGGGGAGCCCGATGCCGAACCTCAGGGCGGTCAGCTCGTTGGTGGGGAGCCGAGCGGTGAGATGGCGTCCGAGCACCGTCCCCATCCCCCACAGGGCGGCGGCGCCTGCGGCGAGCAGCCCGGCGGTGACCCGGTTCGCCGATACGTCGGTCGGGTCGGCGAAGGTGATCAGCCAGGCGCTGCCCAACGACGCCGCCAGGAAGAAGCCGAACCTGGGGCGGAGGCGCTCCCCGAGCAGCAACCAGGCGGCGATGATCGCCAGCACCGGCTGGAGCTTTTGCAGAAGCAGCGGGGTGGTGGGGTCGCCGTAACGGAAGGCGGCGGTGAACAGGGCGGTGGCGGTGGCCGAGGCCCCGGCACCGATCAACACCATCGCCCCCCATTCCTTGGCGTTGAGACGCCGTCGCGCCAGCTCCCAGCCCCGGCGCAGCGCCGGGAAGGTGATCGCCACCAGGATCAGGTGCTCCCAGAACACGATCGTGGCCGGAGGGAGCTCGAGGGCGAGCCCCCGCCGGAACAGCCCGTCCATTCCCCACAGGGCGGCGGCGAGGGCGACCAACGCGACGCCCCATCCCAGTGTGGAGTTTCGGGCGGTTCTGGTCGGTGGGTTCGTCACGGCGGGGTGAACATTAGAACGGCGACACCCGGTCCGATGTGGTCCGGTCGTCAAACTGCGGGATGATGTACACCCCGCGGGCGTCTGCTGCGTGTCATGTCCGTGGGCGACGACCGAGTACCGAGCCAGGAGCACCGTGAGTACTCCCCGGGACCTGCCGCGCATCGAGCGGTTCGATGCGTTCTATCGCGACGAGTTCCCTCGTGCGGTGGCCCTCGCCTATGCCCTCACCGGCAACGGCGCCGTCGCCGAGGACATGGCCCAGGAGACGCTGCTCGCCGCCCACCGGCATTGGGACAGGATCGGCACCTATGACAAACCCACGGCCTGGGTTCGTCGGGTGCTGATCAATCGGGCGACCTCCTTCCACCGCAGACGCACGGTCGAATGGCGGGCGGTGCTGCGTTTGGCCTCAGGGGAGGCCAACACCACCGTCCCCGACCTCGAGCCGGAGGATGCCGAGGTGTGGGCGGCGGTGCGGGAGCTCCCCAGGCGCCAGGCCCAGGCGATAGCCCTCCACTACGTGGAGGAGCTTTCGTTGGAGGAGATCGGCGAGGTACTCGGGTGCAGCCCCGGCACGATCAAGACCCATCTGCACCGGGCCCGCACCCGACTGAGCGGGCGGCTCGGCGTCAGGTACGAGGAGATGACATGAACCAGCTCGACGATCGTCTGCGGAACGCCTCGGCCGCGATCCGCGCCGCCGCCGGTCAGGCCGCGCCCCGGTCGATCACCAAGGAGGCAACGGCGATGTGGAAGAAGCCAGCGATGGCATTTGGCGGCGCATTGATCGGTGTGGCCCTCGTCGTGGGAGGGGCCGCTCTGCTGCGCTCGGCGCCGTCGGAGCCCCCGGCCGCCGCGACCACCACCACCCGGACGGACTCGTTCGGGCCGCTCGCCGTCCGTGCCCCGGCTCCGGGTGGCGATAGGGCGATGTGGGGACCGGGCCGGGTGGTGATCGCAGCCAGGTGCGTCAGCCTCGTCAACGAGAACGGGTCGGAGGCGGTACCGGCGTGGAAGGCCGACGAGGTCACCTGGGATGCGGAGACCGAGACGATCACATACGCCCACCCGGACTCGGACCCCATCGTCATCCGAGCGGGAGATATGATCATCCTGGGCGGCAGTTCCCTCGAGGACGACGAGGACACCGTCCCGATTGACCGAGATATCGAATGGGTGGCCGAGCCCGACCCGTCGTGCCTGGGTGAGTTGTTCGCCACCGACTCCGTCAGGCTCCCGTAGCCCACTGGCTAGGCGAGTCTGTTTCCCCTCCCTGCGCGGGGGAGGGTGGCCGACCGAGACGCCGAAGGCGAGCAAGGCAACCGGCGCGGGGGAAGGCAGGCAGCCAGACCGGGCCGCGGGCCTTCGTATCCCACCCCGCCCGGCTTCTCCGGGCACCCCTTCCAATGGGAGGGGAAAGGAACTGCGCGGGTCTGGGTATCCCACCCCGCCCGGCTTCTCCGGGCACCCCTCCCAATGGGAGGGGAAAGGAACTCCGCGGGTCTCGGTATCCCACCCCGCCTCGCCGAGCCTCGGCACCCTCCCGATGGGAGGGGAAAGGAGTGGGAAGGGTCAGGTTGAGGGTTTCGGCCAGGAGGTCCTGGGGTCGGGTAGGTCGGGATCGATCTCGTAGCGGTCGATGGCGTTGCCTACCAAGGGGGCCTCGATGGCGCCGTCCTCGACCAGGGCCGACAACGTGGCCACCACGGTGTGGCCGGTGTCGACCTCGAAGAAGCGCCGCAAAGCCTCCCTGGTGTCGCTGCGTCCGAACCCGTCGGTGCCAAGAGGCCGGAAGCGGCGGGGGACCCATCGGGCAATCTGATCGGGCACCGCCTTCATGTTGTCGGAGACGGCGATGATCGGACCGGCGCTGTCGTCGAGCAGGGTGGTGACGTACGGGACGAGGGGCTCGGCGTCGGGGTGCAGTCGGTTCCACCGCTCCGCCTCGAGCGCCTCCTCCCGCAGCCGCTTGTACGAGGTTGCGCTGTACAGGGAGGCCCCGACCCCGTAGTGCTCCGCCAACGCCTCCTGGGCATGGCGGGCGGCGGCGTGGGCAGGGCCCGAGAACACGATGGTGGCGGGGTGCGGCATGCCATCGGGGGCATCCGCCCAGCGGTACATCCCCTCGAGCACGCCCTGGTCGACGCCGTCCGGCTTGGGCGGCATCCGATAGTTCTCGTTGTACAGGGTCAGGTAGTAGAAGATGTCCTCGTTGTCGACGTACATGCGCTGCAGACCGTGGCGGACGATCGTCGCCATCTCGTAGGCGAAGGCGGGGTCGTACGCCTGGCACACCGGCACCGTCGAGGCCAGCAGGTGGCTGTGCCCGTCCTGGTGCTGCAGCCCCTCGCCGAGCAGCGTGGTGCGGCCGGCGGTGGCTCCGAGCAGGAAGCCCCTGGCCCTGGAGTCGGCCGCCGACCAGATCAGGTCGCCGACCCTCTGGAACCCGAACATCGAGTAGAACGAGAAGAAGGGGACCATGGGCATGCCCCTGGTGGCGTAGTTGGTGGCGGCGGCGATCCAACTCGCCATCGCCCCCGCCTCGGTGATGCCCTCCTCGAGGATCTGGCCATCCTTGCTCTCGGCGTACGACAGCAGCAGGTGGTGGTCGACCGGCTCGTAGAGCTGGCCCTGGGGGGCGTAGATCTTCAGTTCCTTGAACAGGGCGTCCATCCCGAAGGTGCGCCCCTCGTCGGGGATGATCGGAACCACCCGCGGGCCGTACTCGGGGCTCCTGGTCAGGTTGCGCAGCAATCTGGTGAAGGCGCCGGTGGTCGACACCTCGTTGTTGCCGGATCCGGCGGCGAACTCGGTGAACGCCTGTTCCGGCACGGGAGCGAGCGGACGCCGGTTGATGATCACTCTGGCCGGGACCGGGCCGTCCAATGCCTTGCGCCGCTGCGTCAGGTAGGCGACCTCGGGGGAGTCTGGTGCCGGCCGGCAGTAGGGGATCTCGCCGGCATCGAGCACCTCGTCCGGAATCTCGTCGGTCAGTTGCAGCTGGTCACGCAGTCCCTTGAGCTGGTCGACGGTGAGCTTCTTCACCTGATGGGTTGCGTTGCCACCTTGGATGCCGGGGCCAAGCTGCCAGCCCTTGATCGTCTTGGCCAGGATGACCGTCGGCAGACCGGCCGCCTCGGTGGCGGCGCTGTACGCGGCGTACACCTTGCGGTAGTCGAGCCCGCCCCGGCGCAGCGCCCAGATCTCGTCATCGCTCATTCGCTCGACCAGCTTGCGCAACCGCGGATCGGGCCCGAAGAAGTTCTCCCTGACGAAGGCGCCACTCTCGGCCTTGAACCGCTGGTACTCGCCGTCGACGGTGGTGTTCATCTTCTCCACCAGCACCCCGTCGACGTCGCGGGCCAGCAGCGGATCCCAGTTGCTGCCCCAGATGACCTTGATCACGTTCCAGCCGGCACCGCGGAACACCGCCTCCAGCTCCTGGATGATCTTCCCGTTGCCCCGCACCGGGCCGTCGAGGCGCTGCAGGTTGCAGTTGATCACCCAGGTGAGGTTGTCGAGCTTCTCCCGGCCGGCCAGCGAGATCGACCCGAGGGTCTCGGGCTCGTCCACCTCGCCATCGCCGACGAAGCACCACACCCGCGACTGGCTGGTGTCGTCGAGGCGCCGGTGGTTCAGGTACTTGAGGAAGCGGGCGTGGTACAGCGAGTTGATGGGGCCGAGGCCCATCGACACCGTCGGAAACTCCCAGAAGTCGGGCATGAGCCGAGGGTGCGGGTACGAGGAGAGCCCACCACCGATCTCACGGCGGAACCGGTCGAGATCGGCCTCGTCGAGACGGTGCTCGAGGAACGACCGGGCGTAGATGCCGGGGGCGGCGTGCCCCTGGAAGTAGACGTGGTCGCCCGGGATCCCGTCCTCCTTGCCCCGGAAGAAGTGGTTGAACCCGACCTCGTACAGCATCGCGGACGAGGCGAACGTCGACAGGTGGCCGCCGATGCCGTCCGCCGCCTTGTTCGCCTTGATCACCATGATCGCCGCGTTCCAGCGGATGAACCGCCTGATGCGGCTCTCCAGGTACTCGTCCCCCGGGAACCAGGCCTCGTCCGAGGCGGGGATGGTGTTGATGTACGGCGTCGACACCGAGGCGGGGACGCCGACGTTGCGGGCCCTGGCCCGCTCGATGAGCTTGGCCATGAGGTACTGGGCACGGGCGTTCCCCTCGGCGGAGATCACGGTGTCGAGCGAGTCGAGCCACTCGGTGGTCTCCTCCGGATCGGTGTCCGGTAGCTGATGGGTGAACCCGTCGATGATCATCGCTCGGCGTCTCCTCGACCGCCACCACCGAGCCTACAAGGTGTGCAGGTGACGCTCTCCAGACGGATCCGCCCCCTGGCGATGCGATGAGTGGTAGCCCCGACGGGATTCGAACCCGCGTTACCGGCTTGAAAGGCCGGCGTCCTGGGCCGCTGGACGACGGGGCCACGCCCTGCCCGCTCGTGTGGGCCGTGGCGCCGTCAGGCTAGACGGCGGCGGCCTCGGTTCCTTCGGTCCGGACGAAGGCGTTCACCGGTCCGATGGCGGCGAGAGCGGCCACGAGGTCGATCCGGGACCCGCCCGCCGTCTCGGCGATATCGAGCACGGAGGCGGTGGCGGCCAGCACCGGTAGCCGGAGCGCCACCACGCTGCTGCGGTCGACGGTCCCGGTGATCCTGTCGTCCTCGACCGTCTTGAGGGCGTCGGTGACGGGTAGGGCGAGGGCGACCGTCCCCCCCGGTTGGAACAGCCCGAACATGGCCACCACCTCGTCCTCGCCCGGGGGCGTGACCCCGGTGAGCAGCACGAGCGGGGTGCGCACCGACGCCAGCCGATCGGCCAGGTACGAACCGGTCGGCAGGACAGGCTGCGCCTCGTCACCGATGGCGACCACGGTGAGCGCCAAGTCGTCCCCCGGCTCCGATTCGGGTCTCATGGTCCCTGGAATCTATCCTCGCAGCTCATCGTGAGCGAAGAGACGACGGCGCCCGTGTCTGTGGTCGTGCTCGCCGCCGGCAGGAGTGCCCGGTTCGGGGGCGACAAGCTGGTGGTCGAGGCGGCTGGCCGGCCGGTCATCGAGATCTCCCTCGACACCTTCGAGCGCTCCCCGCTGGTCGAACGGATCGTGGTGGTCGCCCCCGTCCCGTCCCCGGTCGCCGCCATCGTGGCCCGCCGTCCGGCAGCCAAACCGGTCACCTTGGTTCCCGGCGGCCCCACCAGACACCTGAGCGAACGGGCAGGGCTCGAGGCGGTGCTCGCCGCCGGTGCCACAGAGTTGATCGCCTTCCACGACGCCGCCCGTCCCTTTGTCACCCTGGACCTCATCGCCGCCTTGGTAGCCGCCGCCGGCGCCGGCGGGGCGGTGCCGGTACTCCCCGCCACCGAGACCCTCTACCGCATGGAAGGGGACCGCGCCCGTCCCATGGCGACGGTACCGGTGCAGGTGCAGACCCCGCAGGTGTTCAGGACCGCAGTCGTGATCGAGGCATTTGGCCATCGCACCGCCGCCGACGATGTCGACACCGCACAGACCGTGGCGCGGACCGGGGCCGTAGTTGCTGTGGTGCCCGGCGACGAGCGCAACCTCAAGCTCACCCATCCGTTCGATCTCGCCCGCATCGCCGCCATCGCCAGGGATCTGGCGTCGTGATCCCCAGGGCGGCACCCACCACGTGTCTGTGCCCCCCATGGGCTGGGGGGCACAGACCGGTGAGCGAGGGCGGCCAGGGATCCTATCAGGGCCGTTGGAGTGCCCCGGCCCACCCCCGCTCTGCGCCGGGGCAAGGGGGAAAGGGGTGCCCACGGCGTTTCACCCTGTTGTTTGCCGATCACCCCGGGTGAGTTCGCGGATTCCTCGGGAAACCTCCCGGGGACCGCTCGGCGAGAAGGGAACGAGGCGGGGGGCAAACCGCCACCGAGACAAATGGGAGACGTGATGCAAACCCAACAAGAACCGGTCGGACACCGAAGGGTCCTGATGGCGGTCCTGGCCGTGTTGGCCGCCCTGGTGGTGACCGTCCCCGCTTCTGCCCAGCAGGCGGAGCGGGAGGCCGAAGTCCATTGCGTGGCGGTGGCAACAGGCGAGACGGCAGACGGCCAGCTCGTCGTCACCGAGCCGGAATGCTTCGCCTCGCCGGCAGATGCGGCGGCGGCCACCGAAGAGGCCATCGCCGACCTGGCCGCCTCGACGACTCCCGGGATCGGTGTCAACACCGCATTACCCGGCGCCATCGTGCCCCTGGCGGCGAGCTTGACACTGGGGATCCACTACGACGGATCGTCCGGGACGGGGAGCTCGATCGCCATCGTCGGCAGCGGCTGCACCGGCGGGTACTGGAACGCCTCCGCCACCTGGAAGAACCGTATCTCGTCGACGTACAACGGGTGCGGCCGGCTGAAGCACTACGACTACCAGAACCGGCTTGGCATGACATACACCACCTACGGCGTCGGCGACCTCGACAGCCTGAGCTGGTTCTCGGACATGACCGAGTCGGTGTCGTACCACGCCTCGTGATCCTGGCTCCGGGCTGGGCGCAGTAGCGTCGCTGGTCAGTGGATCGGCGCACCGACGGCGAGGTGATCGCGGCGTCGCTGTTGGACGCACAGCAGTTCGGCGCGATCTACGAGCGGTACTTCGAACAGATCTACCGGTACGTGGCGAGACGAATCGGCGGAGAGGCCGCAGAGGACCTGGCTGCCGAGGTGTTCGTGCGCGCCTTCTTGCTACGGGGGCGCTTCGACCGCGCGGCCCCATCCGCTCGGCCATGGCTGTACGGTTTCGCCGCCAACATCGTGCGCGACCACCTGCGGGGGCAGCGGCGCCGGGCTCGGGCTTACGTCCGTGCCTTCGAGCCACCGCCGGGCTCGGCCGACATCGCCGAGGCAGAGGAACGCTCCAACGCCGCCATCCTGGTCCCCGAGCTCAATCGCGCCCTCGCCGCCCTGAGCGCCACCGATCGGGAGACGTTCCTCCTCATGGTCCTGGGAGAGCTGAGCTACGAGGAGATCGCCTCCGCCCTGGGGATCCCGATCGGGACGGTGCGGTCCCGCATCGCCAGGGCCCGCACGAGGATGCGCCGGCTCATGCCCGGCCACGGGCCGCCAGGCGATGGGGGGACTCCTTGATCGGCGCGGGCCACCTCGCCCCTGGTCCGTCTCACCGTGGCGACACGGTGATGGCGGCTCGCCCGCCAGGTTTGGGGACGGTGCGGTCCCGCATCGCCACGGCCGGCCCGAAAATGCGCGAACTCATGCCCGGCCATCGGCAAACGAGGGATGGGGGGACTCTTTGATCGGGGAGCGAAGGTGTCTGACGACCGTCCGGTGATCGAGGCGTTGCTTCGTCAGGCGACCGGTGACCCGGCTCCGTCCCCTGCGGTGACCCACGCCGGCCGGAATCGGCTGCAGGCGGCGATGCGAGCCGAGCCCGGTGCCGACTCCGCTCGACGACGATCCGGTCCTCGCTGGCGCAGGGCCGTCGTCGTCGGGGTCGCCTTGGCGGTCCTCCTGATGGTATCGGTGCTGGTACCCGGGGAGGTCAGTGCCCTGGCCGGGCTCGCCGAGGTCGCCGAGACCGTGGCTCCGACCGTGGGCACCGAAGGCCGGTACGTGTACCTGGTGACCGATCAGGTGAGCCTCGCTTCCCTGGCGCGGGCCGACCTCGGGTTGGAGGGCGGCGGCGACGTGGCCTACCTGCGAACGACCCGGATCCGAACCTGGGAGACGGAGGACCGGATCCGGCAGGAGGTGATCGTCGGGGCCGCCGTGTTCTTCGATCCGCTGGCGGAAGCCGCCTATCTGGCCAGCCCACTCGCCGCCGCCGAACCGGAGGGGACCACCGGATCGACCGACACCGCGCGGATCCCGTCCGATCTCGACGCCCGGGCATGGCCGACATCGCCCGATGCCCTCCGCCAGGCCATGGAGGCGTTCGTCTCCAACGAGCCGGACACCGCACCCGAGGAGCTTCGTCTCATGGCGCTCGCCGGCAGCCTGCTGCGCGATCCCCGCATCGACTCCGCCCTGCGCGCCGCGGTCTTCCGGGTACTCGACGACATCGACGGCATCGAGGTGGCTGACGACGGCGACAGGGTGACGGCAACCCTCCGGTACCATGCCGAGCCCGGCGGCTCCACCCTGTTCGCCTTGGCGTTCGATCGGCGGGCCCACCTGGTGCGGGAGACGACGGTGTGGGTGGACGGACACGCCGGGCTCGGGGTGCCTCCGGGGACGGCCGTGGTCGACAACCAGTACAGCGTCCCGCGGGTGGTCGACGGTATCGGCTGAGACGTCAGCCGGCGACCAGCTCCTGGACGGCGGCGGCGATCCCGTCGGCGTCCAGACCCAGTTCGGCGAGGATCGTGCCGGGCTTTCCGAACCGGATGAACCGGTCGGGAACGCCCATCAGCCGCACCCTGCCCGCCATCCCCGTCGCCGATAGGTCCTCGAGCACGGCGGCGCCGAACCCGCCGGAGACCACGTTGTCCTCGATGGTGACCACCAGCCGATGGTGGGCGGCCCACTGGTCGAGCCTCGGGTCCAGAGGCTTGACCCACCGGGCGTTGACCACCGAGCAGGAGATGCCTGCCTCGGCGAGCCGTCCCGCCGCCTTGGAAGCCGCCTCGACCATGCGCCCGGTGGCGAGCAGGCAGACGTCCTCGCCGTGGCTCAGCTGCTCCCACACCCCGAAGGGAACCGCCGGCACCGGGACGTCCGGGGTGATGGTGACGGCGCCCTTGGGGAAGCGGATGGCGACCGGGCCCTGATGGTTGACCGCGGTCTCCAACAGACCGCACAGCTCCGCCTCGTTGGCCGGGGCGGCGATCGCCATCCCCGGGATCATCCGCAGGTAGGAGAGGTCGAACACCCCGTGGTGCGACGACCCGTCCGGTCCGGTGATCCCGGCCCGGTCGAGCATGAACGTGACCGGAAGGCCGTGGAGGGCGACATCCATCATGACCTGGTCGAAGGCGCGCTGGAGGAAGGTCGAGTAGATGCACACCACCGGGTGGAGCCCTGCCATCGCCAGCCCGGCGGCGAAGGTGACGGCGTGCTGCTCGGAGATGCCGACGTCGTACACCCGGTCGGGGAACTCGACCGCCATAGCGCCCAGACCCGTCGACGACTCCATCGCCGCCGTCACCGCCACCACCTCGGGGTGGCGCCTGGCAACCTCGGCGAGCGCCGCCTCGAACACGTCGGTGTATTGGACCTGGCGCAGGGTGGGCGTACCGGTCTCCACGTCGAAGCTGCCCACCCCGTGGAGCTTGTCGCGCTCGTCGGCGATGGCGGGCTGGTAGCCGCGGCCCTTCTCGGTGACGACGTGGATCACCACCGGCTCGTCGAAGCCCCTGGCCTGGGTCAGGGTGCGCTCCACCAGCTCGAGGTCGTGCCCGTCGATGGGCCCTGCGTACTTGAGCTCGAGCACGTCGAAGAAGGTCGAGGGGGACAGCATCTGCTTGATGCTCTCCTTGATGCGGTGCGCCGTCTCGTCGGCGAACGCCCCGATCCGGGGGAGCCGCCGCAGCCGGGACCCGATCGCCCGCTTGGTCGATTCGTAATGGGGATCGAGCCTGAGCCGGGCCAGGTGCTGGGCGAGACCGCCGACCGTCGGGGCGTATGACCGGCCGTTGTCGTTGAGCACGATGATCAGCCGATCGGGTCGGGCATGGGCGATGTGGTTCAGGGCCTCGTGGGCCATGCCCCCGGTGAGGGCGCCGTCGCCGATGACGGCGACGGTGTAACCGGGCCTGCCGGCGGAGGCCATCCCCATGCCGTAGCTGAGCGAGGTGGAGGCGTGGCTGTTCTCGACCCAGTCGTGCCGGCTCTCCGCCCGGCTCGGGTATCCGGAGAGCCCGCCGTCCTGGCGCAGAGTGGGGAACAGGGCGGCGCGTCCGGTGAGGATCTTGTGGACGTACGCCTGGTGGCCGACGTCCCAGATGATGGCGTCGTCCGGGCTGTGGAACACGCGGTGCAGCGCCATGGTCAACTCGACCACGCCGAGGTTGGGGGACAGGTGGCCGCCGGTCTCCGACAACACCGTCACCAGGTAGCGGCGGATGGCGGCGGCCAGCTCGGCGAGCTGGTCCCGGTCGAGGCGCGCCAGATCGCCGGGGAGATCGAGGTCGATCAGCAGGTCGAGAAGGTCGTGTTTATCTGGCACCGGAGTTCCTGTGAGCCCCTGAAGCTTGGCACCACCCCGGTCTATCCGCCAGTCGTCCCGGTGACGGGGCCAAGCCCGTTGAAGAGGAACCGGAGGCACTCGTCGCCCACCTGGTGGAGGTGCGACTTGGGGTCGGGCATGGTCATCAGGGTCTTGGCGGCGGCGAGGATCGTGTCCCCCACCAGGGCGGCGGCGAGGGGACCCGGGATGCCCCGGAACTCACCGGCATCGACGCCTGCGGTGTAGATACGGCCAAACTCGGCCGACAGGGCGCGGTGGGCGGCCCCGATCCGCGCCTGGGTGGGCGCCGACAGGGTGGGGAGGCCGCGGTGGAGCGGCATTCCGAAGACGGGATCGGTGACCGAGAACTCGATGGTGCGCAGCGCCAGCTCGGAGAGCTGGGCCCGGCAGCTGAGCTGGCGGGGGATGGCGGTGAGGATCAGCTCGGTCACCTCTGGGAGCCGCTGCTCGACCAGGGCGGCTAGCAGATCCTCCATGTCGGTGAAGTACTCATAGAACGTGGTGCGCCCCATCCCGATGGCGGCGGCGACGTCTGCGGGGCTGACCTGCGCGTAACCGAAATCGGCGAGCAGCGACTCGGCGGCGTCGAGGATCGCTCGGCGGGTGGCGGCGCGCCGTGCGGTCAGCGCCTCCGCCTTGGATTGATCGGTCCTCTGTCGTGGGGTCACCTGGTGATCGACCTCGCTCGGGTCACCGCCTCGGCACCAGTATGGCCGCCCCACCCGCCTTCCGTGCCGCTCACCGGTTTCCCTTGAAGCCGGGCTCCCGCCGAACTTCAGCGGATTGGTCATCGCCAGGGGTACGCCGAACCTTAGGTTCGGCCGGATACCCTCGCCTCCCCTGAACTTCAGCGGATTGGTCATCGCCAGGGGTACGCAGAACCTTAGGTTCGCCGGCTTGCCCCAACATCAGCGGATCGCGTGTCGTGGCGACACCCAGGAACCTCAGGTTCAACATCAGCGGATCGCGTGTCGTGGCGACACCCTGGAACCTGAGGTTCGGTGTGGGGCTCGCGTCGGTCTCGAAGTTCAGCGGATTGGTCATCGTCAGGGGTACGTAGAACCTAAGGTTCGCTGCTGGCGAGGGGAGGATGCCCATGACGGCGGGCAGCAGGTTCCGGGTCACATATGCCACGATGTCCGCCGACAACGAGGCGCTCCATGCCGGTTTCGATGCCGGGATGGCGGAGGCGCGCACCGAGCTGGGCGCAGATCACACCTTCACCATCGACGGCGCCGCCCGCACCGGCGGGGGCTGGTTCGAGGAGCGGTCCCCGATCGACCGGGACGTGTTGGTCGGTCGGTACGCCCAGGCAACCGCCGGCGACGTGGGCGATGCGGTGGCGGCGGCGGATCGCTTCGCCCCGCGCTGGGCAGCCGTCCCCTGGCAGGAGCGGGTGGCCCTGCTCGATGCCGCCGCCGATCTGATCAGCGAGCGGCGCAACCGGCTGGCGGCGCTGATGGGGATCGAGGTGGGAAAGAACCGGCTCGAGGCCCTCGGCGACGTCGAGGAGTCCGCCGACCTCATCCGGTACTACTGCCGCCAGATGGAGGAGCACGACGGCTACACCGTCCCCATGAACCGCCTGTTCCCCGACGAGGCCACCGTTGACGTGATGCGTCCGTACGGGGTGTGGGTGGTGATCAGCCCGTTCAACTTCCCGATGGCGCTTGCCGCCGGCCCGGTGGGGGCCGCCCTCGTTGCCGGCAACACCGTCGTCCTCAAACCGTCGAACCAGGGTGCCCTGCTCGGGCTGGAGCTGGCCCGGGTGCTGGCCGACGCCGGCATCCCCGCAGGCGCCTTCCACATCGTCACCGGGTCGGGGCCGGAGGCCGGCGCCGCCCTGGTGACCCACCCCGGGGTCGACGGGATCACCTTCACCGGCTCCTCCGAGGTGGGGATGGGCATCCAGCGCACCTTCGCCACCCGGTTCCCCAAGCCGGCCATCTGCGAGATGGGTGGCAAGAACCCGGTGGTGGTCAGCCGCAACGCCGACCTCGACGCCGCCGCCGAGGGGGTGATGCGCTCCGCCTTCGGGTTCGGTGGGCAGAAGTGCTCGGCGGCGTCCCGCGCCTACGTCGAGCGCCCCGTCATCGACGACTTCCTGACCAGGCTGATCGAGAGGACCGAGCGGATCGCCATAGGGGACCCGCTCGACCCTGGCACCTACCTGGGCCCCGTGATCGACCGGGGTGCCGTCACCCGCTACCGGGAGGCGGTCGCCGAGGCCGGTGCGGTCGGCGAGATCCACACCGGCGGCGTCGTCCTCACCGAGGGCGATCTGGGACGAGGCAACTTCGTCGCTCCCACCGTGGTTTCCGCCGACCCCTCGTCGTGGCTGTGGCGACGGGAGCTGTTCATCCCCTTCGTGGCGGTGGCTCCGGTCGACTCGGTCGACGAGGGGCTCGACCGTGCCAACGACACCGAGTACGGGCTGACTGCGGGGTTCTTCAGCGAAGACCCGGCCGAGGTCGACCGCTTCCTCGACCGGATCGAATCCGGGGTGGTGTACGTCAACCGGCGGATCGGCGCCACCACCGGCGCCTGGCCCGCCGTCCAGCCGTTCGGGGGATGGAAGGCGTCGGGCACCGGGGGCAAGGCGGGGGGCGGCCCCTACTACCTTGCCCAGTACCTGCGCGAGCAGTCAAGAACCGTCGTCGGGGGCTGATCGATGCCAGAAGGACCGCTCCGGTCGGGTCCGATCACGTGACCTCGGTCTTCCACCGCGGGCCCGAGCCGCACCCGGTGGCGGTGCGGGGCGATGGGGTGTGGATCGAGGACGACGCAGGCAACCGCTATCTCGACGCCGCCGGCGGCGCCATCGTGGTAGGGGTGGGTCACGGCGACGCCGAGATCGTCGCTGCCATGACCGCCCAGGCGGCCAGGGTCGCCTACGTGCACGCCACCGCCTTCACCACCGACGCGGTGGAGGCGTACGCCGCAGCCCTCGCCCCCCGCCTCCCCGTGGACGAGGCGCGTGTCTACCCGGTCTCGGGCGGGTCGGAGGCGGTGGAGACCGCAGTCAAGCTGGCCCGGTCGTACCACGTTGCCCGGGGAGAGACCGACCGGACCGTGCTCCTCGCCCGTCGCCGGTCGTACCACGGCAACACCATCAGGGCGCTGGACCTGTCCGACCGCCCCAACCTGCGCCACCCGTACGAGCCGTGGCTGGGCACGACCGAGTGCATCCCCGCTGTGTCCGAGTACCGATGCGAGAACCCCGGCCACCCGGAGCGCTGCGCCGCCTGGCACGCCGCCGAGATCGAACGGGTCGTCGAGCGCGTCGGGCCGGGTCGGGTGGCGGCGCTGATCGCCGAACCGATCGGCGGGGCGGCCAGCGGCGCCACCGTGCCCCCGCCGGGCTACTGGGACGCGGTTGCCGAGCTGTGCCGCCGCCACGGCATCCTGCTCATCGCCGACGAGGTGATGACCGGGTTCGGGCGGACGGGTCGCTGGTTCGGGTGCGACCACTTCGCCCTCCGCCCCGACATCCTGGTGACGGCCAAGGGAGCCTCGTCCGGGTACTGGCCGCTGGGGCTGTGCGCCGCCTCGGGGGAGGTCCACGACACGGTGGCACCCACCGGCTTCGTCCACGGTCTCACCTGGTCGCACCACCCGGTGGGAGCGGCGGTGGGGCTCGCCGTGCTCCGGGCCATCACCGATCGGGGGCTGGTCGAGGCGTCGGCGGATCAGGGCCGGGTCCTGCTCGCCCGGCTCGGCGAGACCCTGGGGGACCATCGCCTGGTGGGCGACATCAGGGGGATCGGGCTCCTGGTGGCGATCGAGCTGGTCGCCGACCGGGTGGGGAAGACGCCGTTCCCGGTGCGGGCAGGGGTCGCCGCCGCGGTGACGGCGGCGGCTCGCGATCTCGGTCTCCTCGTCTACCCGTCGACCGGCTGCGCAGACGGCACCGACGGCGACCTGGTGATGCTGGGCCCGCCGCTTGCGATCACCACGGACGAGATCACTCTGGTGGCCGATCGGCTGGCCGGGGCGCTCGACCGGGTTGCATCCGATGCAGCGACCTCCGGGCGGTACCATGGCATCCCACCAGATAAGGGATCTCGATGAGCAATCCGGTGCTTGACCGCCGTTTCGGCGGCAACCAAGCCGCCACCGCAGGTGTCGACGCCATGGCGGGCCAGCTACCCCCCGTCACCTCGCCCGTCGTCGCCGACACCATGTCGGTGGCCGGGGTCTCCCGTGCCACCGGGATCATGCTGCTGGTGCTGCTTGCCGGAGGCTTCGTCGGGTGGAACCAGGTCTCCGCCACCGACCCGCCGACGCTTCCCAGCTTCCTCCTGGCCGCCGTCCTGGTGGGGATCGGGCTTGCCATCCTCGGCGTGGTCAAGCCCGAGTTGGCCCGGTTTGTCGGTCCGCTGTACGCCGCCGTCGAGGGCTTCGTGCTCGGGGCGATCTCCCGGGTCTTCGAGTTCGCCTTTGCGGGGATCGTGCTCCAGGCGGTGCTGGCCACCCTGGCCACCATGGTGGTGATGCTGGTGCTGTACGCCACCAGGACCATCAGGGTCACCGAGAAGATGCGGTCGATCGTCATCGGCGCCACCCTCGGTGTCGCCCTGTTCTACCTGGTGGCGATGGTGATGAGCATGTTCGGGTCGACCATGCCGGGGGTGTGGGACTCCGGCCCCGTCGGCATCCTCTTCTCGCTGGCGATCGTCGGGCTCGCCGCCTTCAATCTGCTGCTCGACTTCGAGCTGATCGAACGCGGGGTCGCCTCCCGGGCGCCGGCCACCTACGACTGGTTCGCCGCCCTGGGGCTGATGATCACCCTGGTGTGGCTCTACCTCGAGATCCTGCGCCTCCTGTCCAAGCTGCGCGACTGAGAGGCGCCGCACCGGGTCATTCGCCGCCGCTCGTGGTGAGCCGGCGCTCCAGCTGGGCGTAGACGTCCGGATGGGTCAGCAGCTCGAAGTGGTTCAACCCTCCGATGTGGTGGCCGCGGTCGATGTGGAACGGGAGCTGCCGGCGCCGTCTCCTGCCCGATGCGCTGCCGTAGTGCACCATGAGATCGCCCGCCAGGCGACCGAGCGGATGGCGCCGGTCGCGGGTGATGGTGGCGCCGATGAACGAGTAGTTGATGTGGGGCAGGAACGGGACCTCAGCGGCGCTCCCGCTGAGGAGCTCGTCGAGGTCGACATCGCGCCAGTCCTCCTCGAGCAGCGAGCCGAACCGGAGGTCCTTGATGCCGACGCTGCGGGTGTTGAGGAAGGCGGCGATACGGCGCGTCTCCGGGATCTGCTGCAGCCCCCACGACAGCATGTTCACCGCCCGTTCCAGTGGGGCCCCCAGATGCGGCGTGGCCAGGCAGAACACGTGGCGGACACGGTCCACCCAGCCGGCACCGGCTACGGCACCCTGGTGGCAGGCGCTGCGGCCGACCAGACCACCCATCGAGTGGCCGATGAGCACCAGCTCGTCGACCGGAACCGGCCACGCCTCCACCAGCTCCTCGAGCAGCGCCGAAAGGCGGGCACCGTTGTCCGAGACGTGCAGCCCGCTGTTGTAGCGGATGTACACCGGGGTGAACCCGGTGGCGGCGAGGCGGTCGCCGAAGCTGCCGGTGCCGTGGCTGAGCTGCTTGCGATCCGAGGGCTGCCACGACTCCTCGGTCACGCACAGCCCGTGGACGAACACGACGATTCGTGGAGTTGCGGTCGGGAACGCCCCGGCCAGGCCGGCGTCGGTGATGGGCAGGTCGGCGCGGGCCTGGCGCACCGTCATCTCGATCCCGAGCACGTCGGCGGGGACCAACCGGTCACCCCACAACCCGTTGACGGCGCCGAGGGTGGTGTTGCCCCGCCGTGAGGAGGCCAACGGCATCGCCTCGGGCGACATCGCCGCCGCCCCGATGGCGGTGCTCAGGGTCGGCACCCAGCGGTGCGCCCCACCGACGACGCCGTAGGTGAGGCGCCGGACACCGTCGTGGACCCTGCGCACCCCGTCGCCGGCGGGTCCGATCGCATCGAACGCCCTGTCGGCGATCGACCGGTGGATGTCGCCGATCATCCCGACACCATCGCCGAGCAACGTGCCGGCGATCCTGCCGACGGCTCGAACCTCCTCCGGTCGCATCCGGTCCCTGCCTTCCAATCGGCACCATGCCGCTCGGCACCATGCTTGCATACGGAGCACCGACGACGATTCCCTGTGGCCTCCGTCAGGGGCAGTCTGCGGGGCTGAGCGGTTTGTCCTGCGGTGGATCCGAGGGCTGCCGGGCCGCCCCCCGCAGCAGGTGGGCGACCCACTCCTCGACCACGGAATGGCGATGGTACGCCGAGTGCCCAAGGGCCGGTGGTGGTGGCTCGCCCGGCCTGACCATCTGCCATTGTTCCGGGTCGAGCACCCGCACCTGGGTGAGCGGGGCGCCATCGGCGCAGCTGAGACGTCTCCCCAGCACGTCCGTCCTCGCCGAGGCGTGGAGCCAGCGGGGGTCGGGCTCGCCGGGGTCGATCTGCATGGCGGTCGCCACCCGGTCGACGACGTTGGAGAAGTAGCCGGGGAAATGCCGCTGGTAGAGCGACACCAGGGGAGACCCGCAGGTGAGCAGCCAGACCCGCTTCGGGTGCTCGACCCCTTGGAGCAGGGCGGCGGCGGTGACCGCGGTGCCCTGGCTGTGCGCCCTGGCCAGCACGCCGATCTCCCGGTCGCCGTCCCGAGCCAGCCACCCCAGACGCCACCGCAGCTGGGGGATGGCCCGCTCCCCGTAACAGGGGGGTGCGAACGGGTGGATGCGGCGGGGGAAGAAGGTGAGCACGTCGAACACGGCGCCGATGGCCCGCCGCGCCTTGGGATTGTTGAGCCCGGCCCGGATCACCAGCACGGTGGCCACCGGGACCAGGGCCACCACCCAACCGCTCAGGGTCACCAGCCACGGGAAGAACCGCCAGTTGTCCGAGTCCTGGATGAGCCCCACCCAGAGGAAGGCGACCAGGGCGGCGAGCACCACCCCCGCCGCCCACGGGTCGGCCCCGGCCACCAGCCGCTGTTGGCGGAGCTTCCTGGCCACCGAGCGCAGCCGGCGGCCCCGGTACCCGGGGTCGAGAGCAAAGTCGGACCGCACCGCTCCCACGTCATCTGCGGGGGTGGGGCGGAGCATGGCGAAGCCCCCGAGGACGAGGGTGGCGAACAGGATGAGGGTGACCGCCACCGCGGCATCCTCGAACCAGATGGGATAGCAGAAGCTGCCCACCACACAGCTCGAGCCCTCGTGGTGCCAGAAGCGCGAGGTGTCCGCCTGACCGGTGCCGAACCAGTCGGCCAGCCGGATCCCGATCCCCGCCCACAACGAGATCATCATGAACCAACCCAGGGCGTGGACCACAACCGGCCCCATCCGCAGGAAGCTGCGCCGCGCCGTCTTCCACAACAGCAAGGCGAGGAGAACCCCCAAAGCCAGCTGGGTGGCGCTGAGCAGCGTGGAGGCGGGGATGAATCCCTCCAGCCTGGGTAAACCGCGGTTACGGGCCACCGGGCCGACGCTCCCCATCCCGTAGGCCAGGGCGAGGGCGAGCAGCGTCAGGGTCACCATCCAGCCGCCACGACGGAACGAGTCGTCCAGCCACCCCACCTCACCGCTGACCTCGACCCGGGGCGACCCGATCACCCCCAGCAGGACTACGATGACGGCGCAGCCGGCCCACACCAGCACGTGTGCCCGCCAATCCCAACCAGCGTTGGTGAGCTCGGCCAGCGACAGGGCGAGGAGGACGGCGAGCACCGCGATCCCCAGCTGGAAGTGGAGGCGGCGCAGCCGCTCCACCGGGGCGGCGCCGCGCCAGAACCACGGGTGCTCCAGCCCGATCTGGACGTCGTCCTCACCGGCGGGCCGCTTCGGTCCCTCGGGCAGGTACTCCTCGAAGTTGCGAAAGCTGATCAGCCCCGCCGCCCACACCCCGAACAGCACGGCGAGGGGCAGCAGCGCCGCCAGCGCCATGATCCTCCCCGGGTAGTCGCTCCAGAACCCTCCCGACAGGAAGCGGAGGAACCACCGGTCGTTCCGGCATTGCCCGTTCAGCCAGCCGCACTGGTAGGCGACCAGGTCGAGCGTGAGCTGGGCGTTCATGGCGACCAGCGTCACCGTGCCCAGCGCCGCCAGCAACCGGGCGACACCACGGGCGAAACCCCACCGGATCCGAGACATGGCGGGCAGCATCCAACCCGCCACGTTCATCAAGGCGAAAGGCAGGAGCAGGAACCACAGCGCCCTGGCGGCATCGCCCGAGGTGAGCCCGCCCCATGCGAAGGCCTCACGGGGGAACTCGTCGGGGGACAGCCCGGCGTCGCCGCGGGTGGGTCCGCTCTGGGGCCGGTAGAACCCGGCGTGCTGGTCGCCGGAGACCCTGGTGGGGTGGAAGTCGTCGAGGAGGTCGGTGGGCGGGGCGCCACCGACGCCGTGGACGATCAGCTCGGTGGCAAGAACTCCGCTCCCGAGGGTTACGGCCTGCTCGTGGGGGGCTTCGCTGTACTGGTCCTTGAGCTGCACCTCGGCGACCTCTCTCCCTCGCCGAGGCTACACCCCGGCGACCGGCCCGCCGGGTATAGCCGGTGCGGAGGTGCATCGCCGGGCCGAGCGGCATCCGAGGCTTGCCAGCCCAGGGCACAGTGGCCGGGGCTCAGCCGACCAGCGCGGCGATCGAGACGCCGACCCCTCCCAGGGTGTCCGCCCCGAAGCGCGCCTTCTCCTGGCCCAGGTCGAGGGGGAGGATGCGGGCCTTGGCGGTGAGCATGTCCTCGGTGATCAGGTGGGCGGGAACCAGCCAACACACCTCGAACTCGATCCCGTCGGGGTCGCGGCCGTAGAGGGCCTTGGTGGTGGCGTGGTCGCTGGAGCCGACCATGGCGCCATGTTCGCCGAGCCGTCCGGCGATGCGCTCCAACTCGGCCAGGGTGTCGACCTCCCAGGCCAGGTGGTACAGCCCGACGGTGCGGCGCCCGGCCTCGGATCGGGTGGCCCCGGCGACCTCGAAGAGGCCGAGGTCGTGGTCGTTGTTCGACCCCGGTGCCCTGAGGAAGGCGGCCCCGGTGACGCCCGCCATCTCGGTGAGCGGGGCGAACCCGAGGACGTCCTGATAGAACTCGACGCTGCGGTTGACATCGCCGACGAACAGCACGGCGTGATTGAGGCGGTGGATGGGCATCACGACTCCTTGTCTGGGGCGATCATAGTGGTAATGTCATTGAGCGTTCAAATATTTCATCGAGGATGGTGAAGCGTGACCCGATGGCTCGACCCCCTGGAGGACAGGGTGTGGCGGAGCTTCCTCGAGGTGAACGGACGGCTGATCCGAGCCCTCGACCGCCAGCTCCAGGACGAATCCCACATCCCCCACACCTACTACATGGTGCTGGCCATGCTCTCCGAGGCGCCCGACCGCCGGCTCCGCATGGCCGAACTGGCGGAGATCACCACCTCGTCGCCGTCGCGGATCTCACATGCCGTTGGCCGGCTCGAGGAGGCGGGTTGGGTGGAGCGGCTGCCCTGCCCCAGCGACCGCAGAGGCTGGCTGGCCGCCCTCACCGACGAGGGGTTCCGGGTGCTGGCCGAGGCCGCCCCCGGTCACGTGGAGGCGGTGCGCCGGGTGTTCTTCGACCCGCTCGACCGGGCCGAGGTTCAGTCCCTGGCCGGGATCCTGGCCGGCATGCTCGAGGCCCTCCACGAGGAGGAGTCCCGACGCCGGATGACCCCGATCTCCTAGCGACTCACCTAGGTGGCCGAGTTCCGGTTGCCCTCGATGTCCTCGAACCCGGTGTACCAGCTCGTCCGCTGATCGCCGCCTGGCAACGTTCGAGACTCGGGTCGCCCTCGACGCGGATACCGACACCGACGAGGTCCAACCGGCGCCGTAGTCCTCGACGATCGCAGGGTCGGATCACGCCCTCGGGTCGAGGATGGGGAAGGAGACCACCAACCGGGCGTCGCCGTCGATGCCGTCGGTCACCGAGACCTCGGCGCCCATGGCCGCCGCCGCCAGCTCCCTGACGATGGCCAGCCCCAACCCCGATCCGGGCGACGACCGGGCCGCCGGGCGGCCCGCCACGAAGGTGCGCTCGAACACCGCGGTGCGGTCCCCCGGGGGCATTCCCGGGCCGTCGTCGGCGACGTCCAAGGTGACCACCGGCCCGGCGGCGGCGACCCGGACCAGCACCCCGCGGGCGGCGTACCTGCCGGCGTTGTCGATGAGGTTGGCGGCGATCTGGGCGATCCGGTCGGGATCCCCGCTCACCAGCACGGGGGCGGGCGGCGTCTCGACCAGCAGGGACAGACCGGCCTCTTTGAGATCGGGGCGGAGCCCTTCGGCGGTCCCGGCGACCACCTCCCCGAGGTCCACGGGCCGGTGCCCGAGGCCGAAGGCATGGACCCGGATGCGGGCAAGGTCGATGAGATCGGCGACCAGGCGGTCCAGACGGCGAGCCTCGGATCTCTCCAACGATGCCGCCATCTCGTTGATGGCGCCGATCAGACCGGCGAGCTCGTCCTCCCCTCCGGCGCGGTACGGCTCCCGCACGGCGAGGTCGCCGGCGGGGCGAGTTCTACCGGCTCACCGGCCACCCGCGCCTCGTGGCGGTCGATGTCGACCTCGAGGTCACCTACCGCCACGATTGACGGCGGCGCCGGGGCCGTCTCGGATCGGCGCAGGATCGCCTTGACCCGGGCCACCAGTTCCCGCGGCGAGAACGGCTTGGTCACGTAGTCGTCGGCGGCGTCACCGGCTGGCGAGCTGCGGAAACGTGCCCCGGGCGCACATCGGCCCCGCCGGGGCGGGGGCGATGCTGGTCCGCGGAGGAGCCGGTCAGCTACAGCCCTTGGAGTCCCCGCAGTTGAGGCACCGGTAGCAGCCGCCGTTGCGGACCGTGATGTGCCCGCAGGTGTCGCACAGCGGGGCGTCGCCCATCTTGTCGGCGAGCACCTGCTGTATCGCCGCCGTCTGCACGTCGGCCGAGCTGGCGAAACGGCCCGCTACCGGTGCAGCCGCCGGTGCCGGCCCCGTTGCCGGTGCCGTCCCGACGATCCCGGTCACCGACCCATCCTCGTGGCCGTCGTCGGCGTCGACGAACCGGGCCGCTACCAACTGGGCGTCGATGTCGCTCTCCATCGCCGCCTCCTCCAGCCCGAGCTGGACCCCGGCGTCGACGGCGATGCCCTTGGGAGGCTCGGGCAGCTCGGCACTCCGGTCGGGCGGCACCTGGGCCAGCTCGTCACGCTCCAGGTACTCGACCCCCAGCGCCCGGAACACGTAGTCGACCATGGAGTTGGCCATCTTGATGTTGGGATGGCCCTCGACCATGCCCCTCGGCTCGAAGGTCTGGAAGGTGAAGGTGTCGACGAACTCCTCGAGGGGGACCCCGTACTGGAGCCCCTTGCTCACCGCGATGGCGAAGCAGGAAAGGATCCCCCGCAGCGTCGCCCCCTCCTTGGCCAGGTCGAGGAACAGCTCGCCCAGCGTCCCGTCCTCGTACTCGCCGGTGCGCATGAACAGCTTGTGCCCACCGACCCTGGCCTCCTGGGTGTAGCCGCCACGCCGGGCGGGGAGCAGGAAGCGGGGTCGGGGCAGATCGCGGTACGCCTCGGATGG
Organism: Acidimicrobiia bacterium; assembly: GCA_051002015.1. Lineage (GTDB taxonomy): Bacteria > Actinomycetota > Acidimicrobiia > Spongiisociales > UBA5794 > JACDBE01. The sequence goes on from JBPCMS010000057.1 coordinate 23,678, forward strand.
CGAGCTGCCGGGACGGAACATCCCGGCGTGGATGGTCGGGTACCCGGTGGTCACCAGCTCCCGCTCGGTGGCCAGGGCGTCCTCGAGACCTTCCTCCTCCTCGTCGGACACGCCCTCGTCGGACTTGGCCGACAGCGGCTGACTCGCCTTGGACCCGTCCCGGTACAGCGCCATCGCCTTGAGCCCGAGCTCCCATGACAACCGGTAGATCTCCTCGAGTTCATCTACGGTGACCTCGTTGGGGACGTTGGTGGTCTTGGAGATGGCACCCGAGATGAAGGGCTGGGCCGCCGCCATCATCTTGATGTGTCCGCTGTAATGGATGAACCGCTGCCCCAGCCGCCCGTTCTTGTTGGCGGTGTCGAACACCGGGAGGTCGTCGTCACGGAGATGGGGGGCGCCCTCGATGGTCTGCCGGCCGCAGATGTAGTCGTTGGCCTCCCGGATGTCGCTGTCGGAGAACCCCAGCGCCTTGAGCATGTTGAACGAGGGGGCGTTGTACTGGTCGGAGGTGAACCCGAGCCGGCGCATCGTCTCCTCGCCCAGCGTCCACTGGTTGAAGGCGAACCCGAGCTCGAACACCCCGGGGAGCACCGCCTCGATCTTGTCGATGTCGTCGGCGGTGAGCCCCTTGGCGATGAGCGTCGCCGTGTTGACGTGCGGCGCCCGGTGCAGGCTCATCGTCCCCACCACGTATTCGATGATCTGCTCGACCTGGTGCTCGTCGTACCCCAGACGCCGCAGCGCCGGGGCGATCGACTGGTTGGCGATCTTGAAGTAGCCGCCGCCCGCCAGCTTCTTGAACTTGACCAGGGCGAAGTCGGGCTCGACCCCGGTAGTGTCGCAGTCCATCAGCAGCCCGATGGTTCCGGTGGGGGCGAGCACGGTCGCCTGGGCGTTGCGGTAGCCGTGGGCGTCGCCGAGCAGCACCGCCAGGTCCCATGCGGTGTGGGCCTCCTCGAGCATCTCGGGCGGGCACAGCGCCTGGTCGATCCCGACCACGTGATGCGACACCCCGTCGAACGCCTCCTGGTCGGCCCCGTGTGCGGCGCGGCGGTGGTTGCGCATCACCCGCAGCATGGCGTCGCGGTTCTCGGCGAACTTGGGGAACGGCCCCAGCACCTCGGCCATCTCCGCCGAGGTGGCATATGCGTGGCCGGTGAGCACCGCGGTCAGCGCCCCGGCGATGGCACGGCTCTCGTCCGAGTCGTAGGCGATGCCGGCCCGCATCAGCAGCGACCCGAGGTTGGCGTAGCCGAGCCCGAGGGTGCGGTAGTCGTAGCTGCCCTGGGCGATCTCGGCCGAGGGGAAGTGGGCCATAGTCACCGAGATCTCGAGCACCATCGTCCACAGCCGGATGGCGTGGCGGTAGCCATCGAGATCGAACGATCCGTCGGGGCGCTCGAAGGCGACCAGGTTGAGCGACGCCAGGTTGCAGGCGGTGTTGTCGAGAAAAACGTACTCCGAGCATGGGTTAGTGGCGCGGATGCGGCCACCGGCGGGGGAGGTGTGCCACTCCTGGATCGTGGTGTCATATTGGACGCCGGGGTCGGCGCACTTCCACGCCGCTTCGGCGATCTGCCGCCACAGGTGGCGGGCCTTCACCGTCTTCATCACCCGGCCGTCGGTGCGGGCGGTGAGGTCCCAGTCGGCATCGTCGAGCACCGCCCGGACGAACTCGTTGGACAGCCGTACCGAGTTGTTGGAGTTCTGCCCCGAGACGGTGGCGTAGGCCTCACCGTTGAAGTCCGAGTCGTAGCCGGCGGCGACCAGCGCCCTGACCTTGTCCTCCTCGTTGGCCTTCCAATTGATGAACGTCTCGATGTCGGGGTGGTCGATGTCGAGGATGACCATCTTGGCGGCGCGTCGGGTGGTGCCACCAGACTTGATGGCGCCGGCGGCGCGGTCTCCCACCTTGAGGAAGCTCATCAGCCCGGAGGACTTGCCGCCCCCGGAAAGGCTCTCGCCCTCGGCGCGGATGTGCGAGAAGTTGGTGCCGGTCCCCGAGCCGAACTTGAACAGCCGGGCCTCTCGCACCCACAGGTCCATGATCCCACCCTCGTTGACGAGGTCGTCGCCCACCGCCTGGATAAAGCAGTTGTGGACCACCACACCGGCGGCGACGTAGGACTCGTCCTCGTCGGTTTGGAAGTTGTAAACAGTGCCGTAGAAGGGAACACGGGTCGTGGTGGAGATGCGATACGCCACCTGGCCGTCGATGCGAAGGATCGGGCTACGGCGCATCGAAGGTGCATGTCCACTGTTGCACGTCGTAATCGTGTTGTCATCGACGACGTAGTTGGCACCGAGGCCCACGGCGAGGTCGGACGGGGCCGTGATGTTCCCAGGATCCGTGTCAGCCCCGACGACGACGTAGTCGCCGGGTTTCAACTCGCCGGCCGGGATCCACGAGGGAGTGGTGTCTGCCATGTCGCCCTGATTGCGCATCGCCCACACTGGATGGTTCGCAGTCGCCACGAGGGGCGTAGCCGACAGCTTCCGGATCCGGATCTCAACCAGGTCCTCATCCACCTGGCGCTGCATCGTGCTCACGACGGTCCGGTAGCGGCCCAGGTGAGTCAGCACGTCGTCGCCCGGTGCGATCTTCTCGATCGGGAGGAAACCACCTCGAGTCGTGATCCGTGTGCCTGCTGGGAAGCAGGCGTGCGGGGCCGGCCGGGAGTACGAGTCGGGGGAGACGGTCAGCTCCTCGGTGTCGGGATCGACGTACCAGAAGCCCTGGGCGGGGCCGGTGATCCCGTAGGCGTGGTTGAGCCCGGTGTTGAACCACTGCGGCGAGTTGGGCGCCGCCATCTGGTGGAGCAGCATGTAGGCGATCTCGTCCTGGAAGGCGTCGCCGTCTGCGGGCGTGGCGAAGTAGTCGTGGGTCTCGCCCCACCACCGCCAGGTCGAGGCCAGCCGGGAGATGACCTGGCGGGCGGACCGTTCCGGACCGGTGACCGGCTCACCCGCCTCGTCGACGATGGGCTCGCCCGCCTCGTCGAACTGGGGGACGCCCGCCTTGCGGAAGTACTTCGACACCATGATGTCGGCGGCGACCTGCGACCAGGTGGATGGGATCTCGGCGCCCTCCATCTCGAACACCACCGAGCCGTCGGGATTGCTGATCCGGCTGGTGCGCCTGGTCCACTCCACGGTGTCGTACGGGTCCTGGCCGGCGACGGTGAACCGACGCTCGATGGTCAAGCCTGTCGTCTTGGTCGCCGATGTCATTGTGCTGTCCCTCCCAGCCACGGCGCCCGGTCCGGTCCCGTCGAACCCAACGCCACTTATCCCTCAATATTGTCCACAACCACAACATCTTGTGCCAGGGAAGCGAACGACACCCCAGATGTTGCGGGGGATCCGAGTGTAGTTACAGAGGTGTAACTACGTCAAGCGGCTTTTCGGACGGCGCCGGCGGGTGTGGTCGTTCGAGCAAGGAGGGTTGTAGCGGTGACGGCACGGTGGCGGCAAACCCCCGGCCTTGATTTGTTTCGCGGCCGTGGCGTCCCGGTCAGAAGCGGTAGCCGAAGACGTCCTGGTAGCGGCGGTAGGTGCGCCGGGCCAGCCAGCGGGCGGTCGGGGTGTAGCGGGAGCGGTAGTCGGCGATGCGGTCGGTGACGTTGACCCTGGGGATCTCGAGCCGGGGGAGCCCGAGATCGTCCATGGCGGCGTCGAAGTCCCCCTGCAGCGTCTCGTAGCGGAGCAGCCGGTCGAGCCCGAGGTAGCGGTCGGGGATGGATCGTCCCCTGGTGAAGGTCGCCCTGGGCAGCTGCCACTTGGGTCGTCTGGTCAGGTGGAAGATCACCCAGTCGGAGAACTCGGCCCCGACCGCGACCCGCATGCTGGCCAGGTAGGCCGGCTGCCGGTGCACCCAGGCGGTGGGGTCGTCGAGCAGCGGGGCGTACCCGCCGTGCATCTTCTCGTAGAGCGAGACCAGCGAGTCGTACGGGTTGCGGATGGCGCCGAACACGTACAGCCCGGCGATCTCGTCGGCGGAGAGCAGTCCCCGCTGCACCAACTCCGCCGCCGAGGCGTGCTTGTCGCCCGCCGTCTGGTGCGAGGCGGGGATCCCCACCACCTCGGCGCCCAGCTCGGGCACGAGCAGGCCATCCCCGATCGCGGTCGATCCGGTGCGCGGGTTCTGGATGAACAGGAACCCGTGTCGACGTGACAGCACGGCCATCCGGGCAGTCTCCTACACCGGCGGCCCCGGGCCGAGCCGGAGCCCCCGCTCCGCCAGCACGGCCCGCACCTCGGTGATGTCCGCCGGCGAGGTGCCCGCCGCCCTCCAGTAGCAGTAGCCGGTGGGGATGAACCAGACCTGGAAGAGGGCGAGCCCCACCGCCCAGTTCAACGGTGGAGGCATGGCCCGCTCCAACGAGCCGGCCACCCCGCCGGTGAGTGCGTTGCCGATCGAGCGGCCCACCCCGTTGGCCAGGTTGCCCATCCCGAACACGGTCCCTCGGTGCTCGGGCAGGTTGACGTCCGAGATCAGGGCGAACCAGTTGGGCGAGTTGGCCGAGGTGAAGGCCAGGGCGAGCACGGCGAGGAGGAAGGCGCCCCCCACCCACGGGTTGGTGAACACCTCGGCCACCACCTCGGGGATGAGGGCGAGCGTCCCCGCCCCGTCGGTGACGTCGAGCCCGTTCAGCGGGATGAACAGGAACCCGAGGAAGAAGGGGATGGCGCCGATGACCCCGATGGCGCTGATCAGCGCCCGGCCGTCGAGCCGCCTCGCCTGGAGCCGGTCGCCGAGGTGGCCGGTGAGTACCGAGAACAGCGCCCCCACCTGGAATATGGCGCCGAGCAGCCCGCCCACCCTGGTGGCGGTAGCCATCGAGAACCCCTCGGCGAGCACCTTCTCCTGGTACAGCAGCGGCACCCAGATCAGCGACCCGTACGCCATCTGCGCCGTCAGCCCCTGGGCGATGAGCCAGACGTTGGTGGGGCGGCGCACCAGCACCGGGACCTGCTCGGGCTCGATGGTGTAGCCGTAGTCGAGCGAATGGTCGTCGTGGAGGTGGCTCAGCTCGGGCTCGCTCCAACCCCGGGGCGCCTCGAACGTGGCCAGGTAGAGCAGGGCGAACCCGAGCCCGAGTGCGGCGATCACCGCCATCGGCGTCCTGAAGTCGCCGGCACCGAGCTGGCTGGCGAGCAGCCCCCCGAACAGCCCGCCCACCCCCTGGGACAGGCCCCACAGGCTCATCGCCAGCCCGCGCCGGCGGGGCGAGATGAAGTCACTGACCACCGAGAACCCGATCGAGGCGACGCTGCCCAGCCCGACGGCCACGATGAGCTGGTAGGCGAAGAGCTGGCCGAAGGTCTCCGCCGTCGCCGACAGCCCGGCCCCGGTCGCCCAGATGGCGGTCCCGGCCAGCAGCAGCCGCTTGCGGCTCCCCCGGTCGCCGAAGTAGGCCCACACCGCGGCGGTGACCGCCGAGAGGAGGATCACGGTGCCGGTGAGCAGCCCGATGGCGGCCGAGCTGGTCGCCAGGGTCTCCCGCACCGGGATCACCATCGCCGGGATCAGAGCGGCGGCGGCGTTGTCGAGGGAGGCGAGCACGATGAACACCACAAGGGTGAAGACGATGTGCCGGCGGCCTCCCCACCACGCTGGTCTGGTCCTGACGGCGGCGGGCATGGCGGGCATTGTCGTCGCCGCCACGCCCGGGGTGTGGTCATCGACGACGGCCCGGTACCCTCCCGGGACGTGACCGCATCGCACCGCGACCTGCCCGAGCCGGCGTGGCGGCCCGACCCGGCCACGGTCGACGCCGCCAACCTCACCGCGCTGATGGCCGATCGCGGTCTCGACGGGTACGGGGCGTTGCACCGCTGGTCGGTGGAGGCGCCGGGCGAGTTCTGGGGTGCGGTGATCGAGCGGCTGGGCATCGTGCTCCGCACCCCGTACCGCACCGTGCTCGACCTGGCCGGCGGGGTGGAGCGCCCCCGCTGGATCCCCGGAGCCGAGCTCAACATCATCGAGTCGTGCTTCACCGCCCCGCCCGGCCACGTTGCCGTCGCCCACCGCCGCGGTGGCGCCGTCCACCGGATCACCTACGGTGAGCTGCGCACCCGGGTCGACGAAGTCGGCAACGGGCTGGGCCGGAGCGGGGTCGGGATCGGCGACCGGGTGGCGATCGCCATGCCGATGACCCTGGAGGCGGTGGTCGCCTACCTCGCCATCGTCGCCCGGGGCGGCGCCGTGGTCTCGGTCGCCGACAGCTTCGCCCCCGACGAGATCGCCGCCCGGCTTCGCATCGGCGGCGCCCGGCTGGTGATCACCCAGGACCGGATGGCGCGGGCGGGCCGGCACCTCCCCATGTACGACAAGGTGACGGCGGCGGGTGCGGAGCGGGCGGTGGTGGTCGGCACCGGCGCCCGGACGCAGCTGCGGGAAGGCGACCTGGGATGGGGCGACCTGCTCGGCGACGCCACCCCGTTCGACCCGGTGATCGGTGACCCCGACCGGGTCACCAACGTGTTGTTCTCGTCGGGCACCACCGGCGACCCCAAGGCGATCCCCTGGTCGCACACCACGCCGATCAAGGCGGCGATGGACGGCCACCTCCACCACGACATCCACCCCGATGACGTGGTCGCCTGGCCCACCAACCTGGGGTGGATGATGGGGCCGTGGCTGATCTACGCCTCGCTGGTCAACGGGGCCACCATGGCGCTCCACGACGACGCCCCCACCGGACGGGACTTCGGCGAGTTCGTGGTCGGCGCCGGGGTCACCGTCCTCGGGGTGGTTCCCAGCCTGGTGGCGGCGTGGCGATCGACCGGAGCGATGGACGGGCTCGACTGGAGCGGGCTGCGGCTGTTCAGCTCCACCGGGGAGGCGTCCAACCCGAACGACATGCGGTGGCTGATGGGCCTCGCCGGGGGCCGGCCGGTGATCGAGTACTGCGGCGGCACCGAGATCGGCGGCGGCTACATCACCGGCACCGTGCTGCACGACGCCGTCCCCGCCACCTTCTCCACCCCGTCCCTGGGGTGGGACCTGCGCATCCTCGACGAGCACGGCGACCCGGCCGACGAGGGCGAGGTGTTCCTGGTGCCCCCGTCGATGGGGATGTCGGTCGATCTGCTCAACCGGGACCACCACGAGGTGTACTACGCCGGGCTGCCGGAGGCCGATGTCCAACTGCGCCGCCACGGCGACCACATGGAGCGGCTCCCCGGTGGCTACTTCCGGGCGTTGGGCCGGGTGGACGACACCATGAACCTGGGCGGGATCAAGGTCAGCTCGGCCGAGTTGGAGCGGGTGGCGGGCACCGTGGACGGCGTGTCCGAGGTCGCCGCCGTCGCCGTCCCCCCGCCGGGGGGCGGGCCCAGCCGGCTGGTGATCTTCGCCGTGCCCGCACCAGGCACCGCGCCCGATCCGTCGAGATGGCGCCAAGCGATGCAGGCGGCCATCCGCCGCGATCTCAACCCGCTGTTCAAGATCGACCGGGTGATCCCCATCGACACGCTGCCGAGGACGGCGTCGGCCAAGGTGATGCGCCGCCAGCTACGCCGTCTGGTCTGACCTCCGCCGAACCTCAGCGGATTGGTACTCGCCACGGGTACGGAGAACCTTAGGTTCGTGTTCCGCCTCAACTTCAGCGGATCGCGTGTCGTGGCGACACGCAGGGACCCAAGGTTCGCTGGAATCGGCAGCCACCTAGGCCTGCTGGGCCTCCTCGACCTCGGTCGCCCCGCTCATCACCGCCTGCTGGCGGAGCCAGGCGATGACCTCGTCCCGGAAGTAGCGGTAGTTCTTCCCCCATCGGTAAGCGGGGATCTCCCCCGCCGCCACCTTCGCCCTGACGACCTCGGGGGTCGAGCCGAGCATGCCGGCGACTTGCACGGTGTTGAGCGTCGGCGGGTAGTCCCTGCGGTAGCTCGCCACAATCTGGTCGAAATCCAGCGACATGGAACGGCCCTCCCATGTTGGCTTCGTTACGTTGTCTGAGAATAATACAGCGGGCTGGAAATCGGCACAACCATTTGGCACGATCTGATCGAGTGTTTTACGCTCTGGACAGGCCACCTTGGGGACCCCGATGAGCACAGGCGAACCACACCTGGTACGGGAGGTTCCCGGGGTGCTCGGGGAGCAGCCGTCCCCGCGGCGACGCCTCACCAGCCGCATCGGACTGCTCCACGTGGTCGCCGTTGCCAGCGGGCTGCTCGCCTTCCTGCTGATCCTCTCCTGGATGCGGGCGAGCCAGCAGCTGCTCCCCGTCGCCGTCGCCGTCGACACCATCCGAGCCGGCACGCTGATCGACCCCGGCGCCGTCGAGTTTGTCGAGGTGTCTGCGGACGCCGCCTTCGACGGTCGCGTGCTGTCGCCCGCCGACATGGGGAGGCTGGACGGATCGGTGGCCACCAGGCAGATCACCGCCGGTGAGCCGATCCTCGACACCGATCTGCGCCCGGTCGACGTGCCCGCAGGCTTGCGGGCGATGTCGGTGCCGCTCGACCCGAGCCGGGCCGCCGGCGGCGACCTGGCGGTCGGCGACCGGGTAGATCTGATCGGGACCGCAGACGGGGGTTCTCGCTACATCGCCGTCGGGCTGGCGGTGATCGGGGTTCCCGGGCCGCAGAGCTCGACCTTCGGAACCGGCAACGCCTATGCGGTGACGGTCGCCGTCGACGCCGAGGAGGCGCTGGCTATCGCCGCCGCCCTCGACGGGGGGAAGGTGCACCTGCTGCGGTCGACCGGGGCGCCCGAGGTGGCAGGCGAGCTGCTCGCCCCGCCCGATGAGGACTCCGCCGCCGGCTCCGGGGGCGCCACCGACGGCGGAGACGACGGCTGACATGGACAGGACCCGCATCGAGCCGGCGGTGTGCGTCGGCTCGTCACAGCGTCCCTGGGTCACTGCCCTGATCAACCACGTCAGCGACCACGGCGGGATGCGGGTGGTGGGCACCGCCCTCACCCAGGACGACGCCATGCGCCGCAGCTTCGACGTGCTCATCGTGGACGACGTCTCCAGCGTGATGTCCCCCCGGTTCGTCGCCCGCCTCCGCACCGCCGGCCGGCTGGTGATCGGGGTGTACGAAGCGGAGCGGGGCGAGGAGGCCAGGGAGCGGGTGCTCCGCTTCGGGGTCGACACCGCCGTGCCCTCCACGGTCGGCGCCGCCGAGCTGGTGCGGGTGGTGGTGGAGACGGTGCGGCTCCACGCCATCGACGCCGAGCTGGCCGGTCTCGTCACCGCCGACGCCCCCGACCCGGAGCCCGGCCGTCCCCACGGCCGAGTGCTGGCGCCGCCCCGGGCGGGGGGAACGATCCTGGTGGTGCTGGGTGGGGACGGCGTCACCGAGGTGGCGGTGGCCATCGCAGACGGGATGGTGGCCCGGTCCGTCTCGACGGTCCTGGTAGACCTCGACACGGTGGAGCCCTCGATTGCCCAGCGGCTCGGAGTGCCGCTGACCCCGAACGTGTTCACCGCCACCGAGCACCTGCGGCTCCGAACCTCACTCGACGGCGCCTTCGAGGTTCTGCCCCACGGGTTCGCCGTCATCGCCGGGATCCCCAACCCGAGGGAGTGGGCGGGGCTCACCGAGGGCGAGGCGGCCGATCTGGTCGGGGAGCTGGCCACCGGGTTCGGGGTGGTTGTGGTGAAGATCAACCGCGGGCTCGAGGACCTCTCCAGCTTTGCGGGGACGGCGGGTCGCTTCGACGTGGGGCGCAGACTGGTGGAGATGGCCGACCGGGTGGTGGCGGTGTCGAGCTCCAGCCCGCTGGGGGCGGCCCGCCTGGTGGGGGTGGTCGGCGACGTGCGGGCGCTGACCAGCGTGCCGGTCCACGTCGTGGTCAACCAGACCCCGTCGAGCCGCTTCGTCCATGGCGAGCTGGCCGCCGAGCTGGAACGGTCGGTCTCGCCCGCCACTCTGGTGTTCCTGCCCGTGGACCCCAAGGTGCGCA
>JBPCMS010000058.1:0-6270 GCA_051002015.1 Acidimicrobiia bacterium
CGCTGCGGATCTACGAGCGAAAGGGCCTCATCGACCCGTACCGCACTCCCGGCGGGACCCGTCGCTACAGCGACGAGGACCTGCAGCGGCTGCAGCTGATCCAGCAGCTCACCGCAGACGGGGTCAACCTCGAGGGGGTGCGCCGGATCCTCGCCCTCCAAGCCGACAACGACCGGCTGCGAGGACAGGTCGATCGGCTCCGCCGCCTGCTGGGAGAGTTCGAGGCCCGGATGAGCGGCCAACCCGCCGGCGACCCCATCGTCACCCGGCAGCGGGGCACCCTCCCCGACATCCGCCGTCGCAGCCCCTTCGACTGAGGCCGCGCCGATCTGTCGCCTCCGGTGTGGTCTCCATCACCGGTGCCGGCGAGAACGTCCTCATCGGGTGGTACCGCTACCCCCCGGACGGCTACTCGTGGGAGATCATTCTCGCTCAACCTGGGAGTGGCGGGTGGCGCTCAAGCCGGCTGCTGGCTGGGCGGCCGACCGCTTGGGGGTCAAGCGCATCCTGGTCGCCGCCATATGGCTCCGCAGCTTGGTCACCTTCGGGCTGGTCTTCGCCGTCTTGCCCTGGCATCTCTTTGCCATCCGGGCCGTGCACGGGGTATCGATCGCGCTCCGGGACCCCTCGGTGGACGTGCTCATTGCCGAGCATGGAGGCAAGCGGGCCGGGCCTCGGCTTTCGCCTGGTACCAAACCGCCAAGAGTGCTGCCGGGGCGCTCGGCAAGGCGCTGGCCGCTGTCCTCATCACCCTCACCTCCGGCCGCTACTCGATGGTGTTCCTGGTGGCGCTCGCCCTCTCGATGGCCCCCGCCCTGGTGGTGGGACGGTACGTCAAGGAACCGGTGATCGAGCACTCCCCACCGCCGGAGACCGATGTCGAGCCAGGCCCGCGGGAGGTTCCTGCTCGCCTCCTCCCGTTCGTGGGCCTGGCCGCGATGGTGGCGGTGACGGCCGAGATGCTGCACGGCCTCCTCCCCATCTTGGCGGTGGAGTACGCCGGCCTCTCCGAAGCCGAGACCGGCATGCTCTACCTGGTGTCGACGGTAACCGTGATTGTGTGCGGGCCGGTCTTCGGGTGGCTGTCCGACCACGTAAGCCGCCGGCTGGTGTTGGGGGTGAGAAGCGTCGCCAACGTCGGCTCCTCGGTCCTGTTCCTGTTCGTCCCCAACCCACCGGGGATGCTGGCCGGCAAGGCGTTGGACGACGCCGGCAAGGCGGCGTTCCGACCCGCCTGGGGATCGGTGATGGCGGAGTTGTCGGGCCACCGCCCCGGGCGGCGGGCTCGGACCATGAGCCAGCTCAGCATGGGTGAGGACGTCGGTGCCATGATCGGGCCGATTCTGGCCGGGTTGCTGTGGGGTGCCTGGGGCGTAGGTGCTCTGTTCGGGGTGAGGATCATCCTGGCGGTGGCGACGGAGGTCTACGCCGCGACGGTGACCCGGCGGCTCGGGCCGTGACCTCTCGGTGGAAGTCTCGGTCCTCGCCCGAGCGAGAGCCGGAAGGAGACCGAGGTCAGGCGACGAAGCTCTCGCCGTCGGGAAGGGCGATGACGAAGGCGACCACCGTCGTGGGGCGGTGACCCCAGTCGAGCAGGGTGTCTGCGGCCCTGGCGTTGGCTGCCGGGCGGAACACCTCCCACGGGGTCGAGCCGTCGACCTCGATGTAGAGGGTGTGGCCGGGGATCTCGGTCAGGACGTCGTCGCCGAGATCGAAGGCCTCCATCTCGAGCACGGCCAGGTCGAGCTCGTCGCAGCGGCGGACCAGCGCATCGGCGTCGTCCCACGAGAAGAACCCCTCCCCGTCCTCGGTGCGATGCCTGGCCCTCTGGTCGAACTCATTGGTCAGGGTCAGCGTGGCCGGATCCTCTTCCTCCCAGCCACCGGCCACCCCGTCGTCGGGGCGGGCGAGGTCCATCTCGGACGCGGCGTACGGCGATACGATCGACTCGGCCACGTCGAGCACCCTGAGCAGCTCGCGTAGCTCGAGGTCCTTGACGTCGCCATCCTCGTCGCCGTAGATCTGGACGACGGCGGTGTCGTCGTCCCAGAACACCATCCCGATGAACTCGTCGTCGCGCCACAGCTCGACCACAGGTTCGTCGAACCCCTGCCGCATCGTCTCGACCAGACGCATCGGGATCATGTGGGGAGCATACGTCCCCGAATCGGGCGGCCCACCGCAATCGTCACCCGAAAGGGGAGCGCCGTCCGGCGCCCCCCATCGGATCATCGGGTTCCTCCGACGCTCAGCCGCGGCGGAGCGAGTCGCGGATCTCGCGCAGCAGGACGATGTCCTCGGCGGGGTCGTCGAGGGCGGCCCCCTCCTCGACGCCGAACCGCGCCTTGTAGGCCTGGTACGGCTTCACCACGAACAGGAACAGGGCCAGCGCGGTGAGCAGGAACGTGACCACGGCGGTCAGGAACGCCCCGTACGGAATCTCCGAGTTGTTGATCGTCACGATCAGGCTGTCGAACCTCGGCTGCCCGAAGAGGATGCCGATGATCGGCATGATCAGGAACATGACCAGGGCACTGATGACGGCGGCGAAGGCCAAGGCCAGCACCAAGGCGACGGCGATCTCGATCAGATTGCCCCCCAGCGCGAACGCCTTGAATTCGTTGATGAGTTTCTTCATCCCGCGTCACTCCCTCGGTTCGTAGGACGCCAAGGGGCAAGGGTAGCCACCGAATCCAGGATCTCGGCGTACGGGGAGGGTCGGGCCGACGGGCTCCGGCCTCGGTGGTTACCGGTGGGGCAGGGTGCCGTCACCGGTCGCCGGCACGGCGGTAGCATGCGCCGTCACGAACCGGAAAGGATGGATGGCGCTACCAGAGGAACAGCTCCAGCCACGCGGAGTGGCCGACGTTTTGGTTAAGGCCTTCGACCTTTACAAGGTGGACTGGCAGCAGTACCTGCTGGTTGCCGCCCTGCTCGTGGTTCCGGTCAGCCTGGTCCAGTTGGGTGCGCTGCAGGCGGTCCCGGACGCCTCGACCGACCCGGTCACCTTCTCCGGCGGCGCCCTGTTCGCCTCACTGATCGGGGTGATCCTCACCCTGATCGCCCAGCTGGTGGTGACCGGCGCCCTCACCCGCTCCGGGGTCGGAGCCCTGGTCGGTCAGCCGGTCAGCGCATCCGAAGGGCTCCGTAACGGGATGAACCGGATCGGCGGCCTCCTCTTGGTGATCATCCTCGAGGCGCTGGCCGTCCTCGCCGGGCTGATCGTCCTGGTCATCCCGGGGCTGATCATCGCCGTGCTGCTCGCCGTGTCCGTGCCGTCGTTCATCGTCGAAGACGTACGGGGGCGCGCCGCCCTCTCCCGGTCGTGGAACCTTGTGAAGCCGGTCTTCTGGCACGTGGTCGGGGTGGTACTTCTCACCGCCTTGTTCACCGGCATCGCCGCCTCCATCCTCGGCCGGATCGGCGGCACCAGCATTGTCGGGCAGTGGCTCTTCTCCACCATCGGCACGCTCCTGGTCACCCCGTTCTCGGCCCTGGTGAGCGCCGTGCTCTACGTCGAGCTGAGGGCAAGGCGCCAGGCTCTGACCACCGCCATGCTGCGGGAGGACCTGGACCGCACCGCGGTGTGACCTGCCCGGGGCTACCGGCGGTCCGACTCGGGCCGGTGATCAGCGGGGCCAGCCGATGAGCACCACCGCCATCAGGGCGATCAGCACCCCGACGCGCTGGAATGCCGACATCCGCTCGTGCAGGGCGAACCGGGCGATGACGGCGGTCACCGCCGGGTAGAGGGCGGACAGCGTCGAGGCCACGGTGAGCAGCCCCCGCTGGGCGGCGGCGAGGTAGAGGGCGTTCCCCGCGGTGTCGAGCACCCCGGCCCCGACGGACAGGCGCCCCGCCCGACTGGTGGGTTTGGTGCCACCCAGGCGCCACGCCGCCGCCAGCACCACCGGAACTCTGACCAGGCGTGCGCCCAACACCGGCCACATCCCCGCCGCCTCCGAGGTCTGGGCGAAGAAGATGAAGAACAGCCCGAAGCCGAGCCCGGCCGCCAGCGAAGCACCGAGAACCGCGCCCGACAGCCGACCGGAGGGGCCATCGGCCCCGGAGACGATCACGATGGCGGTGAGCCCCAGCACGACCCCGATCAGGGTGACCGCCCCGGGCCGCTCGCCGGTGGCCAGGGCGTAGCCAACGGGGATCGCAGCCGACAGCACCCCGGTGGTGGGGGCCACGATCGACATCGGCCCCCTGGCCAGTGCCGTCACCAGGCTGAAGCCACCGGCGAGTCCGAAGAGCCCACCGCCGGCACCCCAGAGCAGATCGGACACGGTCGGCGAGGCCGAGCCCATCGTCACCAGCAGCACGGGAACCAGGATCAGGCTCACCGTGTGCATCACCGCGGTGACCTTGATCGGCGCCGCCAGCCGTCCCGCCGAGCCGCCCACGAAGTCCCCGGAACCGAAGGACAGCGCCGAGCCCAGCGCCAGAAGCTCGGTCACAGCACGCCGGGGATCAGCGTCCGTCGTACCCGGCGGCGGTAGTCGGTGTACTCGGGGTGCCTTGCCAGGAGCAGCTCCTCCTCATGGCGGGCCTTGGCGATGAGCAGGGCGACCAGCCCGATCCACACCACGAGGGCGGCGACCGACCCGGTGGTAACCGAGGCGCCGAGCCCGATCAGGACCAGGCCGCCGTAGATCGGGTGCCGCACCCTGGCGTAGATCCCGGTGTCGACCAGACGGTTGAACCGGGTCGGCTCGGGGAGCGGGGTGAGGTTCCGGCCGAGGGTCCTCGCCCCCATCATCGCCATGGCGATCCCGGCGACGGCGATCGACCCACCGGTCAGCCGCTGCCACCACGGCACCGCATCGGCGGCGCCGACCACGGCGGCCACCAGCACCGCACCAAGCAGGGCGAGCTGCGCCACCACCCACGGCATCCCCAAGCTCCTCCCGCCAGCCCGCAAGACTAGACGGCGAGACCCGGGGACCCAATCCGACTTCTTAGGATCGAAACGCGCTACCTGTGATGCGTTTCGGTCCTAAGAAAACGTCGAGATCCTGCCTGGCGGAACTTGATAGTATGGGACTCAGATTTCTTGGCATACAGTGAGAGGTTCGAGGGTTGAACCTCTGCACCGCTACGTTCGGAGACAGTCTCGATGGACATCAACCGCTTCACCAACCGGTCCCAGCAGGCCATCAGCAACGCCCGCGATATCGCCGCCACCCGCCACCACCAGCAGGTCACCCCCGAGCACCTGCTCGCAGCCCTGCTCGCCCAGGGCGACACCGTCGTCCAGCCGTTGCTGGCCACGCTCGGCGCCGGCGCCCCCGAGCTGCGCGATGCCATGATCGCCGCCCTGGACCGGCTGCCTCGAGTGCACGGGGAGACGGCGGCGACCACCGGGTTCGGTCCCGAGACGGTCGCCGTGCTCGACTCCGCCACCCACCAGGCCGAGAGCCTGGGCGACCAGTACGTGTCGGTGGAGCATGTGGTGATCGCCATCGCCGACACCCCCGGTGCCGCCGGCACCGCCCTCCGTCGGGCCGGCATCACCCGCGAGTCCGTTCTCGGGGCCCTCGCTCGGGTGAGGGGAGCGGGGAACGTGACCAGCCAGGACCCGGAGGCCACCCTCGACGCCCTCAACAAGTACGGGCGTGACCTGGTGGCACTCGGCGCCGCCGGCAAGCTCGACCCGGTGGTCGGCCGCGACGACGAGATCCGCCGGGTGATCCAGGTGCTCAACCGCCGCACCAAGAACAACCCCCTGCTCATCGGTGAGCCGGGGGTGGGCAAGACCGCCATCGCCGAGGGCCTCGCCTCGCGCATCATCGACGGCGACGTCCCCACCGGGCTGCAGAACAAGCGGATCGTCGCCCTCGACCTGGGCTCGATGGTGGCCGGGGCCAAGTACCGCGGCGAGTTCGAGGAGCGGCTCAAGGCGGTCCTCGACGCGATCAAGGCGGCCGAGGGTGGGATCATCACCTTCCTCGACGAGATGCACACCCTGGTCGGCGCCGGCGCCGCCGAGGGCGCCATGGACGCCTCCAACATGCTCAAGCCGATGCTCGCCCGCGGCGAGCTGCGGATGATCGGCGCAACCACGCTCGACGAGTACCGCAAGCACATCGAGAAGGACGCCGCCCTGGAGCGGCGCTTCCAGCCGGTGATGGTCGATCCCCCTTCCGTGGAGGACACCGTCGGGATCCTGCGCGGGCTCAAGGAGCGCTACGAGGTGCACCACGGGGTGCGGATCCTCGACGCGGCACTGGTCGCCGCCGCCGTGCTCTCCGACCGGTACATCCC
>JBPCMS010000059.1:0-20874 GCA_051002015.1 Acidimicrobiia bacterium
CCCGCCACCAGTCGGTCGGCGACCTGGCGCTGCACCATCACCACCATCCGCCCCACCTGCGGCACCGTCTGGAGGACGTCGAGGACCAGGCTGGTGCCGACCCCGTACGGCAGGTTGGCCACCAGCACCGCATTCCGATCCCCGGCGGCGGAGGCGATGGCGCCGGCGGTGGCGTCCTCGAAGCGGACGTCGGCGTCCACCCCGGCGAGGGCCTCGGCCAGCACCGGCCCCAGATGCCGGTCGATCTCGAACCCGATCACCTCGGCGCCGGCGGCGGCCAGGGCCCTGGTCAACGTCCCGGTGCCCGATCCCACCTCGATGACCCGGTCGCCCGGCCCGATCCCGGCGGCGGCGACGATCCGGTCGACCAGGTTGGGATCGGCCAGGAAGTGCTGGCCGAGCCGTCTGTTGGGGTGGTGACCGTGCCGGGCGAGCAGGTCGCCGATCTCGCCCCTGCCCTGGGCGCTGCTCACGAAACCACCGCGGCGGCGCCGAACACCCGCACCGCGGTGGCGGTGGTGAGCTGGGCCACCCGCTCCACCGTGATCCCCCACACCGAGGCGAGCGCCTCGCCGACCCTGACCACGTTGGCCGGCTCGTTGGCGCCGGTGCGGTGCGGGGGCGGGGTGAGATAGGGGGTGTCGGTCTCGACCATGGTGCGCTCCGGGGGCGCCGCCGCTGCCCCGCGGCGCACCGTGTCGCCGGTCTCGAAGGCGACCGGCCCGGCGAACGAGAAGGTGACCCCGAGGTCGGCGAACCGCCTGGTCCAGTTCGGCCCCCCGGTCCAGCAGTGGAGCACCACCGCCTCCCCCAGCCCGACCCGCTCCACGGCATCGTGGACGTCGGCGAAGGCGTCGCGGCAGTGCACGATCACCGGCTTGGCCAGCTCGGCGGCGAGGGCGAGGTGGTCGGCGAACACCTCCCGCTGCACGGCGGGGTCGGACAGGTTGCGGTAGAAGTCGAGCCCGCACTCGCCGATGGCGTCCGCCTCGACGGCGAGCGAGCTCAGCCGGCCCGAGGTCGACTCCCAGGCGGTGGCGTCGTGGGGATGGAGCCCGGCCGACCAGCGCACCCGACCGGGATGCTCGGCGGCGATGCGCCGCGCCGCCAATGAGGTCTCCAGGTCGACCCCCGGGCACAGCACCCAGTCGACCCCCGATGCCGCCGCCCGGTCGAGCAGCGTCGCCGCCGGCTCCCGGGCGAGGAACAGGTGACAGTGGGTGTCGACCCAGACCATCTCAGCCGTCCTCGTCGAGCGGGTCCATCTTGGAGAACAGGGGAACGGGCTCGGGCAGCCGATGACCGGCGGCAACCGTCGGCCGCTTCCAGCCGGCCGGGGTGGTCCCCAGCGTCTGCAGCACCGTGGCCGAGGTGGACGGCAGGTAGGGGGCGAAACCGACGGCGAGCCCGGCAATGGCCTCGAGGGCGGTGACCAGGGTCGTCGCCGTCCTGGTCTCGTCGGTGTTGGCGGTCGACCACGGTCTGCGATCGTTGAGGTAGGCGTTGACCGCAGTCGCCCCCGCCATCGCCCGTTGCAGACCGGAGCGCAGCCTCACCGCCCGCATCAGGTCCTCCATGTCGGTCAGGGTGGCGTCGACCTCGGTCAGCACCGCCTCGTCGGCCTCGTCCCGCCGCCCCGGCTCGGGGATCACCCCTGCGAAGTAGCGGTGGGTCATCGTCACCACCCGATGGACCAGGTTGCCCCAGGTGGCCACCAGCTCATCGTTGACCCGCCGCACGATCTCGGCGTCGGTCAGCTCGGTGTCGTTCTGTTCGGGAAGGACCGAGGCCAGGGCGAAGCGGAGCGCATCCGGCTCGACCCGATCGGTGTACCAGCTCACCGGGCGTCCCACCCCCCGGCTCGACGATCCCTTCTCGCCCCCGAAGGTGACGTACTGGTTGGCCGGGACGTCGGTGGGCAGGTTGAGGCCGCCGCCGTATCCGAGGAGCTCGCACGGCCAGATCACCGCGTGGAACACGACGTTGTCCTTGCCGATGAAGTAGTACGACTCGGCGCCGGGGTCCTCCCACCACGCTCGCCACCCTTCGGGGTCACCCGACCGCTGGGCCCACTCCTTCGATGCCGACAGGTAGCCGATGACCGCCTCGAACCAGACATAGATGCGCTTACCCTCACCGAGGTCGTCCGACTCGGGGGGCAGCGGGATGCCCCAGGTGAGGTCGCGGGTGATGGCCCGGTCGTGCAGACCCTCCTCGGTGAACCCGATCGCCATGTTCTGGACGTGGCGCCGCCAGCCCTCTCGGGTCCGCAGCCAGGCGAGCAGATCGTCCCGCAGCGCCGACAGCCTGATGAAGTAGTGCTCGGTGTGGCGCATCACCGGGATGGCGCCGGTGAGCCGGCTGTGCGGGTCGATCAGGTCCTCCGGGTCGAGCTGCCTGCCGCAGTTCTCGCACTGGTCCCCCCTGGCGGCGATGTACCCGCAGTGGGGGCACGTCCCCTCGACGTACCGGTCGGGGAGGAACCGCTCCGCCTCGGGGTCGAAGTACTGCTCGGCGACCCGGCGGGAGATGAAGCCGTTGTCGCGCAGCCGGCGGAACACGTCCCAGGTGACCTCACGGTGGTTCTCGGTGCCGGTGCTGGTGTACAGGTCCCACGAGATGCCGAGCCGCTCCCAGTAGCCGAGGAACTCGGCGTGGTACCGGTCGACGATGATCTGGGGATCGACGCCCTCCTGATCGGCTCGCACCGTGATCGGGGTGCCGTGCACGTCAGACCCCGAGACCATCAGCACGTCGTTGCCGAGGGCGCGGTGGAACCGGGCGAAGACGTCGGCGGGGATGTAGACGCCCGCCATGTGGCCGAGATGGCGCGAGCCGCTGGCGTACGGCCAGGCGACGGCGACGAGGATCTTGCGGGCAGGCATGTACTGGCACTCACTGTCGGTCGGGTCGGCGATGGTACAGGAGGCCGTGGCGGCGATCTGCCGGGCAGTTGTGCCGATAGCAGCACATACAAACCAAGGTTTTCCCGGTATAGTGCCGAAGGGCTGTGGGCATCGTTGGGGGAAACACCGATCGTCCTCCCGGTTTCCGGGCGCCCAGGCAGTGACGGTCAACCTGAAGGGGTGAGTCATGACCACGGGAATGGTTCGTAGGATCGACGATCTGGGGCGGGTTGTGATCCCTGCGGAGACGCGTCGCCTGTACTCGATCCGTGAGGGCGACGAGCTCGCCATCTCGGTCGATGCCGGCAACATCGTCCTCCGCAAGGTCGAGGCGGTATGCGCCTTCTGCGGCTCCACCGACGGCGTCATGGCCTTCAGGGGCCGCGGCATCTGCGGGAACTGCCGATCGGAGCTGGCTAGCTGACCTCGGGGTCGGCGCCGCCGACGCCAACCATGTCTTGGTAGAGGCGGCGCCGATCGACCGCGTGCTCGGTGGCGGCGCGTTTCACCGCCTCGGGAAGGCTCAGCCCTTCCCGACGCAGCGCGTCCACCGCCGCCGCCGCCTCGGACAGGTCCACCTTCCTGGCCTTCACCAGGGGGGCGATGACCAGGGTGAACTCGCCGCGCGGCTCGACCTCGGTCCAATGGGCCGTGGCCTCGTCCAGGGTGCCCCGCCATCGCTCCTCGTGGACCTTGGTCAGCTCGCGTCCCACCACGACGACACGGTCCCCTCCGAGCGTGGCCCCCAGATCGGTCAGATCCCGGGTCACCCGGCGGGTGGCCGAGAACAGGACCATGGTCCGCTCCTCCTCGGCCAGCATCGCCAGACGGTGTCTCCGGCCGGACCCGCCCCTGGGTAGGAAGCCCTCGAACACGAAGCGGTCCGAGGGCAGACCGGAGAGGGCGATGGCGGCGGTGACCGCACTGGGCCCGGGGATCACCGTCACCTTGGCCCCTACCTCATCCGCCACCCGCACCGCGCTCAGCCCCGGATCGGCGACCGCCGGGGTGCCGGCGTCGGTCACCAGCGCCACCGTCTCCCCGGCCTCGAGCCGCGCCCTGATCTCGCCCAGCCTCCGGTTCTCGTTGCCGACGAAGAACGACCGCAGCGGTGGCGGGGTGATCCCCAGCGCCCCGAGCAGGGTCCTGGTGCGCCTGGTGTCCTCCGCATAGATCGTGTCCGCCGATCCCAGGGTGGACAAGAGCCGCCGGCTCACGTCGTCGAGGTTGCCGATGGGTGTGGCGCAGATGAAGAGGCGGCCGGACATCCGCCGAGGATAGGTGACGTCGCCGGGGATCCCAGGTCGGCGGTCCCCGGCGCGACGGCTGCCTCGGGCTCAGGCCGGGAGCCGGGCCATGACCTCGGGACGGCGCAGCGGGGGGACGGTCGGCGGCGGGCGGCGGCGGGCGGGGAGGACACCGAGCAGCCGGCTGGTGGTCTCGGCGACCTCGGCGACGGCGGCCTCGAAGGCGTCGGTCGCCGCCATCGGCACCTTGGCCAACCCACTCACCTTGCGGACGTACTGCCGGGCCGCCGCCTCGATCTCCTCGTCGGTCGCCTCCGGCTCCAGCCCTCTGAGCTCTGTGATGTTTCGACACATGGTGCCAAGTGTACGCCGGGCCGGCGAGGGTGCCCGGCGGGTCATCACCATTCGTCATCGATCGGGGCCCAGCGGAGGACGTCCCCCGGCGACGGGGTGGGAAGGTGCCCGGGCAGCTCGAGGACGGCGGCGGCGCCGGGTATGGACGCCAGACCACCAAGGCCGAGCCGGCGGACGGAGACGACGACCCGGTCACGGTCGATACCGACCACCGTCAGCGGTTCGACCATGCCGCGGGCGTGGACCGACCGCCCCCCAATGAGCATCCCCCACCCCAGCGCCATCGGCCGCAGCCCGGTGCGACGGGCCCGGAGAGAACCGGCGACCGCCACCGGCCGGTGTGCCCAGCCCGACGCCGACACCTGGACGGCGCCGACGAGGTCGCCGCTGCGACCGGCTGGTATCCTGCCTCCCATGGCCAAGGCAAAACGTCGCAAGTTGCGCGCCCGTCGCAGCAAGGCCAACCACGGTCGGCGACCGAACGCCGGCCGCGGCTGAGCCGCTGCACCCGTCCCGGTCCCGGTCCGTTCTCCGCTGATCGTCGGCCGGCTGCGGCGCGCCATGACCCGACCGTAGGTCCCGCCGCCCTTCCCCGGAAGCCCCTTACGGGATGACGGCGATGTCTCGCAGCGCCCGTCCCGCCTCGATGTCCGAGGCGACCACGACGGCGAGCCCGTCCCCCTCGCGGTCGACGAACACGTAGGGCCCGCCGACGTACTCGAGCCCGCCCCTGGCGGCTCGCGGCTCGGTCAGCCCGAGCACGTTTCCTGCGAGGTCGAGGAAGCCCTGCGCCACCTCGACGGCGTCGTCGACAGTGTCGCCTCGGAAGGCGTAGACCCATGCGGTGTCACCGCCGCTGACCAGCGTCACCGCCTCGTCCGCCCCCCAACCGTCGGCGGTCTGGGTGAGGATCCCCGGGTCGAGCGCCTCTGCCAGCAGCGAGCGCAGCCCCATCTCGCCCAGGCTTCCCTGTTCGACGATCTGGTAGCCGTCGAGCGCCACGTCGATGACGGGCATCGGCCGCAGCCGCTCCCCGGCGAGCAGTCGCTCCGGGTGGAGCAGACCCTCGGTGGTCAGCGGCGTCGCCTCGTAGGCGGCGTCGACCTGAGCGGTGCCCCCCCGCCTCACCATCTCCTCCACGAACTCGATGCCGCGTTCTGCGGTCAGCGAGAGCTGCTCGGCGATGACCCTCGGCAGGTTGGACGGGGGAGTGGGGTTCGCCGCCTCGGCCACCAGGCGGCGCTCCTCCTCGGTGAGACCCTGGACGTAGATCAGCTGGAAGTACGAGGCGTCGGCCTCGAACAGGGCGGCGAGGGCCGCCGCCTCGTCGAGACGTCCCGACCTGGTCAGGTTGTCCACCCTGGTGGTCACCCGGTGGTACTGATCGGTCAGCACCTGGGTCAGCTCGCGCACCACCACGCTGCGCTCGACCGGGCCCAGTTCGTCCGGATCGGCCCCGACCACGAGCGTTCCGGCGATCGGGTCGTAGAGGGCGGCCACCGGCTGGGTGGAGATCTCGGCCATCAGCGAGCGGAGGTCCTGCCCGGGCCGCAGCAGGCCAAGCAGCTTGAGCACCCGATCGTCGGCATCGAGCCCCGCCCGATCGAGGGTGGCGTCGACCCCGGCACCCTGGCGGGTGGCCAACTGCTCGGGGGTGACGATCGAGACCATGGGCGGATCGAGGAAGCGAAGCCCGCGCTGGGTCTCCACCTCGGTCTTGAGGGCGTCCAGCTGGGAGACCATCCGGTCGGCAACGTCGCCGTCGACGGCGGGATCGACCTCCACCGAGGGAGGCGGGGTCGAGGCGATGGCGACCCCGATGGTTGAAGGCGGAGGGACGGTGGGCGAGGTCGCCGCATCTCCGCCGGTGCATGCGACCACGAATGCCAGCGCCCCGATACCGGCGGCGAGGAGACGGATCGGCATGACCGGGGCAGGCTAACGGCACCGCCCATGTAGCCGGGGTACCCCGGTCAGGCGTCGATCTCGGCGGCGAACAGGACGTCGCCGGTCGGGGCGTCTGCGCCGCCGGATGGCTCCTCGGTGACGGCGATGGTCATCCCGGGCCCGACATCCCCGTCGATCATCGTCCGGACCACGCCGCGGTCGTCGGGGATGAAAAGACCGGCGGGCGAGACCGACGAACCGTCGATCACCCACAGCTCGTAGGTGCGGTCGTCGGCGACCGGAGCGAGCCCCTCCACCACCAGCACCGCCTCGCCCATGGACGTCGAGTGCACCACGGCGGCGGTGGCGAAACGGCCGCTGCCGGCGTCGGTGGCCACGGCGGCGGTGTGGACCGCATCCGGTGCGGCGAGCACGGCGTCCATCGGCTCGGTGGAGCGCAACATCGCCCACGAGAGCACCGCCACCGCGGCCACGGCGGCGACGGCGACCGCCGACCAAACCAGCGAGAAGCGGCGCCCCGCCCAGGTCACCGAGCTCACGCCCACTGCCCGAGGGACCACACCGTCCTGAGGAATCGACTCGATGGCGGCGAGCACCCGGTCCCGCATCGTCTCGGGTGGCGGCTCGGCCAAGGTGCGGGCGAGCCCTGCAGCCGTCTCAGCCATCTCGACCACCTCGGTGGCGCAGGCTTGGCAGGTCTCGAGGTGGCGCTCGAAGCGTGCCCGATCCCGGTCGTCGAGGGCGTCGAGGGCGTAGCCGGTGGCGAGGTCGTGCATCCCGCGGTTCATCTCGCTGCCTCCAACACCCGGCGCAGGGCGACCATGCCCTGACGCATCCTCGACTTGACCGTGCCCAGAGGAATCCCCAGTTCACCGGCGATCTCGGTCTGGGTCAGCCCACCGAAATAGGCGAGCTCGAGCACCCGTCGCTGCTCGGCATTGAGCGTCTCCAACGCCCGGTTCACCGCGGTCCGCTCGACACCCCTGATCACCTCGGCCTCGACATCCTCTGTCGAGCGTTCGCCGGCGGCGGAGGCGACCCGCTCCACCCGCTTGCGCATCGCCTGCTCGCTGCGCACCCGATCGACCGCCCGGCGGTGGGCGATGGTGGCGATCCAGCCGGCCGGAGAGCCACGCCCGGCATCGAATCGTGGCGCCCTCCTCCACACCTCGAGCATCACCTCCTGGGCGACCTCCTCGCTGATGGCGGGATCGACCACCACGCGCTTCACCACACCGAACACGACCGGCGCCATCCGGTCGTAGAGACGGGCGAAGGCGGCACGGTCGCCACCACCGGTGCGGATCAGGTCGGCGAGGATGGAGCCGACCTCCCTACCTCCCCGACCGGCGGGGGCTGCGGCATCGGGGGGCTGCATGTATAACCACCGTAGCGGCACCGGCCCGGGAAGAGCTAGCCACGTGGTGGCGATCATCCGCCACCGACCTCGACCGTGATCCGCATGTGGGTGTGGCGGGCGCAGAAGAACTCGAAGGTGCCCTGGTCGGGGAAGGCGAGTGATCCGGTCGACCCCACACCGTCGAGCAGGAGCTCGTCGAAATCTCCTGCGGGGCTGTCCGGAGACCCGGCGGTGACCGTGTGGAGGATCTGATCGGTGTTGGTCCAGGTGACCGTTGCCCCAGGGTCGACGGCGACCACCTCGGGGTCGAAGGCGAACAGGGCGATCGTGGCCTGGCCGCCGATGGCGGCCGGCGCCGCCGAGGTCGATCCCGGAGCAGGGCTCGTGACCGATCCCTCTCGCCCGTCGCCCCCGCCGCATGACGTGAGCAGCAGGGACGTGAGCAGCAGGATGGCGATGGCGGGGCCGGTTCGGCGGGTGATGGTCATTGGCTCCTCGAATCGACCGGGGCCGGGACAGTGCCCGGCCCCGGTTCGGATTGGCTGGGGACGGTCAGCCGCTGAACTGGTCGGGGAACTGGGCGGCAATGGCGCCGGCCAGCGCCTCGGCGATCACCGACATGTGACCGGCCGCCGTTTTCAGCGAACCGAAGGCGGCCGAGTCGCCGGCCACGATCGCATCGACCGCAGGCACCAGGGTGGCGACGTGCTCACCCACCAGACCCGCCACCGCCTCCTGGGTCAGGCCGGGATTGGCCGCGGCCAGGAACGCCCCGAAATCCTGGGTGTACTGGGTCAGGCTGTCGGCAGCCGCCTGCTGACCGGCCGCATCACCGGCCACGGCTGCGGTGGTGTAGTCCACGAAGAACCCGATGTGGGTGCGCCACAGCTCGAGGAACGTGGCACCGGCGTCGTCGCCGTACACCGAGGCGATCGAACCCGCCAGGTCCTGGCTGTTGAGATCGAGAACATCCGCCGAGGCGGCAAAGGCATCGGGGTTGATGACCGCGTTGTACACGGCGATCTCGGCGAGGTACACGTGCTCCTGGAGTTGGGCGGTGAGCACAGAGCGCAGGGTCGCCGCAGGTGACGAGGCGCCGCCCGCCATCGCCGCATCCATGTCGTCGCCGGTGTCGTGCGCCATCGACGACGAGGTCATGTCGGGGGCCATGGTCTCCGTCGCTTGTGGGCTGTCCGTCGCCGTGGTGTCGCCGTCGCCGCCGCACGAGGCGAGGATGAGAACGACGCTCGAGGCGATGGCGGCGAGCCGCAGCCGGCGTCTTGTCGTTGTCACGTTCTTTGCTCCTTGTTGGGGGCCGTGGCCGGGACCACGGGTTCAACCCTCTTTCGGAGCCGGTGGGCGATCGGATCACCCGGCCCGGGCGGTCGGTCAGGCGTCGGTGTCGCGCTCGCCGCAGGAGACGACGTCGTCGCGCATGACGATCTCGATGATGGCCCCGTCGAGGTCGATGGGGGGACGGGCGCTGAGCCCGGCGACGACGACCGGTCTGCCGTCGTGCTTCTCGACCGCGGCCCGATCCACACGGATCCCGGCGATTCCGCGCAGCGTCTCGACGATGGCGGCGGGGTCGGCGTCCGGGGTGAGGGCGATCCGGAACACCCTGTGCTCGGTGGTCCATCGCCCCCGGATCCAATCGCGCAGCGGGCGGAGCAGGACCAGCCCGACGATCAGGATGGCGGTTGCCATGGCGGCGGTACCCTCATCGCCAACCCCGCAGGCGAGACCTACCGCGGCCGTCGCCCACAGGCTGGCGCCGCTCGTCAGGTTCTTCACCACGGAGCCCTGGCGGAAGATCATCCCGGCGCCCAGGAAGCCGATGGCAACCACCACCTGGGACGCCACCCTGGTGACATCGACGTTGATGTTGGAGTCGGCCCTGGCGGTGACGTGCTCCTGGAACCCGAGGGTCGAGATCACCCCGAAGAGGGCGGCGCCAAGGGAGACGGCGATGTGGGTCCTGAGTCCGGCGGGCTGGTCGGCTGCCTCGCGCTCGACCCCGACGATGGCGCCGAGGAACGATGCAAACAGCAACCGGATGACCGCTTCGATGTCGAAGTCCATGATCGGATCTCCCCGCGACCGGATGCTGCGGATGTCGAAGGTAGCAGTCGATCGGCGCCGGGATCGCCGCCACCTACCTACTTGCCCTTCTCGGCCGAATGGATCATGATTATGACCTATGAGCGAGACCCTGCCCTTCTCCGAAGTCAAGGCCCACCTCTCCGAGCTGGCCGACCGGGTCGAGCGACACCACGACCGGTTCCTCGTCACCCGCAACGGACGACCCTCGTTTGTGCTGGTCAGTCCGGACGACCTGGAGTCGCTCGAGGAGACCCTCGACATCCTCAGAGACGACGAGCTGATCCAGTCGTTGCGCCGGTCAAGGCAAGAAGCGGAACAAGGAGAGCGGCTGCGGCTCCGGGACCACGTCTGAGACCCACAGATGTACGAGGCGGAGATCACACCCGAAGGTCTCCGTCACCTCGACCAACTGCCCGCCAAGATACGGTACGCCGCCCTGGAGTCGATACTCGGACCGATCGTCGCCAACCCGCACCGTCTCGGTAAGCCACTCGTTGGCGAGCTCGAGGGTCTCCGGACAGCCAGGCGCGGCACCTACCGAATCGTCTACCAGATCCTCGAGGATGACCATGTCGTCCTCATCCACCGGGTCCAGCACCGCGGCGACGTCTACCGAACACGGTGACGGATCACACCGGGCGCACCCCCGTGACGAAGCTCGTCGCCGAGCGGGAGCGTCTGCCGTCACCCCAGCACCGCGTCGAGATCGAGCGCCGCCGTCGAATCGAAACGCAGGTCGGCGGCGCAACCGTGACCGGTACCGGGCGGCTGAGGATCAGACCCGCGCCGACCGGGACCCGCAACGCCCGAAGACGACCAAGCTGGCGGCGTCGTGACCTGGCCGCTGTGGTGGCCTCCAAGTTGAAGATCCGCTGGTCGCCGCATGCCATCTGTGCCTGACTGCGTCAGGTCGCTTCGACGGTGCGGGTGTGTGCCGAGACGGTCTACCGGGCCGTGTACCAACCACACGTCGTCGGGGGTGGCGGATGGGATCTGGTGCAACGTTCGTTCCGTCTCCCCGACCGAGACGGCAACCAGGACCGGCTCTGTTGCCTGGTGATCGTGTGGGTCGGTCCCGGATGGATGCAAGGAGCTGGGAGCGGTAGCCGACGGCTACCGCGAATCGACCGACTCGTGGTCCGACGTGCTCCACAGCGCAATGAGTCCAAGAACGCCGCCCAATGCGATGAGCCCGATCGCGCCCTGGTCGCCGTAACTGCCCGTATCCGGATTGATCGACGCGGCGATTAGATACGCGATGCCGAGTCCCATGCCGGCAACAAGGACGAACAGGCTCAGATCGCCGAGTTTCCACTTGCTGCGCGCGACGACCAGTAAGCCGAGTGCCAACACGGGGAAACTGAGCACCACTCCTGAGACGTGCGCGACCGTGCCGATGATCTCGGCCACGACGGTCACTGCCCATGCGACGACCGACAATCCGTCCGACCATGAGCCGACGATGGTTAGGCGACGGGTTGAAAGGGCGAACGCGAACAGCAGCGTGCCGGCCGCGAAGAGGTAAATCATGATCGAAGGCTCATCGGAGAGCTACTGTAACAACCCGGCGAGGAGATATTGTCAAATGTTGTGGGTGGGGTGATGGTCAGGCTGCGACATTTTCGGGGTCGGGCTGGCCGGTGTTGGTCCTTTCTTGTGGGTGGCCGTCGATGAAGACAGCTCCGGTTCGGACAAGGGCCACGAGGTGGTGCCCGTCGAGGCGCCGCCATCGGACTTGGGCGGCGTCGACGAGCTTGTAGGCCATGGCCGGGGCGGCGGTGGCGGCTCCCTGCTCCCTTGGTGACCTTGGACACTCAGGCGGACGGTGGCGAACGTCGACTCGATGGCGTTGTTGGAACGCAGGTGCTTTCAATGCTCATTCGGAGATGGCTCGGAGCAGCGCGGCTCGAAGCTCCTCGCCAGAGAGGGCTCCTCTGTGCGCCTCGCCTTGTTCGGCTGGGGGATGATCGGTAGCCGACGGTGCTGACCGGATCGACCTCGCCTCGCCGCCAGCCCACCCTGACGCCACTCCGGCGACCGGCTGTCGTGGTCCGCTCCCGGGCCGGGCCTCGATGGTGCTGCTGGCGACGGCCTGCCCCCGTCATCGCCTCGTCAGCCTGTGTTCAGGCGTCGAGGCTTACGGTGCGCGGATCAGCAACACCGAAGGGGCATCATGATCCGTACATCCGCGGGACGCCCGACCATCTCCGCCGTCGTCGCCCTCGTCCTCACCCTGACCGGGGCGTGTGCAACAGACGACGGTGTCGCCGCCAGGGGCGCTACGACCGCCCCAACGATTGACACACCACCGGCGGCCTCCCGGGTCGCACCGGCCCTCCGTCGGGCGCCCTGGCCCGTCACGGAGTGCGGTACCTACAGCGGGACCGGTTGTGCGCCGACGGAGCAACGGGTCGATGTCGACCGGCCGGTGTTCTCGAACCCGACCCAGATCACCAATCCGCTCTTTCCCATCAGCGAACTCGCCTCCGTGGTCCTGCTCGGCGAGGTCGACGGAATGCCGTTCCGAGCCGAGACCACGCTGTTGCCCGAGACCGGTGTCGTTGTGTGGGACGGCGAAGAGATCGAAGTCCTGTTGTCGCAGTACGTCGCCTACCTCGACGGGGAGATCCAAGAGGTGGCCATCGATCGGTACGCGCAAGCAGACGACGGTGCCGTCTGGTATCTGGGCGAGGACGTCTACGACTACGAGAACGGTGCCGTGGCCGTCAGTGAGGGCACCTGGCTGGTCGGCCGGGACGGACCCCCGGCGATGATCATGCCGGCGACTCCTACGGTTGGTGACGTGTTCCGCCCGGAGAACATCCCCGGGATCACCTTCGAAGAGGTGCAGGTGAAGGCGGTCGACCAGACGGTCGACGGTCCCCACGGCCCCGTCCAGGGTGCGCTGGTCGCCGAGGAGCTACACCTCGACGGAGCCAACTCGGAAAAGATCTTCGCCCCCGGCTACGGCGAGTTCTACACCGCTTCCGACGGTGAGGTCGAGGCACTGGCCGTCGCCGTACCGGCCGACGCCATCGACGAACCGGAACCCCCAGAACTGGCCGAACTGTCGACGGCGGCGTGGGGCATCGTCGAGAGCGCCCGCCTCGAAGACTGGGACGCCGTGAGCCCGACGCTGGGCCGAATGCAGGCGGACTGGGGAGCGCTCCGAGACGGCGAGATCCCGCCGCTCGTAGCCGACAACGTGGACCGCGCCTTCACCGCGCTGGCGAAGGCCGTGCGGGATCGGCGACCGGGCCGGGTCGTTCGAGCCGCCATCGACGTCGCCCTGGGTGCGCTCGACGTGGAGTTGCTCTACGGGCCTGCGCGGGACGTCGACGTGGCCCGCTTCCACCTGCACACCCAACGGCTGCGAGCCCTCGCGGCGACATCCGATCTCGGTGGAGTCACCGGTGAAGTGGCGGCGCTCGAATGGATCTACCAACGAATCGGGCAGGCCATCCCACCGGCTGAACGTCAGGGCATCGAGACCCGTCTCCGTGACCTCCGGACCGCCGCCGACGCGCAGAACCTCGCCTCCGCCGCCGACCACGCAGCCCGGCTGGCGGCAGAGGTCCGCCGCGTCGCCACCTCCTAGATCGACCGCAATATGATGCGAGGTAAGGAGAACTGACGCGAGATCATGCGAAACCGAAGGTGATCCAGGCCCGCCTCGGGCATGCCTCGATCCGGACGACGCTCGACCTGTACGGGCATCTGATGGAGGGTCTCGACGAGGCGGCGGCTGCGCTCGACGCCAGGTTCAGATCTGCCACGGACGAATCACGGACAAGGGCCGTGGCGACCATCGTCGAGATCACCTCTGGTGACGCCGGAAACCCTTGTCACACAAGGGTTTCCATCGGTGGAGGTGACGGGATTTGAACCCGTGACCCCTTCGTTGCGAACGAAGTGCTCTGCCGAGCTGAGCTACACCCCCGGGTCGGGGAATGCTAACCGGGTTCGCCGGTGGGGCCTTCCGGCGGGATGCCCCACACCATCGGCTGCCGACGCCCGGCCTCAGCCGGCGACGACACGCACCGAGGCGTTGTGGGGATCGCCCTCGCTGACCAGGTGCAGCGGCACCACCGTTGCGGTGGGACAAGCCGTTTGCCGGGTTTGGAGCAGCACGGCGATGTAGCCGCCGATGGCGAGGTCGGCGGCGATGGTGACCGCCAGCCAGAGCCCGCTGCCCCGGGTGATGGCCAGCACCAGGGAGAGGCCGGCGGCGCCGACCAGCCCCAGGAGGATGCGTTGACGTCGGGCGGCGATGCGCTTGCGTGCCATCAACTCCCGGGCGTCGCCGATGGCCACAGATGCCAGCAGGTTCTGTGACCGATGAAAGCTGCGGGTACTGGAACTGGGCGCCGATCGGCGGCCATCGACCAACGACGGCAGGAGAAACGCGGCCCAGATCCCCCCGATCAGGACGAAAGCGAAGATTTCCATGTTGTCCTTACTCCGTTGCCGACAGCGTACGACTGCTGCCGGTTCGAGCCAAGCATCAGGCTCGGTGCTTCACAGGGTGGGGGCATTGTGGTCGGTCGGGTGCGCTCCGAGCAACTCGACGGCGTGGGTCAACGCCGGCCCGACGACCTCGAGCGACTCGGTTGCGCCCTTGACGCTGCCCGGGAGGTTGACCACCAGGGTGGTGCCGACCATCCCACAGACCCCGCGCGACAGCATCCCGTGCGGGGTCTTCCCGAAGGTGGCGGCCCGCATCGCCTCGGCCAGACCGGGAGCCTCGCGCTCGATCACCGCCTGGGTGGCCTCGGGCGTAAGGTCGCGCGGGGAAAAGCCGGTGCCGCCCGTGGTGACCACCAGAGGCACCTCCCCGATCCAGCGCTTCAGCCCGGCTACCACAGGGGCGATCCCGTCGGGGACCACCTCGACGGCGACCACCGTGAACCCGAACACCTCGAGCATCTCGGCGACGGCGGGGCCCGACCGGTCGACCGCCTCCCCGAGGGTGACCCGGTCGGAAACCGTCAGCACCGCCGCCTTCATCGCCGCCACTCCCCGGAGGCGCCCCCGCTCTTGGAGAGGAGCCGGACCGGGCCGATGGTGACGCCGCGGTCCAGGCCCTTGATCATGTCGTACAGGGTGACGGCGCCTACGGCGGCGCCGGTCATCGCCTCCATCTCCACCCCTGTCCTCCCCTCGACCCGGGCGGTCACCTCGATCCTGGCGCCGGTCTCGGTTGGCTCGATGGTCACCTCCACGGCGTCGAGACCGACCGGGTGGCACAACGGAATCACCTCGGGGGTGCGTTTGGCCCCCATGATGGCGGCGATCCTGACCACGGCAAGGGCGTCGCCCTTGGGAAGCCCCCCGGAGAAGACGGTCTCGCGCACCGACCGGGTCATGGTGACGTGGGCCTCGGCAACGGCGGTGCGAGCGGTCACCGCCTTGGATCCGACATCGACCATGTGAACCTCACCCGCCTCGGTGAGGTGGCTCATTCGGTCGGTGTGGTCATCCACCGATGGTCTCCCTGCGGGTACGGGAACTGGGGAAGGTGAACAGCTCGAGATCGACCGGGCTCCCGGGGGCGACGGTGCCGGTACCGGCCGGGATCACGGCGAAGGCATTGGCGGCGGCCATCGCCGACAGCACGTTGGAGGCCTGGCCACCGGCCGACCGGGCATGCCACGTCCCCGACACGTCCGGGACGGCCACGGCGCGCAGGAAGACGGTCTTGGCCGGATCGGTCGATGCTCCGTCGTCGAGCACCCCCCGCACCCGGGGACGGAAGACGGCGGCGGCGCCCATCATGGTGAGCAGCGCCGGGCGGACGAACTGCTCGAAGGCGACGTACACCGACACCGGGTTCCCCGGCAGCCCAAAGAAGGGGATCCCGCTGACCGACCCGAAGCCGAGCGGCTTGGCCGGCTGCATCGCCACCTGCCAGAAGGAGACCGTCCCCAGCCCGGTCAACATCTCCTTGACCACGTCGTGGTCACCCATCGACACCCCGCCGCTGGACACGATGACGTCGGCGTGACCGGCCGCCTCGTCGAGCACCCGGCGGAGCAGCTCCGGATCATCGGCGACGATGCCATGGTCGGAAACCACCCCCCCGGCATCGGCGATCAGAGCCGCCAGCGTCGTCCGGTTGGCGTCGCGGATCAGCCCGCCGCTCAGATCGGCCGTCTCCACCGGGACCAGCTCGTCGCCCGTGGACAGGAGCGCCACCACCGGCCGTCGGCGCACCTTGGGGAAGGCAACTCCCAGGCTGGCAAGCACCCCGAGGTGGGCCGCCGCCAGGCGCGTCCCCGCCGCCATCACCTCGGTCCCGGCGGCTACGTCGCCGCCGGCGCCACGAACCGCCAGACCGTCGGTGGCGGTGACCAGGATCCGCACCCCACCCTCGAGGGGCTCGGTGTCCTCGACCCTGACCACCGCCTCGGTGCCGTCCGGCAGCGGCGCCCCGGTCATCACCTTCACCGCCGACCCCGGCGCCACCGCCACCTCGGGCACGGACCCGGCGGCGACCGTCCCCAGCAGGGACAGCTCGGCGGGAACGGCGGCGGTGTCCCCGACCCTGACCGCGTAGCCGTCGACGGCGGAGTTGGCGAAGGGGGGCAGGTCGTGGGAGGCGACAACGGGTTCGGCGAGGGCGAGCCCGGCGGCGGAGGCCAGGGGGACCGACACCACCGGCAACGGCGCCACCGCATCGAGGATCTCGGCCTGCGCTTGGTGCAGCGGTTTCATGCGCCGCGGCGGGGAATGGTCACGGCCGTCGAGTCTACGACCGACCCCACGGGCCGTTGCGGGATCGGGGCCGATCTCCTTCCGCTACCGTTCCGGCAGCGCTTAGAGTCATGGAAGGAATCGAAGGCGTCGAATCACCGTATCTGTACCCACCCTTCGCACGGGGGTCCCCCCGGAGGAACCAGCCAGATCCCTCCCCGTGCGCCGACCGCAAGTCCCCCCACCATTCCCCCTGCTTGCGGAAGGCACCCTCCCTCCTTCGGGAGGGAGGGAACGGGGAGGTCAACCCCCTTCTGCGCCGCTTGGCGATGCGTTACGTTCGGATGGTGCTGTGGTTGACACCGCCGCCCTATCTGCGCCGCATCGTCGCCTGCCTCGCCCTGCTGGTGGCGGTGGTGTTCGACCTGGCGGGGAGGGCGACGGTCGACCACCCGTTCCTCACCGAGACGGTGACCGCAGGCTCCCCGGTCGGGGCCGAGGTGATCGAGTACCGGGCGGTACCGGTGGGCATGCTCCCGACGATCGATGACCCGTCGGGGTTTGCCGCCCGATCTCTCCAGGCCGGTGACCCGCTGACCCCGTCCGCCCTCTCCACCGTGGCCCCGCCGCCCCGGGGGTGGTGGTCGATACCGGCGGCACTCCCCGCAGGGACTGCGGTCGGTGACCGGGTGCGGCTCATCGCCGCCGACCCCGCCCTCGATGTGGTCGGGGTGGTCAATGGGCTCCCGGCGGCGGCGGTGCTCGGTGGCAACAGCGAGGGCATGGTGGCGGTGCCCCCGGAGGCCGCAGCCGCCGTCGCCGCCGCCGTCACCCGCAGAACGCTCACGGTGCTCGTCGGCACCTGATTGAGGATCGGCTGTCGCCGGTCATCGTTAGGCTCCCCCAGCTATGGGCGACGCCATCCTCTGGGGCCTGATCCAAGGGCTCACCGAATTCCTGCCGATCTCGTCGAGCGGGCACCTCATCCTGATCCCTGCGCTGCTGGGCCGGGAGGGGCCCGACCTGGCTACGGCGGCGGTGCTCCACATCGGCACGCTGATCTCCGTCCTGGCCTACTACCGACCCGAGGTGGTGGAGATGGTCAAGCTGACCCCCGAGGGGAGGCGGCTGCTCCGCTTCGTCCTCATCGGGACCATCCCGGCAGCCGTCATCGGTCTCCTGTTCCGCGACTTCTTCGACGGGATCAGCGAGCAGCCGCCGACCGTCGCCATGCTCATGATGGGGGCGGGGGTGATGATGATCCTCATCTCGCTCGCCGCCATCGGCCGTCGCCACCGGGAGGACGTCACCATCCTCGACGCCGTCGTGATCGGGTCCGCTCAGGCGGTGGCGCTGCTCCCCGGGGTCTCCCGGTCGGGGACCACCATCACCGCCAGCCTCGGCCGAAGGTTCGATCGGCGCCAGGCTGCCCACCTCTCCTTCCTCCTGGGGATCCCGGCGATCACCGGGGCAGGGCTGTTCAGCCTGCTGGACGTTTCCGAGGCGGGGGGCAACGAGCTCGAGCTCTCCCTGCTCATCGGGATCGTGGTGGCGGCGGTCACCGGATACGCCGCCATCAGGATCCTGGTGGCGTTCATCGGCAGGGTGGGGTTGGCCCCGTTCGGCGCCTACTGCGTCGCCTTCGGTGGGGTTGCGCTCCTGCTTCTCTGACCCCGTTGCACCATACGGGGCCGGGTTAGGCTCACCGCCATGGTCACCACCGACCGGGGACTCTCCGCCCGCGGCCTGGAGCCCGAGGAGGTCCGGGCGAGGGTCGAGGCCGGACAGGTCAACCTCGCCCCCGACGGACCGAGCCGGACGACGGCCGAGATCGTCCGCGCCAACCTCGTCACCCGGTTCAACATCCTCCTCGGCGTCCTGCTGGTGGTGCCATTGGTGGTGCTGCGCGAGCCCCGAGACGCCCTGTTCGGGATCGTGCTGGTCGCCAACGCCGCCATCGGCATCGTGCAGGAGCTCAGGGCGAAGCGCACCCTCGATCGTCTCGAGCTGCTCACCGCCCCCAAGGCACGGGTGCTGCGCTCCGGTGGGGTCATCGTCATCGCGGTCGAAGAGCTGGTGGTCGACGATATCGTCGAACTCCGCTCCGGCGACCAGCTCACCGTCGACGGGCTGGTGGTGATCGCCCGCGGGCTGGAGATCAACGAGTCGCTGCTCACCGGCGAGTCGGACCCGGTGCGCAAGGAGGTCGGGGACCAGGTGCTTTCGGGAAGCTTCGTCGCCGCAGGCTCGGGGCGCTACCGGGTCACCCATGTGGGGGCAGAGGCGTATGCCGTCAAGCTTGCCCTCGAGGCGAAGAAGTTCACCCTGGTGCGCTCCGAGTTGCGCGACGGCATCGACTGGATCATCGGGGCCATCGGCTGGACGATCGGGCCTGCCATCGCCCTGGTGGTGTGGAGCCAGATGAGGGCGGAGGAGAGCTTCCACGACGCCCTGCGCAGCGCCGTCGCCCAAGCGGTCGGCATGGTCCCCCAGGGACTGGTGCTGCTGACCTCGATGGCGTTCGCCGTCGGGGTGATCCGGCTGGGCCGGCGGAACGTGCTGGTCAAGGAGCTCCCCGCCATCGAGGGCCTGGCCAGGGTCGACACCGTCTGCTTCGACAAGACCGGCACCCTGACCGAGGGCCGGTTGACGGTGAACGAGATCGTGCTGCTCGACGGCGAGGACCCGGCCCAGCCGCTGGCGGCGCTGGCCGCCTCCGACCCCGACCCCAATGCCACCCTGGCCGCGGTCGGCGCCGCCTATCCCACCCCTCCGGGGTGGGCGGTGCTCTCCACCGTCCCCTTCTCGTCCGCCCGCAAGTGGAGCGGCGCCGCCTTCGCCGGGCATGGCAGCTGGGTGCTCGGCGCCCCCGACGTGATCGCCCCCACCGACGCCGACGTCGGCGCCCATGCCAGCGAGGCAAGCGAATCGGGGCAGCGTGTGCTGCTGCTCGCCCGCAGCGACCGCCCCCTGTCCACCACACTGCCCGATGACGTCGCCCCGTCTGCGCTGGTCATCCTCGGTGACCGGATCCGGCCCGACGCCGCCGAGACCCTGCGGTTCTTCGCCGACCAAGGGGTCGTGGCCAAGGTCATCTCCGGAGACCATCCCGAAACGGTCGCCGCCGTCGCCCGCGCCGTCGGGGTGGTCGGTTCCTCCCGGTACGTGGACGCCAGCAACCTCCCGGAAGACCCGGACGAGCTCGCCGCCGTGGTCGAGGCCAACACCGTGTTCGGGCGGGTCACCCCGCACCAGAAGCGGGCCATGGTGGCGGCGATGCAGCGCAGGGGCCATGTGGTCGCCATGACCGGCGATGG
This sequence comes from Acidimicrobiia bacterium, assembly GCA_051002015.1. Lineage (GTDB taxonomy): Bacteria > Actinomycetota > Acidimicrobiia > Spongiisociales > UBA5794 > JACDBE01. Next base: position 19,889 of record JBPCMS010000059.1, read on the forward strand.
GGTCAACGACGTGCTGGCGCTGAAGGACAGCGACATCGGGATCGCCGTCGGCGGCGGCGGCGCCGCCTCGCGCGCCGTCGCCCAGCTGGTGCTGATCGACGGGCGGTTCGCCTCCCTGCCCGGTGTCGTCGGCGAGGGCAGGCGGGTCATCGCCAACATCGAGCGGGTGGCCAACCTGTTCCTCACCAAGACCATCTACGCCATCGGGATCGCCCTCGCCGTCGGTTTCGCCACCGTCCCCTTCCCCTTTCTCCCCCGGCACCTCACCCTGATCGGGGCGGTGACCATCGGGATCCCGTCGTTCTTCCTCGCCCTGGCCCCGTCGGCGAAGCGGACCCGGCCCGGCTTCGTGGGCCGGGTCCTCCGGTTCGCCGTGCCCACCGGCATCATCGCCACCCTCGCCGCCTTCGCCGGGTACCAGCTGGCCATCGCCGAGGAGGTGTCGCTGGAGCAGGCCAGGACCACCGCCGTCATCGTGCTCACCGCCATCGGGCTGTTCGCCCTGGCCATCGTCAGCCGGCCCTTCGTGCCGTGGAAGACCCTGCTGGTGACTGCGATGACGGCGCTCACCATCGTCGGGCTGGCCAGCCAGGGGTCACGCGCCTTCTTCGAGCTCGAGTTGCCCCCGGTCGTGGTGTTGCTCGCCGCCATCGGGATCGTCGCCATCACCGGGGCGGTGATGGTGATCGCCCTGCGCATGGTGGGCTGGGCCAAGGCGATGCCCGAGCTGCTGCGGGAGATGCCCCCGCCCCGGCCTTCTGCCTGGGGTCAGATCGGCGAGAAGGTGTGGGACATGTCCGGTTGGAGGCGGTCGTTCCCCGGCAGCACCGAGGTGCCCGTCATCGAGACGAATCCGACGTCGGGGCAGACCGGGACCGACCCGGACGACACCGTGGTCATGTACCCCGAGCGGCGGTGATCTCGTCGAGAAAGCCGATGAGCAGCCGGTTGACCTCGTCGGGCCGCTCCTGCTGGGTCCAATGGCC
>JBPCMS010000060.1:0-9065 GCA_051002015.1 Acidimicrobiia bacterium
GGAACGTGGGCCTCGAGCTCGAAGACCATCCCGACCCCCCCATCGCCGCCATGGGTGGTCAGCGCCGCCCCCATCGGGTTGGTGTGCCGGGCGGAGATGGCCAGCCCCAGCCCGGTCCCGCCGCGGCGGGCGGGGTCCACCATGTAGAACCGGTCGAACAGATACGGCAGCACCGCCTCGGGAACACCGGGCCCGGCATCGGTGACGGTGAGCACCAGCTCGGCTTCCTCGACCGAGGCGTCGACCGCAACCGCCGCTCCAGGGGCGTGGGTGCGGGCGTTGTCGAGCAGGTTGGCCACCACCCGTTCCAGACCGATCCGGTCCACGGTGATCCTGTGCTCGCCGGCGACGGTGAGGGACGCCTCGGGGTTGCGCTCGGCGATGACGGCGGCCAGGAAGGCGTCGAGGTCGATCGCCGCCGTCTCGGGAGGCTGGACGGCGGTGTCGAGCCTGGACACCTCCAACAGCTCCTCGACCAGCCGCCGTAGCCGGCCGACGTCGCCGACCAGCATCTCGCCGACCAGTCGTGGCTCGGCGGGCAGCGCCCCGAGGTGTGGGGCCAGGATCGCCGCCTCGTTGACCAGGGCGGTGAGCGGGGTGCGCAGCTCATGCGACACGTCGGCGACGAAGCGGCGCTCCCGTGCCCGAGACTCCTCCAGCTCGGCGATCTTCTGCTGCAGCGACCCGGCCATTTCGTTGAAGGCGACGGCGAGGGCGCCGATCTCGTCCCCGCCCCGCTCGGCGAGCCGCACCTCGAGGTCACCCTCCGCCATGCGGTGGGCGCCCGAGGCGGCGGCCCTGATCGGGCGGGCCACGGTGCGAGCGATCAGCCCGGCGACCAGCGCACCCAGGGCGGCCACCCCCAACCCGGCGCCGAGTAGCACCCGGCGCAGCTCGGTCAGTGCCCGGTCGACCTCGGCGGCGGAGTACTCGAAGTAGAAGTCGGGCCCGATGTCGGGCCGTCGTGCGCCGATGAAGAGGACCGGCTCGCCGTCGAGCGCGGCGAACTGGTAGCCGATCTCGCCGCTCTCCACCAGCGCCCGCAGCTCGGGAGACAGCCGGGAGGGGACCTCGACCAGGTCGAGCGAGGAGACGAAGGGCTCCCCGTCGCCGAAGTCGACGAACACCCCGTCGGTGCCCCGCAGCACGAAGCGGGGGAGCAGCCCGGTGGCGGCGAACTGCTCACGGTCGGCGTCTGCGGGGAGCACCTCGGTGGTAGCCAGCTCGGTCACGTTGAACCGGGTACGGGCGACGGCGTCGTCGACCAGCTGGGAGCGGAGCGACCGCTCCACCAGCAGGTAACCGAGCCCGCCAACCAGCAGCGCGGTCACCGCCACCAGGGCGATAACGGTGGCCACCAGCCGCGAGCGGAAGCTACGCAGCATCACCGGGCGGCGCGGTATCCGACGCCACGAACGGTCTCGATCAGGGGCGGAGCCGGGTCCCCGGTCTCCAGCTTGGCCCGGAGCCGCTGCACGGCCACGTCGACCAGACGGGAGTCGCCCAGGTACGAGTACCCCCACACCCGGTCGAGCAGGATCTCCCTGGTGAACACCTGACCGGGCCGTCTCGCCAGCTCGAGCAGGAGCCGGAACTCGGTGGGGGTCAGCGCCAGCTCCTCACCGTTGCGGACCACACGGTGCCCGAGGACGTCGATGTGGAGATCGCCCAGCGTCACCGTCTCCGCCGGCTCGATCTGCTGGGCGCGGCGCAGGGCGGCGCGGATCCTGGCCACCAGCACCGGCATCTCGAACGGCTTGGTGACGTAGTCGTCCGCACCCGACTCGAGACCGACCACGACGTCGACGGTCTCCGCCCTGGCGGTGAGCATCACCACCGGGACCGACGAGTCGGCTCTGATTGCCCGGGCCACCTCGAGCCCGTCGACGTAGGGGAGCATGATGTCGAGCACCACCAGATCGGGACGCTGGTGGCGGAACTTGAGCAGCGCCTCCCGCCCGTCTCCGGCCGTTTCCACCCGGAAACCGGCGTCCTGGAGACCGATGCGGGTGATCTCCCGGATCGACGGGTCGTCCTCGACCAGCAGGATGGTGGCGTCCACGGCGGCAAGTATGGCCGGGCGGGGCCTCTTGTCGGGCTGATCACCGCCTGGGGGTCACCCGGCCTGGGTGGCTATCCGCCTCTTGTCGGGCTGATCACCGCCTGGGGGTCACCCGGCCTGGGTGGCTATCCACCACGTGGTGCCCCCGGCGTCCCTCACCCCGCCTCGGCGGTCGAGGTCGTCCTTCTGGGCGGGCTCCTGGACCGACGTGGCTCCGGCGGCCAGCGCCCGCCGGTAGGTGTCGTCCACGTCGGCGACGTACACGTGGACCATCGAACCGGGCGACGGCCAATCGGAGGTGGCGTCGGCCAGCATCACCACGGTGTCGTCGATGCGTACCTCGACATGCAGCAGCCCGCCGTCCTCGTCGGCGTATCGGCGTAGCTGCACCCCCCGGAAGACCTTGACCAGGAAGTCGACGGTGGCCTGGGCACCGTTGACGATCAGGTAGGGGGGACACACTGCTGTACCCGTCGGGCTTGTGGGTGATGACCATGGCGACTCCTCAGGATCAGTTGGCGTTGGGGAGGGCGGCGCGGGGGTAGTTGCCTGCGGCGTTCCACAGGATCCACCCATACCCGCGGGTGTCCGCCTCGGCGATGGAGGCGGCGATCTGTTCGGCCGACCAGTAGAACGCCTGGAGCCACGGGCGTATCAGGGTGCCCGGCGAGACCCGGCGGGCGGCGTTGTCCAGGGCGTCTGCGGTCACCGCCGCCGGGTGGTCGTTGGGATCGGCGAACCCGAGCCAGCCGGGGGAGTAGTGACTGGGGTAGACCATCGGGCTGAGGGCGTCGACGGCGGTGGACAGCTCCTCGGGGCGTTGCCCGATCCCCTCGTCCGTCGGCGAGGACACCACGATCCCGAAGATCGCCGCCGACACCGCGCATCCCAGCGGGTGGAGCTTGCGGCTGGCGGCGTCGAGGAAGCTGCGGATGACATCGACCCGCTGGTCGGCGGTGAGCGGCTGGGCCGCCTGGGCGGCGGACGCCGTCTCCCCGGCGGGGAACCGCACATAGTCGAACTGGACCTCGTCGAACCCCAGCTCGCACGCCTCGATCGCCAGGTTGGTGGGGTACGCCCAGTTGGACCGGTCGACGGGGTTGACCCAGATCCCGGCAAGCTTGGCCTCGGGGTCGTTCGACCACACCTGGTCCTCGAAGGTGACGATCCTGGTGATGGCGTACAGCCCGGCCCGGTGGGCCTGCTCCACCATCGCCACCGGGTCGTAGGTGTCGTCGACCGCACCGAGACGATCAGCCCGGGGCACGCCGGTGGCGTAGCGCACCTTGCCAGTCTCGTCCTTGGTGTCGAAGACCAGGGCGTTCACCGTCGTACCCTCGATGAGGTCGAGCAGGGCGTCGAATCGGGCCGGGTCGCCGGCGACGTCGGGTGTGGCCCGCACCCCCCGCACCACCCGCGGCTCCAGCTCGATGTCGAGGTGGGTGCGGCTGCCTCCCCACCGCACCAGGCGGGGGAGCCATCCGGGGAGGTACACCTGGATCGGGCCGGCTTCGATCTGGAGGAGGGCGAAGGCTCCGGCGGCGTCGGTGTCGGTGCGGGCGTCGCCGGCGGTCACCACGGCGGCGGGAAGGGGGCTGCCGGCGGCGTCGGTCACCGTACCGGTCAGGTCGCGCCGTGGGATGGTGGTGGTGGTGGTGCTGGTCGTGGTGGTGCTGGTGGAGGTGGTGGTGAGGGCGGGGAGCGTGGTGAGCGGAGCCGCCGAGGTGCCCGCGGCGGCGTCGGCCGGACCGGAGGGAGCGGTGGAGCAGCCGGCGAGGGCCACCGCCACCGCGGCGGAGAGGAGGGACTTGAGGAGGCGGCCCATGGGTTCAGCAGGGTACCGGCGCGGGCCGTCCTGCCCGGCACTCTCCGGGCGAGGCGTGGTCAGAGCCAGCCGCTCCGGCGGAAGCTGCGGTACAGGATGCCGGCGACCACCGCCATCAACACCAGTACCAACGGGAACCCCCACCAGACGTGGGCGCCCGGTAACCGGTCGAAGTTCATCCCGAAGATCCCGGCGACGAGGGTGGGCACAACCCCCACCGCCACCCATGCCGAGATCTTGCGCATGTCTTCGTTCTGGCGCACCCCGATCTGGGTGAGGTTGGCATCAAGGATCGAGGTAAGCAGATCGCGCTGCTGGTCGACCATCGACGCCACCCGGACCGCGTGGTCGAAGACGTCTCTGAAGTACTCCCGCGACCCGGGATCGACAACGGCGATCTCGCCCTTGGTCAGGCGGACCAGCGGCTCGAGCAGCGACCCCACCGCCGTCCTGAATTCCAGAACCTCGCGTTTCAGGAAGTAGATCCGCTCCGAGGGATAGGTCGACGCCGAGGAGAACACGTCCTGCTCGACCTCGCCGATGTCGTTCTCCAGCCCCGCCACCACCGGGCTGTAGTCGTCGACCACTCGGTCCATCACAGCGTGGAGAACCGCGCTCGGGCCCAGCTCGAGCATGTGCGGCGTGGCCTCCAACGCCCGCCGCACCGACCCCAGCTCGCTCGCCTTGCCGTGTCTGACGATGAGGACGTACTGCTCGCCGGTGAGGATGATGATCTCGCCGAACTCGATCTCCTCCGTCTCGTCCAGGTAGCGGGCGGTCTTGAGGACGACGAGCAGTGAGTCTTGGTAGACCTCGAGCTTGGGGCGCTGGTGGGCGGCGACGGCGTCCTCGGCGGCCAGCTCGTGCAGCCCGAAGACCTCCCGCACCGCCTCGAACTCCTCGTGGGTGGGCTCGTAGAGACCGAGCCACACGAACCCCTCGTGTCCGACGTGGTCGAGGGCGTGCTCGATCGACAGCGTCTCGGTGATCCGCTTGCCCTTCTCGTAAACGGCGCAGTCGACAATCACGGGATCATCTTGGCACGAAGCCGGCGCCGGGCAAGGGTCCTTCGGCCGCATCTCCCGAGTACGGTTCGCCCGATGATCCTGCAACCCCTCCCTGCCGGGTTCGACGCCACCCGTGACGCCGTCCACGGCTACGCCAGGGCGGTGGGGGAGCTGGCCAGGGCCCACGCCATCGCCCACCCCAACTGGTGGCACCTCGGGCTGAGGGTGCGCCCCGACGGCCTGGCCACGGTGCCCCTGCCGCTGCCGGACGGGGGAGCGATGGCCGTCAGGCTCGACCTGGCAGCAGGGGTGGCCGAGGCGGTGTCGAGCCGGGGCGATCACCTGGCGGTCGGTCTCGGCGGCGTCACCCCGGGCGACCTCGCCGACCGGCTCGCTGGTTTCGCCGCCGGCTGCGCGCTCGAGGGCGGCCTCGACCTGTCACGTATCCCCGAGGGGGCGGGGGATCCCGACTGGGAGGTCGCCGCCGCATACGCCGCAACGCTGGTCGACATCGACCGGACCCTGGAGCGCCACCGGGTGACCCTGGGGTTGGCCGCCGGTCCCATCGTGGTGTGGCCCCACGGCTTCGACATTGCCTTCGAGTGGTTCGGTACCAGGCGGGTGACCGGCGAGGACGGCGACACCGCCGCCCAGCTCAACCTGGGCTTCTCCCCGCACGACGGCGGCTACTTCTACTCCAACCCGTGGCCCTTCGACCAGGCGCTCACCGGGGCCGAGCTCCCACCTGGGGCATCGTGGCACCTCGAAGGGTGGCAGGGCACGATCCTGCCCTATGCCGAGGTGGCGGGCAGGGAGGACGGGGCGGAGAGGGTGGTCGCCTACGCCGCCGCGGTGCACCGCATCGCCCGATCCACCCTGATGGCGTAGCCCGCCACCCGGTTACCCGGTCGGCAGCACCTGGTCGACGGCGGGGTAAATTGCGTTCAATCCTCCCCGATGTCCTCGTGCCACAGCTCCGGGTGGTCGGCGATGAAGGCCTCCATCAACCGGACGCAGCGGGGGTCGTCGACCACCTCGACGGCGATCCCGGCGGCGTCGAGGAGGTGCCGGGGTCCCGAGAAGGTGCGGTCCTCGCCCACCACCACCCGCCCGATCCCGTAGAGCAGGATGGCCCCGGTGCACATCGAGCACGGCGACAGGGTCGAGTAGATCGTCGCCCGGCGGTATGCCGAGGCGGGGAGCCTCCCCGCGTTCTCCAGGCAGTCCATCTCGGCGTGGAGGACGACGCTGTCCCGCTGCACCCGCCGGTTGCGGCCCCGCCCCACGATCTCTCCGTCGATGACCAGCACCGAGCCGATCGGGATCCCGCCCTGGGCGAGACCGGCCTCGGCCTCGGCCACGGCGGCGTCGAGAAAGGGATCGCTCCCCGGGTGGTCGGTGGTCACCGCCACTCGAGGATCACCTTGCCGCACTCACCCGACCGCACCGTCTCGAAGGCGTCTGCGTAGTCTTCGGCGGCGAAGTGGTGGGTGATGACCGGGGTCACGTCGAGCCCGGTCTGCAGCATCGCCAGCATCTTGTACCAGGTCTCGAACATCTTGCGCCCGTAGATTCCGCGCAGGGTGAGCCCCTTGAAGATGATGTCGTTCCAGTCGATGGGGGCGTTGGCGGTCGGGATCCCGAGCAGGGCGATCTGCGCCCCGTTGTTCATGGTCGAGATCATGTCGTGGAGCGCCGATGACACCCCGGACATCTCCATCCCGACATCGAAGCCCTCCCGCATCCCCAGCGAGGCCATCACCCCGGCTAGCGCCGTTGTGGCGACGTTGACCGCCCGGTCCGCCCCCATCGTCGCCGCCATCCCCAGCCGGTAGTCGTTGACGTCGGTGACCACCACGAACCGGGCGCCGACGTGGCGGGCGATCGCCACCGCCATCACCCCGATCGGGCCCGCCCCGGTGATCAGCACGTCCTCGCCCACCAGGTCGGCGCTGAGGGCGGTGTGGGTGGCGTTGCCCAGCGGGTCGAGGATGGCGGCGACGTCGTCCGACACGTCGTCAGGGACCGGCTGGACGTTCTCACCGGGGATGGCGACCAGATCGGCGAAGGCCCCGGGCCGGTTGACCCCGACCCCGACGGTGTGGAGACACAGGTGTTGGCGGCCACCTTGGCAGTTGCGGCACCGGCCGCACACGATGTGTCCCTCGCCCGACACCCGCTGCCCGACGGCGAGCCCGGTGACCTCGGAGCCGAAGGCGGCGACGGTGCCCATGTACTCGTGGCCGATCACCATGGGCACCGGGATGGTCCGCTGCGCCCACTCGTCCCACGAGACGATGTGCAGATCCGTCCCGCAGATCGACCCCTTGCCCACCGCGATCAGGACGTCGTTGGGTCCCACCTCGGGCTCGGGGACCTCCTCCATCCAGATCCCCGGCTCCGGCTTGGCCTTGACCAGTGCCCGCATCAGCCGATCACCTCCAGTTCGGCGCCGACCTCGGCGAAGGCGACAATGGCCCGGTCGAGGTGTTCCCTGGTGTGTGCCGCCGACAGCTGCGTGCGGATCCGGGCCTGGCCCTTGGGCACGACCGGGAACGAGAACCCGATGACATAGATGCCCCTGGGGAGCAGCCGGTCGGCCATCTCCCCGGCCAGGGTGGCGTCACCCAGCATCACCGGGATGATGGGGTGCCCGGCCCCGGCCAGGGTGAACCCTGCGCGCTCCATCCCTGCCCGGAAGTAGGCGGCATTGCCGGCGAGCCGGTCCCGTAGCTCCTCGGATCCGGCCACCATGTCGAGCACCCGCCGCGTCGTCGCCGCCATCACCGGGGCCAGCGTGTTGGAGAACAGGTAGGGGCGGGAGCGCTGCCGCAGCCACGCCACGATCTCCCCACGCCCCGAGGTGTAGCCGCCGGATGCGCCTCCCAGCGCCTTCCCCAACGTCCCGGTGACGATGTCGATGCGGTCGGCGACCCCGTGGTGGTCGGGGGTGCCGCCGCCGTGGGGACCCATGAACCCGACGGCGTGGGAGTCGTCGACCATCACCATGGCGTCGTAGCGGTCCGCCAGCTCGCAGATGCCGGGGAGGTCGGCGATGACCCCGTCCATCGAGAACACCCCGTCGGTGGCGATGAGCCGGAACCGGGCGCCCGCCGCCGCCCGGAGCTGCGCCTCCAGATCGGCCATGTCGTTGTTGGCGTAGCGGAACCGCTGCGCCTTCGACAGCCGCACCCCGTCGATGATCGAGGCGTGGTTGAGGGCGTCCGAGATCACGGCGTCCTCCTCGCCCAGCAGGGTCTCGAACAGCCCCCCGTTGGCGTCGAAGCACGACCCGTACAGGATGGTGTCGTCGGTGCCGAGGAATCCGCTCAGCTCCTCCTCCAGCCTGCGGTGCACCTCATGGGTGCCGCAGATGAACCGGACCGACGCCATCCCGTAGCCGTGCTCGGCGACGGCGTCCTTGGCGGCTTCGATCAGCGCAGGATGGTTGGCCAACCCCAGGTAGTTGTTGGCGCAGAGGTTGACCACCTCGGACCCGTCGTCGAGGGTGACCACCGCGTCCTGCTGGCTGGTGATGATGCGCTCGGTCTTGTACAGCCCTTCGGCGTGCAGCCGTTTGGTCTGTTGGGACAGGTGATCGAGATAGCGCTGGGTCATGGCACCTCCGGCGTCCGAGTCTATGGGCAACGCCCCGCCCGGGCACCTCGGCTAGCTTCCGGGCGATGGACGACCAGCAGCAACCGGCGCCGGACGACGTGCGGCGGGAGCTGAGCGCCGGGATGCGGGAGCAGCTCGAGCTTGGTCGGGTCTTCGGCGGGCTGGCCACCTTCGGGCAGCGTCCATTCGTTCCCGAGGTCGATCGTCTCCACGCGTGGCGGCCGGACGTGGCCATCGTCGGGGCCCCGTTCGACAACTCCACCACGAACCGGGCCGGCGCCCGCTTCGGGCCGCGGGCGATCCGCAGCCTGGTCTACGAGCCGGGCAGCTACCACCTCGATCTCGGTATCGAGATCTTCGACTGGCTGGAGGTGGTCGACCACGGCGACGCCCACTGTCCCCACGGTCAGACCGAGCGGAGCCACGCCAACATCCACGATCGGGTCCTTGGGGTGGCGGAGCGGGGCATCGTTCCGGTGGTCCTCGGCGGCGACCACTCGATCACATGGCCGGCGGGGAAAGGGGGGGCCGAGGTGCACGGATTAGGATAGGT
>JBPCMS010000061.1:0-7992 GCA_051002015.1 Acidimicrobiia bacterium
CTCCTCGATCCGGGCGACCCGGTGCTCCACGTCATCGGCATCTCCGACCACGAGGGGCGGATCAAACCGTCGCGGCAGGCCAAGTTCCGCCAGGTCGAGGAGTTCCTCCGCTCGTTGGAGGCAACCATGGAGGCGGCGGCAACCGCCGGGGCCCTGCCGCCCATCGGTCCCGACCGGCCGCTGCGGATCGTGGACCTCGGATGCGGCAACGCCTATCTCACGTTCGCCGCCTTCGCCTACCTGCAGAACGTCCGCCGCCTCCCGGTGGAGATGATCGGCATCGACGTCAGAGCCGAGTCTCGGGAGCGGAACACCGAGCTCTCCGCCCAGCTCGGCTGGGACGGGCTCACCTTCGTTGCCGGCGCCATCGCCGACACCGACCTGGACGTCCCGCCCGATGTCGTGCTCTCCCTGCACGCTTGCGACACCTCCACCGACGAGGCCCTGGCCCGCGCCGTCGGCTGGGAGGCGCCGGTCATCCTGGCGGCGCCGTGCTGCCACCACGACCTGCAGCGGCAGCTCAAGGACGCCGAGACCCCGACTCCCTACGGGCTGGTCATGCGGCACGGCATCCTCGGCGAGCGGCTGGCCGACGTCCTCACCGACGCCTTCCGGGCGGCGCTGCTCCGCTCGCGGGGCTACCGGGTGGAGGTCATCCAGTTCGTGGAGAGCCGGCACACCCCGCGCAACACCATGCTGCGGGCGGTGCGCACCGGCGCCCCGCCGGCGGATGCCCTCGCCGCCGAGTACGACGAGATGGTCGCCGCCTGGGGTGTGCGCCCCGCCCTGGCCACCATGCTCGGCCAGCCCTGACCAGGGGTGGTGGGGAGCACGGTTTCGACCATCCGGCCAAGCTAACGCCCCGTCACTACGCTCAGCGGCGATGGAGTTCCGCCGGATCAACAACCTGCCCCCGTATGTCTTCGCCCAGGTCAACCAGCTCAAGGCCGAGGCGCGCCGGGCCGGCGAGGACATCGTCGACCTCGGATTCGGCAACCCCGACCTGCCCAGCGCCCCGTTCGTCGTCGACAAGCTGATCGAGGCCGCCCGCTCCGGGCGCAACCACGGCTATTCGTCCTCGCGGGGCCTGCCCAACCTGCGCAAGGCGGTGGCCGACCGCTACCGGCGCCGGTTCGGGGTGGAGATAGACCCCGAGCGCGAGGTCATCACCACCATCGGGGCCAAGGAGGGGCTGTCCCATCTGATGTGGACGCTGGTCCAGCCGGGGGACGTCGCCCTGGTGCCCGAGCCCTCGTACCCGATCCACATCTACGCCGCCGCCCTCGCCGGCGCCGAGGCGAGACGGGTTCCGATCGGACCCACCGCCGACTTCTTCGAGGGCCTCGAGGAGGCCTTCCACGACTCGTGGCCCCGACCCAGGGTGATCCTCACCTCGTTCCCCCACAACCCCACCACGCGGTGCGTCGAGCTCGACTTCTTCGAGCGGCTGGTCCGGTTCGCTCGGGAATACGAGGTGATGCTGGTCCACGACTTCGCCTACGCCGACATCGGCTTCGACGGCTACCGGCCCCCTTCGCTGCTCGAGGTGGTGGGGGCCAAGGAGGTCGGGGTCGAGCTGTACACGCTGTCGAAGAGCCACTCGATGGCGGGGTGGCGGGTCGGGTTCGTGGTCGGTAACCCCGAGATGGTCGATGCCCTTGCCCAGCTCAAGTCCTACCTCGACTATGGGACGTTCCAACCGATCCAGATCGCGGCGATCATCGCCCTCAACGAGGGCGACGAGTTCATCGACCAGGTCGACGCCGTGTACCAGCGGAGACGCAACACCCTGGTCGATGGGCTGGCTCGGGCCGGGTGGGAGGTGCCCCGGCCACGGGGGACGATGTTCGTGTGGGCCGACATCCCCGGAAGCTACGAGAAGGGATCGCTCGACTTCGCCATCCATCTGCTCGACCGGGCCAAGGTGGCGGTGAGCCCCGGGATCGGCTTCGGTACCTCCGGCGACCGCCATGTCCGGTTCGCCCTGGTCGAGAACGAGCACCGCATCACCCAGGCGGTGCGCGGCATCAGACGGGTCATGGACGAGTTGGCGTGACGATGGGCGGGACGACGTACGCCATGCTCTTCCCCGGTCAGGGAAGCCAGTTCGTCGGCATGGGGGCGGATGTGTTCGCCACCAGGGCCGATCTGCTGGTCGACCTCGCCGAGGAGGTGCTGGGCTGGTCGCTGGCGGATTTGTGCGCACAGGGCCCCGAGGACGAGCTGACCAGGACCGACCGGGCCCAGCCGGCGCTGTTCGCCGTCGGCTACGCCCTGTGGGAGGCGTGGCGGTTGCAGGCTCCCGCCCCGGTGGCCGCCGCCGGACACTCGCTCGGCGAGTACACCGCGCTGGCGGCGGCGGGAGCGGTCACCTTCGGCGACGGTCTCGGGCTGGTGGCCGCCCGCGGGTCGGCGATGGCGGCCGCCGCCGCCGCCACCGCCGGAGGCATGGCGGCGCTGCTCGGGGGCGACGCCGGGGCCGCCGAGGCCCTGGCGGCGGCGCGGCGCGCCATGGGGGGAGCACTGTGGGTGGCCAACGTCAACGCCCCCGGCCAGGTGGTCATCGCCGGCGGGCTCGACGACCTCGACTGGGCGGCGGCCAGCGCCGGGGACCATGGCATCAGGCGGGTGATCCCGCTCAAGGTGGCAGGGGCCTTCCACACCCCGCTGATGGCCCCCGCCGCAGAGGACCTGGGCCGCGCCCTGGCGGCGACGACGTTCTCGGCACCGGTCTTCGCGGTGTGGGGCAACGCTGACGCCGCCGCCGTCGAGGACCCGGTCGACGCCCTCACCCGTCAGCTGGTCTCGCCGGTCCGCTTCGCCGACAGCCTTACCGCCATCGGCGCCGCCGGTGTCGACACCTTCGTCCATATCGGCCCGGGAGATGTCACCGCAGGTTTGGCGCGACGCACCGTTCCGGACGCAACCGTCCACGTGGTCAGCTCGCTCGACGATATGGCGGCGGCGGCGGCCGCCGTACAATGACCCCGAGCAAGCGAGGGGAGCGCACCATGCGTCGCGCCACGATCACCGGATGGGGCCGCTGTGTCCCGCCTGCGGTGCTGACCAACAGCGACCTGGCGACCGTCATGGACACCAGCGACGAGTGGATCAGCACCCGTACCGGGATCAAGGAACGGCGGATCACACACACGGAGACCTCGGACATGGCGGCGGTCGCAGGGCGCCACGCCCTGGCCGCAGCCGGGCTCGAGCCCGAGCAGATCGACCTGCTCGTCCTGGCCACCTGCACCCCCGACCGGATCATCCCCTCGGCCGCCAGCTACGTGCAGCCCAAGCTCGGGCTCAGCAACGCCGCCTGTATGGACGTCAACGCCGCCTGCAGCGGCTTCGTCTACGGCATGGCGCTCGCCAACGGGATGATCGCCGCCGGCAGCTTCTCCAAGATCCTGCTCATCGGCGCCGAGAAGCTGTCCATGCTGCTCGACGTCGACGAGCGCTCCACCGCCGTCCTCTTCGGCGACGGCGCCGGCGCCGTCGTGATCGAACCCTCCGAGGACGACGAGGGGGTGCTCTCGCTGACCCTGGGAACGGACGGCGGTCTGGCCGACAAGCTCACCGTCTCCGGCTTCGGCACCGAGCGGCTCGACAAGGACAAGGAACACTTCCGGCTGGTGATGGATGGCCAGGAGGTGTTCCGCCACGCCGTCACCCAGATGGGCGATGCGGCCGCCCGGGTCATCGCCGATGCCGGGCTCGAGCTCGACGACATCGACCTGTTGATCCCGCACCAGGCAAACACCAGGATCATCGACGCCACCGCCCGCCGGCTCAAGATGCCGTACGAGAAGGTATTCCTCAACATCGCCAGCTACGGCAACACCTCGGCGGCGAGCATCCCCATCGCCCTCTCCGAGGCGATCGAGCTGGGCAGGGTCAGGCCGGGCGCCAACCTGGTGATGGTCGCCTTCGGGGGCGGGCTCACCTGGGGAGCGCTCGTCCTCCGATTCGGTTCGCGGGTGACCCCGCTCGCCATGTCGAACGCGGCGCTTCCCCCCACCGACCAGAGCGGTCTCGAGCTGCTCGCCGAGGTGCAGGAAGAGCGGCGGAGACGTCGGGGCGTGGCTTGAGCCGAGTTGCCCTGGTCACCGGTGGCTCGCGCGGCATCGGGCGAGCCATCGCCAAGACGCTGGCCGCAGACGGCCACCGCGTCGCCGTCAACTACGCCTCCAACGCCACCGCCGCCGACGAGGTGGTTGCCGAGATAGCCGCCGCCGGTGGCGAGGCGGTCGCCGTCCGCGGCGACGTCGCCTCGTCCGACTCGGTGACGGATCTGTTCACCCAGGTGGCGGCGCGGTTCGGCCCGGTCGAGATCCTGGTCAACAACGCCGGCATCACCAGGGACCACCTGATGATGCGGATGTCCGAGGAGAGCTGGGACGAGGTCATCGCCACCAACCTCACCTCGAACTTCCTCTGCTCCAAGGCGGCGCTGCGTTCGATGGTCAGGCGTCGGTGGGGCCGGATCATCTGCATCAGCTCGGCGGCGGGCATCCACGGCAACCCCGGGCAGACCAACTACGCCGCCGCCAAGGCCGGGATCATCGGGCTCGCCAAATCGCTGGCCAAGGAGGTGGGCTCGCGCGGGATCACGGTGAACGTGGTCGCCCCGGGGTTCATCCGCACCGATCTCACCGCAGCCCTCGGGGAGATGGCGGAGGCGCAGACGGGGCGGATCGCCCTCGGGAGGCTGGGCGGCCCGGAGGAGATCGCATCGGCCGTCGGCTATCTTGCCTCCGACGGTGCGTCGTACATCACCGGCCAGACGATCGTCGTCGACGGCGGGCTGGCACTCTGAATCAACGCCAAGGAGGCGACCCCATGGATCGTGCCGACATCGAGGCCAAGCTCATCGACCTGCTGGTCGATGAGCTGGGGCTGGAGCGCGACAACATCACCCCCGAGGCCAGGTTCGAAGAGGATCTCGACGTCGACTCGCTCGGTGTGGTCGAGATGTTGATGGCGCTCGAGGACAACTTCGGGGTCAAGATCCCCGACGACGAAGCCGAGACCATCACCACCGTCTCCCAGGCCGTCGACGTGGTGGCGTCCAAGCTGAACGGCTGACCGGGTGTCCGCAAGAAGGGTGGTCGTAACCGGGCTGGGCACCGTCAACCCCATCGGGCTCGGTGTCGACGAAACCTGGAAGCAGGCGCGGGCCGCGGTCTCCGGGGTGGGCCGCATCACCCATTTCGACCCCACCGAGTTCGCCACCAAGATCGCAGGCGAGGTGCGTGGGCTCGACCTCGATGCCTACCTGCCCCGTAAGGAATACCGCCGGATGGACCGCAGCGCCCAGTTCTTCTGGGTGGCGACCTCCCAGGCCATGGCCGATGCCGGGCTCGGCTACGAGGAGGACGATCCCGCCGCCGACCGGGCCGGGGTGGTGATCGGTTCCGGCATCGGTGGCATCGGCACCACCCAGGCCGAGATCGACGTGATGCGGGAACGGGGACCGGGCCGGGTCTCGCCGCTTGCCATCACCAAGGTCATCTCCAACATGGGGGCGGGGCTGGTGTCGATCGACTTCCACCTGTACGGCCCCAACAACTGCACGGTGACGGCGTGCGCCGCCTCGGCCAACGCCATCGGGGACGCCGCCGAGATCATCAGGCGCGACGACGCCGACGTGATGGTTGCCGGCGGGACCGAGGCGGCGATCTGCGAGTTCGCCGTCGCCGGGTTCTCCTCGGCCAAGGCGGTGAGCACCCGCAACGACGACCCGGAAGGGGCCAGCCGGCCGTTCGACGCCGACCGCGACGGGTTTGTCATGGGGGAGGGGGCGGCGGTGCTGATCATCGAGGAGTACGAGCATGCCAAGGCGAGGGGCGCCAACGTCTACGCCGAGATCCTCGGCTACGGGATGTCCTCGGACGGCTACCACATCACCCTGCCCCGGCCCGGTGGCGCCGGCGCCGCCAAGGCGATGCAACGCTCGCTCGACAACGCAGGGCTCGCCGCCGCCGACATCGACTACATCAACGCCCATGGCACCTCGACCTTGGCCAACGACGTCACCGAGACGTTGGCGATCAAGACCGTCTTCGGCGCCGGCGCCCCCCCGGTCCCGATCTCCTCGACCAAGTCGATGACCGGCCACCTGCTCGGCGGCGCCGGCGCCGTCGAGTCGCTGATGTGCGTGCTCGCCATCCGCGACGGGGTGGTGCCACCCACCATCAACTACACGACGCCCGATCCGGAGTGCGACCTCGACTATGTGCCCAATGAGGCGCGGGAGATGACGGTGCGGCGGGCGATGACCAACTCGTTCGGGTTTGGCGGGCACAACGTCGCCCTGATCTTCGGCGCCGTCTGAGCGGGCCCGGTTCAGCGCTTCGGCGGATCGACCGGGTCCTGCGACGGGGGAGCGTTCTGGCGGTACTCGTCGAAAGACCGTGCCACCAGGGCGACCACCATCCCGGTGCCGATCAGGGCGCCGATCCCTGAGGCGGCGCCACCGGTGAACTCGAGCGCCACACACGAGCCGGGGCGGCACAGGGCGGCGACCACGCTCTGCCCGACCACGACACCGGCGGCGGTCGCCACAGCCACCACCAGGGTTACCAGGGGACGTATCCGTGCGGCTCCGGCGGCGAGCCCGGCCGCCAGCCCGAACCCTCCGCCGATGACGGCCCCGATCGAGCCGCCCACCAGCCGGCCGCACCCGGCGGCGACCGCGGTCACCAGCAGGACGACCAGCACATCGCCGCTCCTGGAGGTGCCGTCGCTCATGGCGCCTTCCGCTTCCGGGCCGGGGCGGGGAGCGGGCCCGGTCTGGGCGCCGACGCCGCATATGCCTGCCGGGTCCACGCCAGACCAACCAGGGCGGCAACCATGACGGCGAGAGCGACCCCACCCGCTGGCGGCTGGCTGAGCAGCGCAGGGACCGCAACCGGGGGGAGGACCAGACGGATCGCCCAGATCGCCCATGCCTGCGCCTGTGAGTACGCCCAGCCGAGCAGCAAACCGGCCGACCCGAGCACGCCATGGGCGATGGCGAGACCGTCGGGTGCGGCCAGACCGACGGCGGGAACCAGGGCGACCAGACCCAGCGCCAGACCGACGGCGCGTCCGTCCGGGGCGTCGATGGGAGGGCGGGTGCGCAGCCAGTCTCCAAGGGTGGTCGAGGCCAGCCCACCGAGGGCGGCAAGCGCCGCCACCACCCCCGCTCCGCCCCATGCCCCAAACCCGGTGACGCCGACCAGGACGAGGTCGAGAAGGGCGACGACGATCGCCAGCACCCGGCTCCACCTGCCCTGGACGAGGAGGAGGCCGACCAGGGCGATCAGGGTGAGAACCACCACACCGACGGCGATCACCAGTGCGGACGAGGGGGCGAACACGTCGTCGCCCGCCCCCAGGTGGATGGCGGTGAAGCCGCTTGCGGTGACCAGCATGGCGGCGACGAAACGGGCCACCCGCTCGGGGGTCATGACGCTCGCCACCACAGCGTCTCGCGCCACCGCGGTGCCAGCGAGATCACGTCGCCGTGCCCCGGCTTGGCCGCCCGGTAGTCGTCGAATCCGCGCCCGGTGAGCATGCGGCGGGCGGTCTCCATCGGATCCTGGTGGAACACTACGACGACATCCTCCCACCGCCCGGTCCTCGTGTCCCAGGCGTGCTCGATCGCCTCGACCACCCGGCTCCCCATGTCGGCGATCGTCTCGGTGGCGAAGTCGAGAGTTGTCGGGTCGGCAAGGTATGCCTCGAGCTGTCCGGGGAAGTGGGCGGGGAGATCATCCCATGACCTGCCCAGCCACTCCCGGTTGAGCGACCACTCGGAGAGCCTTTGATCCACCTCGGGGACCAGACCGTGCCGGGATCCGATCGTCCACGCCGTCGACACCGCCCGCTCCAGCGGGGAGGTCGCCACCCGTTCGATGCGACGGCGGGAGAGGTGATCGGCGACGGCGGCCACCTGCCGCCGCCCCAACTCGCTCAGCCCGAAGTTGGAGAGATCGCCATACACCA
>JBPCMS010000062.1:0-31072 GCA_051002015.1 Acidimicrobiia bacterium
CCCGAGCCGGGGCCGAGCACAAGCGGCGCATCAAGGACCTGGTTCGTCAGCTGCTGCCGATGTCACCGTTGACCGGTGATCTCGGTGCCGCTGATCTCGCCGTCCTGGAACGCTTCGCCGACCCCAACCTGCTGGTCAAGGCCGGGATCAAGCGGCTCACTACGCTAATCGTCAAAGCGTCGCACAGCCATCAAGGCGCCGACCGGGCCCGGCAATGGCTCGACGCCGCCGAGTCCTCGCTCGAGCTGTACGCCGGTCACCCAGCCATCGCCTTCACCGACCTCGCCGCCGAGATCGCCACCGAAGTTCGCCTGCTACGAGCCGTCCAAACCGAACTCGCCGGCCACGCCACCGAACGGGAGAACTGCTACCGCTGGGTCGACCCCGCCGGTCTGGCTCGCAGCCTGCCCGGAGTCGCCACCATCGGCGGACCCGCCCTGGTCGCCGCCATGGGCGACCCCGCCCGGTTCCGGCGGGGTAAGCAGTTCAAGGCCTTCACCGGTCTGGTCCCCAAAGCATCCGAAACCGGCGACACCGACCGCAAAGGCCAACCCATGTCCAAAGCAGGGTCGTCGCTGCTGCGCACCACCCTGGTACGAGCCGCCGACCACGCCCGCAAGACCGACCCCCAACTGGCCCGCATCTACCACCTGCAAATGATCGAACGGGGCAAGGACCACCTCGGGGCGCTGTGTGTCGTCGCCGCCAACCTCGCTGAACGGTTCTGGGCCGTCATGGACCGCGGCATGCCCTACGTCATCTGCGACACCGACGGCCGACCCGTCACCCCCGACCAGGCCAAGGAGATCATCGCCCAGCACTGGACCGTCCCCACCGAGGTGCGCGCCCGCCGCCGCAGCAAGAAGACGGGGAAGGCCCCCCAGAAGGTCCTCGCAGGACAATCGAAGCCACACGCTCAACACGCAGGCACACGGGGCGACCTTCCCCAACCAGCATCATCGACCACCACCCACACACCCGTCAACCAGAGAACCGCTTGACAACCGATCCTCCATAGGGAATCAGCGGATTACGTGTCGCCACGACACCCGGGAACCTCAGGTTCAACTTCAGCGGCCGCCGGGCGGGCCGCGGCTCGCACCGGCGCCCGTTCGACACCCGCCACCTAGGCGCTGACGGGCACCACCGCCCCGGCGTCGATGCGCACCGTTACCGGTGCTCCGAGGGGGAGCGGGGCCGGGGCGGCGCCGACCAGCTCGACCCCGTCGACGGCAACGGTGGCGTCCCAGTGCCCTCCCCGGTAAACGACCGCGGTCACCCGACCCGGGCCCTCGCCCTCGCCGTGGATCGACACCGCCGAGACGGGGATCAGCACCGTCCCGGCCATCTCGGGGAGCAGCCCCGAGGCGACCAGCGCCGTGGGGTCGACCACGTTGGGGTGGCCGAGCAACCGGGCGACAAACGCCGAGCCCGGGTCCTCCCAGAGTTGCTGCGGGGTCCCGACGGTCAACACCCGCCCGGTCCGCATGATCGCCACCCGGTCGGCCATGGCGAAGGCCTCCTCCCGGTCGTGGGTGACGTAGACGGCGGTGACCCCGAGCGTGGTGAACAGCGTCCTGGTCTCGATGGCGAGCCGGTCGCGCAGCTCGCGGTCGAGCGACCCGAGCGGCTCGTCCAGCATCACCAGTCGCGGCGAGGGGGCCAGGGTGCGAGCCAGCGCCACCCGTTGCTGCTCGCCTCCGCTCAGGCCGTGAATGCGCCGGGCGGCGAATCCGGCGAGCCCCACCAGCGCCAGCATCTCGTCGACCCTGGCCCTGATACGGGCCGGCTCCCAGCCGTTCATCCGCAGCCCGAACCCGACGTTCTCGCCCACGGTGCGATGGGGGAACAAGGCGTAGTCCTGGAACATCAGACCGAACCGGCGCCGGTGGGGCGGGGTGTCGGTGATGTCCTCGCCGTCCCACGACACGGTGCCCCGGTCCGGCCGGTCCAGCCCGGCGATGATCCGCAGCGCCGACGATTTGCCCGATCCGGATGGGCCCATCAGGGCGAGCACGGTCCCGGTGGGCACGTCGAGGTCGATGTCGACCAGGGCGTCGACGTCGCCAAAGCGGATGGCCAGGTCGCGGCAGGTCAGGCTCAGAAGTCGCCACCGCCCCCGGGCCGGAGCCGCTCGATGGCGAGGGCGGCGATGGTGGTCAACACCATCAGGATCACCGCCAGCGCCATCGCCCGGCCGAACAACACGGCGCCGGGGCGGGCCAGCAGCCGGAAGATGGCAATGGGCAGCGTGGGGGTGTCGGGGCGGGCGATGAAGCTGGTGGCCCCGAACTCGCCCAACGAGACGGCGAAGGCGAAGCCGGCGCCGACGGCTACCGCCCGACCGATCAGGGGACCGTCGACCTCGAGGAAGACCCGCCGCGGGGAGGCGCCGAGTGTCGCCGCCGCCTCGCGCAGCCGCTGCTGGATCCGGCGCAGCACGGGGAGGGCGGTGCGCACCACGAACGGAATCGCCACCAGGGAGTGGGCGATCGGGATCAGCCAGGGCGAGGTGCGCAGGTCGACCGGTGTGTCGAGGGCGATGAGGAACCCGAAGCCGAGGGTGACCGCCGAGGTCCCCAGGGGTAGCATCACCAACGTGTCCAACCCCTGCCCGCCCCCGGTGCGGGAGGCGACCACCACGGCGGCGATGATCCCGATGACCACGGCGATCACCGTGGCGAGGATGGCGAAGCGGAGCGAGTTGCCGATCGCCTCCAGCGGGGCCACGAACAGCCCCGAGTCGGTTGCCCTGGTGGCCAGCCCGGTGAAGTTGGTCACCCCGAAGCCGCTGTCGGTGCGCAGCGAGCGGGCCAGCAGCATCCCCACCGGGAGCCCGATCAGGGTCGCCAGCACCGCCAGGTTGGCGCCGACCACCCACCACGCCCGGCCCCGGGGACGGGTGCGCTGGTCGGCGGGGGCGGTGGCCAGCTGGGTGGCCCGGCGCCGTTGGGTCCGCCCGTACAGCGCCAGGGCGACGGTCACCCCGACGAGCTGGATCACCGCCAGCGCCGCCGCCACACCGAGGTCGAGCAGCGCGGTCGCCTGCCGCCAGATCTCCACCTCCAGGGTGGCGAGGCCGATCCCGCCGAGAATCAGGATGATCCCGAACGAGGTGAAGGTGAACAGAAACACGATCGACGCCGCCGAGGCGATGGCGGGGGCGAGCAGGGGGAGGGTGATCCGGGTCAGGGTCGCCCACCGGCTCGCCCCCAACGTCTGCGCCGCCTCCTCGACCCTTCGGTCGAGCTGCTCCCATGCGGTGCCGACGGTGCGGACCACCACGGCGTAGTTGGCGAAGACGTGGGCGATGAGGATGGCGGGGACGGTGCGGCGCAGATCGATCCCGAGCGGACCGCCGGGGCCGAGCAGGGCGAGGAAGGCGGTTCCGGTCACCACCGTCGGTAGGACGAACGGGACCACGGTGGCCGCCAGCAGCGTGCGCCGCCCCGGGAACTGGTAGCGGGCGAACACGTACGCCGCCGGGAGCCCGATGGCCAGGGTGAGGGCGGTCGAGGCCACCGCCTGCCACAGGGTGAACCACACGATCCCCACCAGCGACGGACGCTGCAGGGCGGTCAGTATCGGGCTGCTCCCGTCCCCGGCCTCCCCGGTGAGGGCGGTGACCATGACCGTGACCATGGGGTACACGAAGAAGTACCCGAGGAAGGCGATCGGGATGGCGGCGAGGGCCAGCCCCACGGGTCGGCGCATCACCGCAGCAGGTCCGTCCACTCCTGGATCCACCGCTCCCGATTGGCGTCGATCTCATCGGGTGCCACGGTGATCGGCTCGTCGACGGGGAAGGCGTGCTCGACGAACACCTCGGGTAAGGGCGTCTCCTCGACCACGGGGAACACGAACATGTTGAGCGGGATGTCCTCCTGGAAGGCTGCGGAAAGCATGAAGTCGATGAGCTGCCGGGCCGCTTCCTCGTGCTCGGTGCCACCCAGTATCCCGGCGAACTCGATCTGGCGGAAGCATCCCTGGGTCATCGACCCGGTGGGCGCCTCGTCGGGAGGGGTCTCGGCGAAGAACACCTCGGCCGGGGGAGAGCTGGCGTACGACACCACCAGGGGTCGGTCCCCGGTGTCGCTGGCGGCGGTGAAGGACCCGTAGTACGCCTCCTCCCATCCGGAGGCGACCAGGACGTCGTTGGCGGCAAGCGCCTCCCAGTAGGTATGCCACCCGTCGTCGCCCTCACCGAAAACACCGATCGTCGCCAACAGGAAGGCGAGCCCGGGCGACGACGTGGCCGGGTCCTCCACCACCAGCATCCCCCGGTAGCGGGGGTCGACGAGGTCGTCGAGGGTCTCCGGGGGCTCGACCCCGGCGGCAATAAGCGCCGCCTTGTCGTAGTTGACGCAAACGTCGCCGTAGTCGACCGGGGTCACCCGATGCTCGGCATCGAGCTGGAGTTGGTCCGGCACCGCATCGAGGGCGGGGGATTCGTAGGCGACGAACAGGTCTTCCTCCAGCGCCCTGGTAAGGAAGGTGTTGTCCACCCCGAACAGCACGTCGGCGATGGGATTGTCCCTGGTGAGGATCGCCTGGTTGAGCATGGTGCCGGCATCCCCGCCCTTGAGCAGCTCGACCGTTATCCCGGTCTCCCCGGTGAAGGAGGCGAGGACGGCGTCCGATACCAGGAACGAGTCGTGGGTGAGGAGGGTGATGGAGACCGGGCCGGGGTCGGTGGTCGCGGTCGAGTCGTCGTCGCCTCCGCAGGCGGCGACGACCAGGACCAGCACAAGGGCCCGGGCGAGACGGCGGGGCGGCCTCATGAGCGCCGCTCCTCGTGGACCACCAGCACCGTCCCCGAAGCGAGGGACACCGTGGCCTCGACACTGGTGAGCACGTTGCTGATCCCGCGGCTCGACCCGTGCTCGAGCAGGTCGCCGGACAGCACCCAACGCAGCCCGGTGGTGGCAACCCCTCCGGCAGACCCCCCGGTGGGAAGCAGCGAGACCAGGTCGCCGGGCAAGCCCTCGACGGTGACCGGGCGACCGGGCCGAGCCACCATGACCCGGGCCGATCCGACCAGCCACCTGATGTCGATGCCTTCGTGACGGGGGGCGGCGATGATCTGGGCGTTGCCGAGGAGGTGGCTCAGCCTGCCCCCGCCGCCCCCGAGCACGATGCACTCGGTGAAGCCGGCGGCGGCCACCCGCTGCAGGGCGAGATCGAGGTCGGTGTCGTCCTTGTCGACCGGGTGGCGTTCGACCGCCACCCCGCCGCTCTCTGCTCGGGCGAGGGCATCGGGCGACACCGAATCGAGGTCGCCGATCACCAGGTCGACCTCGAGACCGTTGGCGACGGCGGTATCGAGACCGGAGTCGGCGGCGATGACGGTGCGCTCCGGTGGGAGCTGGGCGAGCAGCGCCGGGTCGAAGCCGACGCCGCCGGTGATCACCACGGCGACGCCGCCGCCGGGTACGGGGCGGAGGGGCCGGTCGGCCGCCGCCGGTATGGGTTGGGTCATGTCCACGCGCTCCCTCCGCTGGTGTGATCCAGATCAGGTTCCACGGGTCGGTGACATGCGCCTGTCGGCTCCGGTCACCCTCTCAGCTCGGCGTACCCGAACTCCCCGGGGTGGGTTGTTCCCACATCGTAGCCGGGCAGGCCGGCTCACAGGAAACGAGGACGCGAAAACTTTCGGTGTCATTCACTTGACAAGATGACATCATTATGACAGCATTACGACATCACACCCCACACCCGAGATGTCAGGAGAGACACCATGATGTGGTACAACAACCCCGACGCCGTCAACGCCACCCACATCGCCATCATCGCCAAGCGGACCTCCAAGGCCGACCGGCGCCGGCTGATGCGGCTTATCGACGGCGGCGACGCCACCGCTCGCCACTGAGGCGGGCCCGACCAGGACGAGAGGAACGCAGCGGTGGACACCAGGAGCATCATCAGCGGGATCGAGGCGGCGCTGGCCGACCAGCTCGCCCTGGTGGGGGGCGATCCGGTCGTCGCCGCCGCCGGTGAGGCCATCATCGCCGCCCTCCGCCCGGCCATGGGGCGAGCGGTGATGGAGGTCGCCGAGCAGGCGGCGCTCGAGGTGGGCGCCCAGCTCCCCGACCATCAGGTCGAGGTGGTGCTGCGCGACGGCGACCCGGCCGTCGTGGTCCGCACCGAGACCAGCAGCGTGACCTTCTCGACCGACGACCTCGACGCCCGGCTCACCCTTCGGCTCCCCCCGCAGCTCAAGAACGACCTGGAGCAGGCGGCGCGCTCGGCAGGGGACTCCATCAACGCCTATGTGATCCGCTCGCTGGCCGGCAAGGGGTCCACCGCCAGGGCGGGTCGGCGCATGTCGGGGACCTTCGATACATGAGCAGCCGTCTCGAGCAGTTCGCCGTCGGGGAGCGGTTCCGGGTAGAGGCGACCACAACCTCGGGGGAGATCACCGTCCGCTCCGGCAACCCGGGCGAGGTCGTGGTCAGGGTCGATGGCCCCGCCGCCGACGACTACCGGATCTCCCAGCACGGCGACACCATCAGCGTCGTCCCCGAGCGTTCCGGGATCCTGCGCCGGTTCAGCGCCACCGAGGTCTTCCTCGAGCTCCCGCCGGGAGGCTCGCTGTCGCTCACCACCGCCTCCGGCGACATCGTGGTGCAGGCGGAGACCGCCGACCTGGAGGCGACCAGCGCCTCGGGTGACATCAGGGTCGGTTCTGTCGCCGGATCGGGCCGGATCCGGTCAGCATCTGGCGACATCTCGATGGACACGGTCGGCGGCCATCTCAGCGTCGACACCGCCGCCGGCGACCTCCGGGTGGGTCGGGTCGGTAGCGACCTCAACGCCAGTTCGGCGGCGGGCGACATCGCCGTCGACTTCTGTGGCGAATGCGTCGACGTCAACACCGCCAGCGGCGATATCACCATCCGTCGGGTGGACGGCAGCGACGTCCGGGTGAAGACGATGAGCGGCGACGTCCGCCTCGGCATCCCGCCCAGACGGACACTGGAGGTCGATCTGCAGACCCTTTCGGGCGATGTCCGCAACCGGCTACCCCAAGGGGACGGGTCGCCGCCGGAGAAGCGGGTGGCCCTCAAGGTGAAGACCCTGTCCGGCGACGTCACCCTCCAAGGAGTCTGATGCGATTGGCGCAACTCCTCAGTCCGGGGGGCCGATGACGTACACGTTCTCCGTCCGGCAGGCGGGGGGCACCGACAGCGCCAAGCGGGTTTCGATCACCTCGAGCTTCGCCTCGCCGCCACCGACCAGTAGCCGTTGGCTGGTCGAGGCGGCGAGCCGTCCATCATCGGTGAGGATCTCGACGTCAGCGCCACTCACCTCCACCCGCCAATCCTTCGCCACCCCAACCAGCAGGAGCGGCAGGGGTGGGAGGTCCGGGAACTCCGAAAGCAGGAGCAGGCAGCCGTTCGATACCAGGAGTCGTCCGTCAACCACCGCCTGGTTCTGACTAGGCGTGTCGGCGGGCACGAAATAGGGAAGCTCGCTGGGATCGCTCGAACACGATGACAGGAGGCCGGCGAGCATCAATATCCCGCACGCAACTCGGTCCCATGGCCACATGCGGCTGAGAGAATCACACACGCGGTGACGCCGCCGACGACCAGCGAGGGGAGGAGCACGGTACCCCACCCCCCAGCGAGCGATCGAACCGCTGCCGGGACGAGCATTGCGCATTCCATCCACTGCACAAAAGGTATACCACTTCTAGGAGAAAGTCCTCCAGTTCCTGAAGCCGACCTGTGGCGGCCGCCGGAGGGAAGGGCTGAGGACAGGCCCCCGGTTCAGGCCCTGGCGATGAAATACTTGGCTTGGGGGTGGTGGCACAGGATGGCCGAGGTGGTCTGCTCTGGGTGGTACTGGTAGGCGGTGTCCGGCCCGACCTCGATCCCGATGTCGGCGGCGCCCAGTAGGTCGGCCACGGTCAGGTTGTCCTCGAGGTTGGGGCAGGCGGGGTAACCCCACGAGTAGCGGCCGCCGCGGTATTGCTGGCGGAACAGCCCGTGCAGGGTGGGCCCGTCCTCGGTGGCGAAGCCCCACTCCTCGCGGATGCGGCGGTGCCAGTACTCGGCCAGCGCCTCGGCCATCTCCACCCCGAGCCCGTGGGTGAGGAGGTATTCGGCGTACCGGTCGGCGGCGAACAGCTCGGCGGTGCGCTCCGACACCCGCGCCCCCATGGTGACGATGGAGAAGGCGGCGTAGTCGACCTCGGGCCCGTCGAGGGGGCGGTGGAAGTCGGCGATGCACAGGTATGGCGGTTCCTTCTGGCGGGGGAACCGGAACCGGGTGAGCTCGGTGGCGCGTTCCCGGTCGGCGAACACCACCAGCTCGTCGCCCTCGGACCCGACCGGCCAATAGCCGTAGACCACCTGGGGAACGAGCAGGTCCTGCTCCTTGGCCAGGGAGAGCTGCTGGCGCAGGGTGGCCCCCAGCCTGGTCTTGAAGTCGATGTCGTTCTCGCCCTTGGCCGGGCGGAACTGCCATTGGTTGCGGTAGAGGGCGGTCTGGTTGATGTACCCGGCGATGGCGTCGAGCGACAGCCCCTTGACGATCCGTCGTCCCAGGAACGGCGGCTGGAACACGGGGTTGTCGACGGCGACATCGGGGGCGCGCGCCGGGAGGTCCACCACCACCGGCCGCTCCGGGCGGGGCCGGCGCTCGGGTAGCCGCCGGCCGGTGGTCACCCGACCGAAGTCGGGGTCCTCCACCCCGGTGCGGTGCAGCTCGGCAAGCCGGTCCATCACGTGGAGCCCGGCAAAGGCGTCCTTGCCGTAGAACAGCGGCCCGTCGTACACCCGGCGCAGGTCACCCTCGACGTACATCCGGGTGAGGGCGGCGCCGCCGAGCAGCACCGGCACCTTGCCCAGGCCACGGCGCTGCAACTCCTCGAGGTTCTCCCGCATGATCAGGGTGCTCTTCACCAGCAGCCCGCTCATCCCGATGGCGTCGGCGCTCCGCTCGTTGAAGGCGGTGATCATCTCGGAGATCCCCACCTTGATCCCCAGGTTGTGGACCTGGTAGCCGTTGTTGGTGAGGATGATGTCGACCAGGTTCTTGCCGATGTCGTGGACGTCGCCCTTCACCGTGGCCAACACGATCGAACCCCGCCCGTGGTCCTCCGCCTTGTCCATGTGGGGCTCGAGATGCGCCACCGCCGCCTTCATCGTTTCCGCCGACTGGAGCACGAAGGGGAGCTGCATCTCACCGGAGGCGAACAGGTCCCCCACCACCTTCATCCCCTCCAACAGCACGTCGTTGATGATCGCCAGCGGAGCGGTTCCCGCCGCCATCGCCTCGTCCAGGTCGGCGGTGAGCCCGTCCCGGTCACCGTCGACGATCCGGGCGGCGAGACGCCTGTCCACCGGCCACCCGGTGCGGTCCTCCTTCTCCACCGTGGCCGCGGTGACATCGGCGAACACCGCAAGCAGCCGCTGCAACGGGTCGCCGTCGTGCTGCCGGTCATAGATCAGGTCGAGACACACGCTGCGTTGCTCGTCGGGGATCCTGTTGAGCGGCATGATCCGGGCGGCGTGGACGATGGCGGCGTCGAGCCCGGCCTCGACGCACTCATGGAGGAACACCGAGTTGAGGGCGTGGCGAGAGGCCGGCTTGAGCCCGAACGACACGTTGGACACACCGAGGATGGTGAACACCCCCGGGAGCTCGGTCTTGATGCGGCGGATCGCCTCCATCGTGGCCATGGCGTCGCCCCGCAAGCTGTCGTCGCCGGTGGACAGGGGGAAGGTGAGGGCGTCGAAGATCAGATCGCCGGACCTCATCCCGTAGCGGTTGACCGCCAGGTCGTGGATACGGTGGGCGATCCTCAGCTTCCACTCGACGTCGCGGGCCTGGCCCTCCTCGTCGATGAGCAGGCAGATCACCGCGGCGCCGTGCTCCCGAGCCAGCTTGAACACCCGGTCGACGCGTGATCCCTCGCCGTCGCCATCCTCCAGATTGGCCGAGTTGAGCACGCTCCTTCCGCCCAGCCGCTCCAGACCGGCCTGCAACACCGGCGGCTCGGTGGAGTCGAGCACGATGGGCACCGCCACCTGGGTGGCGAGCCGGGAGGCGAGCCGGTCCATGTCGGCCACCCCGTCCCTGGCCACGTAGTCGACGCACAGGTCGAGCAGGTGGGCCGACTCCTTCACCTGGTCCTTGGCGATCTGGACGCACCCGTCCCAGTCCTCGGCCAGCATGGCGTCCCGGAACGCCTTGGAGCCGTTGGCGTTGGTGCGCTCGCCGACGATGAGGAACGACGTGTCCTGGCGGAAGGGGGTGAAGCTGTAGATCGAGGTCGCCCCCGGCTCGTCGACCGGCTCCCGCTCCGCCGGGGCGAGATCGGCGCAGGCGGCCACCACCGCTTCCAGATGCTCCACCGTGGTGCCGCAGCAACCGCCGATGACGCTCACCCCCAGCTCGGTGACAAACGAGGAGAGGTGGGTGGCGAGCTGGTCGGGGGTCAGGTCGTAGTGCATCTTCCCGTCCACCACCGAAGGCAGCCCGGCGTTGGGGATGCACGAGATGGCGGTGCGGGCGTGGCGGGACAGGTGCCGCAGCGGCTCGTGCATCTCACCGGGGCCGGTGGCACAGTTGAGCCCGATGACGTCGGGTCCGAGCGGCTCGATGGCGGCCAGGGCGGCGGCGATCTCGGTTCCGGGGAGCATTCTGCCGGTGAGCTCGATGGTGATCTGGGTCTGCAGCGGGACCTTCCGGCCCGCCTCCCGCATCGCCCGCCGACACCCGTTGACCGCCGCCTTCAGCGAGAGCAGGTCGAACATGGTCTCGATGATGAACAGGTCGACTCCTCCGTCGAGCAGCCCCTTGGCCTCCACCTCGTAGGCGTCCCGCATCTCGGCGTAGCCGATCTGGCCCAGCGACGGGAACTTGGTGCCCGGGCCGATCGACCCCGCCACCCACCGAGGCCGGTCGACGGTGGAGAAGGTGTCCGCCACCCGCCTGGCGATGGCGGCGCCGGCGGCGGACAGCTCGTAGGCGCGGTCGGCGATCCCGTACTCGCCCAGGGGCACGGAGAAGGCGCCGAAGGTGTTGGTCTCCACCACGTCGACCCCGGCGGCGAGGAAGGACCGGTGGAACTCCTCGATGACATCCGGCCGGGTGACGTTGAGCAGCTCGTTGCAGCCCTCGAACGCCGGGCCCCCGAAGTCGTCGGGTCCCAGCCCGGCGCGCTGCAGCGTGGTGCCGGTGGCGCCGTCGAAGATCACCACCCGGTTGCGCACCGCCTCCAGGTAACTCATGGCGCCACCGCGGCGGCGCCGGTGCCGCTCAGCGGGTTCCCGCAACTACAGGCAGGTTCACGGTGCAAAGTCGTCTCCCGTCTCGCATCGGTTCGCGCTCTGCGAGCGCCGCGAGCGGGGATCCCGCCTCGGCTCTCATCGGTCAGGCATTGGCACCGTTCTCGTCGGTTGCCGCGGCTTCACAGGGCCTGTCCCTCCACCGCTCTG
The DNA here is from genome assembly GCA_051002015.1 of Acidimicrobiia bacterium. Classification (GTDB taxonomy): domain Bacteria; phylum Actinomycetota; class Acidimicrobiia; order Spongiisociales; family UBA5794; genus JACDBE01. The sequence continues at coordinate 11,451 of JBPCMS010000062.1, forward strand.
GATGAGCGCGTTGTCGTCGAGAACGGTACCACAGGGTTGCCCAACCCAGGGGCGCCCGGGGCGGCGGCACCGTCATCTGCGCTGCTACGTTCCTGGTCCATCCGCCCGCTCGTGCTGCGAGGTTGCCTGAGCCGTGGCCACGTTCACAACCCTGGCCGACGCCGTCTCCGACCTGGTGCCGGACGGGGCATCGGTCGCCATGGAGGGCTTCACCCACCTGATCCCCTTCGCCGCCGGGCACGAGCTGATCCGCCAGGGCAAGCGGGACCTCACCCTGATCCGGATGACCCCGGACCTGGTGTACGACCAGCTCATCGGGATGGGCTGCGCCCGCACCCTGGTGTTCTCGTGGGGCGGGAATCCCGGGGTCGGATCGCTGCACCGGTTGCGCGACGCCGTCGAGCACGGATGGCCCCGACCGCTCGCCATCGAGGAGCACAGCCACGCCGGGATGACCGCCCGCTACGTGGCGGGCGCATCCGGGTTGCCCTTCGGGGTGCTCCGCGGCTACGCCGGGACCGACCTCGCCGCCCGCAGCGACGTGGCCGAGATCGAATGCCCGTGGACGGGAGAGCGGCTCGCCGCGGTCCGGGCGCTCCGGCCGGATGTGGCCATCATCCACGCCCAGCAGGCGGACCGGCGGGGCAACGTCGGGCTGTGGGGGATAACCGGGGTGTCGCCCGAGGCGGTCCTCGCCGCCGAGGCCGCCATCGTCACCGTCGAGGAGGTCGTCGACGAGCTGCACCACCGCGGACCCAATCCCGTGGTGCTGCCGTCGTGGACGGTCAGCGCAATCGCTCCGGTCCCCGGGGGTGCGCACCCGTCGTACGCCATGGGCTACAGCTTGCGCGACAACGCCTTCTACACCGAGTGGGACCGGATCTCGCACTCCCGCGACACGTTTCGCCGGTGGATGGAGTTCTTCGTCCTCGGCGCCACCGACCACCGAGCCCATCTGGCCCTGCTGGCGGACCGGGCGGTGTCTGATGGCTGACCCGTCCCGGGAGGATGCCGGGTACACCGCCGACGAGATGATGACGGTGACCGCCGCCCGCCACCTGGGCGACGGCCAGGTGTGCTTCGTTGGCATCGGCCTCCCCAGCGAGGCGGCCAACCTGGCCCGGCTGGTCCACGCCCCCGGCGTGGTGCTCATCTACGAGTCGGGCACGATCGGCACCCGACCCACCGTGCTCCCCCTCTCCATCGGAGACGGCGATCTGGCCGAGCACGCCGACCTGGTCGTGGGCGTGCCCGAGATCTTCGCCTATTGGCTCCAGGGCGGCCGCATCGACGTCGGGTTCCTGTCGGCGGCCCAGATCGACCGCTACGGCAACCTCAACAGCACCGTGATCGGCGACTACGACGCTCCCACCACCAGGCTGCCCGGTGCCGGCGGCGCCCCGGAGATCGCCTCCGGAGCCGGTGAGGTGATCGTGATGCTGCGTCACACGGCCCGCGCCTTCGTCCCCGCCGTCGACTTCGTCACCACGCTCGGGTTCGGCCGGGCCGGGGAGGGGAGGGGGAGCGCACCGGGGGCGGGCCCCACCGTGGTGATAACCGATCTCGGGGTGCTCCAGCCCCACCCGGTCACCGGCGAGCTGGTGCTGGTCGCCGTCCATCCCGGGGTGTCGGCGGCCGAGGTTGCCGACGCCACCGGGTGGGAGCTGGCGGTCGCCGCCGACCTGCGGATCACGGCACCCCCCACCCCCGAGGAGCTGTCGGTGCTGCGCCGGCTCAAGGAGCGGACCCGCCGGGCCCACGCGGTGTCTCCGCCAGCCCCGGAACGGGCGTAGGTCGTCGTCGTCCTCGGCCCGGGCGGGCCCCGAGCCCCGCTGGTACCGTGCCCGGCATGCATCGATCGGTGTGGATCGGAGCCGTCGTGCTCGCCGTGTTCGGGGCGCTGGCATCCCCGGTGCCCGCGGCTTCCGCTCCCGACGCCGCAACCGACGGGCTGAGACCGTGCCCGGGGATGCGGGACGTGCTGTGCGGGACGCTGACCCGTCCCCTCGACCCCGCCGATCCGGGCGCCGGCACCATCGACATCGGGTTCGAGGTCCACCCGGCCCGCGCCGGGACCTCGCTGGGGACCATCGTCACGGTCGAGGGCGGTCCCGGCTATGCCTCGACCGCCAGCCGCGACTGGTACCTCGAGCTGTACGAACCGCTGCGGGACACCCGCGACATCCTGATCGTCGACAACCGGGGCACCGGCAGCTCGGAACCCATCGACTGCCGCCGCCTCCAGTCGTACCGGGGCGACTACCTCACCGCGGTGGGCGACTGCGGTCGCCAGCTGGGGAGCACCAGCGACCTGTACGGAACCGCCCTGGCCGCAGACGACCTCGCCGCCGTCCTCGACCATCTCGGTATCGACCGGGTCGATCTGTACGGCGACTCGTACGGCACCTTCTTCTCCCAGACCTTCGCCGTTCGCCACCCCGACCGGCTCCGCACCCTCACCCTCGACGCCGCCTACCCGGTGGAGGGGCTCGACCCGTGGTACCGCGACATCAACCGGGCGATGGTCGATGCGTTCAGGACGGTTTGCGCCCGCGACCCGGGATGCGCCGCCAGCGGTGGCGACCCCATCGACCGGCTGCGTGCCGTGGCCGATGCGCTCGCCGTCGAGCCGCTCACCGGGACCGCCCGCGACGCCGACGGGGTGAAGCGGACCGTGACCGTCGACGTCCCCCTGTTCTCCTACCTGATGGGAGTGGCGACCTACGGCCACGTCGTCTACCGCGAGCTCGACGCCGCCGGGCAGGCCTGGCTCGTGAACGGCGACCCGGCGCCGCTGCTTCGCATCGCCGCCGAGCAGACCTGGTGGGGGAGCGCCGGTGCGGTCGAGGAGTACTCCGAGGGGCTCTACATCGCCGTGATCTGCAACGACTATCCCCAGCTGTGGGACATCGCCGCCCCGGCTTCGGTCCGGGAGGCGGAGTACCAGGCATCGGTCGAGGTGCTGCGGGCGACCGACCCCGACGGCTTCTACCCGTTCACCGTCGACGAGTGGCTGGCGTCCGACTGGGTGGAATACACCTCCTGCCTGCCATGGCCGTCGCCCGATCCGTGGGTGCCGCCGCTCCCCGAGCCCCACACCTATCCCGATGTCTCCACGCTGGTCCTGGTGGGCGATCTCGACTCGATCACCTCGCCCGAGGCGTCCCGCCAGGTGGCCGACCACTTCCCCAACTCAACCTACGTCGAGGTCCCCAACGTGGGCCACGTCACCGCCCTCGGCGACTACTCGCGCTGCGCCGCCGACATCGCCGTCGCCTTCGTGGCGACCGGCACGGTCGGGGACACCGGGTGCGTGGTCACCACCTACCAGGAGGTGCGCACCGTCGAGGCGTTCCCTCGGGACCTCACCGACGTGACCCCGGCGGCGGGTGTCGCCGAGCATGCGGGCCGCACCGCCCGCGCCGTCGCCGACACCGTCGGCGACGTGTTCCCCCGCTGGCTCTCCGCCTTCGGGTTCGAGGGGGTAGGGCTGCGGGGCGGGCACTTCGTGTCCACCGGGCTCGACCAGGTGCGGTTCAGGCTGACCGGGCTCCGCTACGTCACCGACCTCGCCGTGAGCGGCACCATGACCTGGGACCGAGCCACCGGGGAGATCGACGCCGAGGTCACCTTCACCGGTGCCGCCGCCGGGCGGCTCAGCCTCTCCTGGAACGACTATCAGCCGGCGGCGGCGGCGGTGGTCACCGGAACCGTCGACGGCGAACCTGTCGACCTGACCATCCCGGCTCCGTGATCTGGCCTACCGGGGGCGAGAGCCGGGCGGTCATGATCGGTGTCCTCGGTGGTCGCTGAGCTCGCGGGAGGCGGCGAGCCGGGCCAGCAGCTCGTCCATGACAGGGGCGGCGGCGGCGGCAAACAGAGCGTGACCCTCGGCCGAAGCGTGAAACCGGTCCTCTGCCAGCATCACCGCCGGGTCCCCGTGGTAGAGCGGCGCCCACTGCGCTCCCCATGCGGTCGATTTGACCACGTTGGGGTGGCGCCAGGCAACACGGCGGATGGCGCCGTCAACCGAACGCCCCCTGACCCTGGCCAAGCTCCGAGCGAGGGTGGGGAGGCGGGGCATGATCCCCAGGTCGCCGACGCCGCTGATCCCGATGTGGGGGATGGTTCTCTCCAGTTCGGTGAGGATGCCGTCGAGCCGGTCCTCGAACAGGGACAGCGGGGTGGCGCGCAGGGCGTCGTTGGCCCCCACCGAGATCACCGCGATGTCGGCGCCGGTGGCGATGGCGGGCGGCACCTGGTTGGCGAGCACGTCCGCCGCCCGGGCACCGCCCACCGCAACCGAGATCAGCTCGACTCTCCACCCGGTGGCGATCCGCTCCGCCATCCGGCGGGGCCACGAGGCGTCGATCGGCACCACCCCCGGGGCGGTCACCGAGCTGTCGCCGAGCACCACGATCCGCACCGGGGGCGACCCCGGGTCACCGAAGAGCCCTGACGGGTCCTGGTTGGGGTGCGTGGGGAGCAGGGACAGGCGGGTGGCCCGGAGGATCTGCCAGGCGAAGGCGGCGGTGCCCCCGACCACGCGGGGGATGGTGCTAATCCGCCGTCTGCTCATCGGCCTCACCTTGTTGCTGGTGGGTGATGCGCCGTGGACCCACCGGGCCGTGGAATCCGGCATCGTCGATCATCGTAAAGACCTCCGCGGGGTGAGCTCTACAGGTTGAACCGGAAGCGAACGACATCGCCCTCTGCGATCACGTAGTCCTTTCCCTCGAGCCGCCACCGCCCCGCCTCCTTGGCGCCCGCCTCGCCGTTGTTGGCGACGAAGTCCTCGTAGGCGATGACCTCGGCCCGGATGAACCCCTTCTGGAAGTCGGTGTGGATGATCCCCGCCGCCTCCGGTGCTCGCACCCCCAGCCGGAAGGTCCACCCCCTCGCCTCCTTCTCGCCGGCGGTGAAGAAGGTGCCCAGCCCGAGCAGATCGTGTCCGGTGCGGATGAATCGGTGCAGCCCCGGCTCGTTCTCGCCGATCTCGGCCAGGAACTCGGCCTTGTCCGCCTCGTCGAGCTCGGCGATCTCAGCCTCGAGCGCCCCCGAGATCACCACCACCGGGGCGTGCTCGGCGGCGGCGATGGCGCAAATGGTCTCGACGTGGTCGGCGACTGCCTCCGAGTCGTCCACGTTGGCCACGTACATCACCGGCTTGGCGGTGAGCAGCCCCAGCTCGTGCACGTGGGGTGCCTCGACCGGCGAGGGCCTCAGGGTGCGCACCGGCCCTCCGTCGCCGAGGTGGGCGACGATCCGCTCCAGATCGTCGGTGGCGGTGGCGGCTTCCCGGTCACCGGACCGGGCCCGCCTCCGGTGTCGGTCGAGGGCGCGCTCCGCCGTGGCCAGGTCGGCCAGGGCCAGCTCGGTGTCGATGGTGGCGATGTCGGCGGCGGGGTCGACCGTGCCCCGCACATGGGACACGTCACCGTCTTCGAAGCATCGCACCACGTGAACGATGGCCTGGGTTTCCCGGATCAGGGCGAGGAACTGGTTGCCGAGACCCCCGCCCCGGGAGGCGCCCTCGACCAGGCCGGCGATGTCGACGAACTCCATGGCGGTGGGGATCACCGCATTGGGCTTGACGATGGCGGCGATGCGGTCCAGCCGGGGGTCGGGTACGGCGGCGACCCCGATGTTGGGCTCGATGGTGGCGAAGGGGTAGCTGGCGGTGACGGCGCCTGCGGCGGTAAGAGCGTTGAACAGCGTCGACTTACCCACGTTGGGCAGCCCGACGATCCCACATCTGAACCCCATGCCCGGTCCTTTCCGGTGTCGCCCGCCGCCCACCATCTCCCCCTGCCACACAACTTTGAGCGATTGACGCCGCTATTCGATGTCACACGCTCAAAGTTGCGTCCCGCGAGGCGGGCGTGAGCCGCCAGGAGCAGTCCGAGGAACAGCCCAAGGTTAGAGCCGCGCCACCGCCCTCGATCGGGGACAATGGGGGCGTGCAACAGATGAACGTCCTCGGCGGCCCCCTGCAGGAATGCTCCACCGACCCGGTCACCGGCTTCTACCGCACCGGGTGCTGCGAGAACCGTGGCGACGATCCGGGGTTCCATGTCGTGTGCTGCCGGGTGACCGCCGAGTTCCTCGCCTTCTCGGTGAGCCGGGGCAACGACCTGGCCACCCCGATGCCGCAGTTCGGGTTCCCCGGTCTGGTGCCGGGGGACCGGTGGTGCGTGTGTGCCGCCCGTTGGGCCGAGGCTCTGGAAGCCGGGGCGGCCTGCTCGGTGGTGCTGGAGGCCACCCATCTGTCTGCGTTGGAGTTCGTCGACCTGGCCGACCTCCAGGCCCACGCCGTCACCGGCTGACGACCATCGGGGCGGCGGCGAGGAGTTACCCTCAGCGGTGATGGCTGACGACCACGGCGAACCCATCGACGTCGAAGTGGCGGGGCGGGTGGTGACCGTCACCAGCCCCGACAAGGTGATGTTCCCCGAGCACGGCGACACCAAGGCCGACGTGGTCCGCTACTACGTGGCGGTGGGCGACCCGCTGATGCGGACGGTGGGCGACCGACCGGCGCTGCTGCAGCGGTTCCCGAACGGCGTCGGCGGCCAGTCGTTCTTCCAGAAGCGGATCCCCGACTCGGCTCCCGACTGGCTGCAGACCACCATCGTGGCGACCCCCAACGGGACCACCTCGCGGGCGATCGTGATGGCCGACCTGGCCCACGTGCTGTGGGCGGCCAACCAGGCGTGCCTCGGCTTCCACCCATGGCCGTACCGAGCGGCCAACCCGGACGAGACCGACGAGCTGCGCATCGACCTCGACCCGTCACCTGGGGTCACCTTCGAGATGGTGCGAGAGGCGGCGGCCCTGGTGGGCGACTTCCTGCTGGAGGAGGGGATCCGCAGCTTCCCCAAGACCACGGGCAACCGCGGGCTCCACCTGTACGTGCGGGTCGAGCCGGGATGGGACTCGTTCGGGGTGCGCCAGGCGGCGGTGTCGGTGGCTCGGGAGATGGAGCGGCGCCATCCCGAGCTGATCACCGGGGCGTGGTGGAAGGAGGAGCGGGGCACCCGGGTGTTCATCGACTTCAACCAGAACGCCCCGCACAAGACCGTGTTCGGGGCGTGGTGCGTGCGTGCCCGGGTGGGCGCCCAGGTGTCGACCCCGTTCCGCTGGGACGAGCTGTCCACCATCGATCCCGACGCGCTCACCCTGCGCAACGTGCCCGGCCGGGTCGAGGCCGACGGCGATCCGTGGTCCGAGATTGACGATCGGCCCGAGTCGATCGGCCCCCTGGTCGACCGCTACCGGGCCGATCTCGCCGCCGGCATCCCCGATGCGCCGTGGCCGCCGGTGTACCCCAAGATGCCGGACGAGGCGCCCTGGGGGGCACCGACCCGGGCCCGCAAACCGAGACCGTGACACCGTGCCGGCGCCAGTTCAGATGACGTCGGGCGGCTCGATCTCCTCGAGATGCTGGCCCGAGGTCACCACCTCGACCATCGCCTCGACCGCCCGGTCGAGGTCGGCGAAGGTGGTGTACAACGGAGTGATCCCGAATCGGATGGTGTCCGGGGGGCGGAAGTCGGGAACGACCCCATGCTTGGCGATGAGGGCGAGGTCGATGGCCAGCGCCCGGGGATGGCCCATGGCGACGTGTGAGCCGCGGCGCTCCGGATCCTCCGGTGAACCGAGGGTGAAGCCGAGCGGGGCCAGGTCGGCTCGCCAGCGCTCGATCAGATAGCCGGTCTGGGCGACCGACTTGGCTCGCATCGCAGCCAGCCCAGCCTCGGCCACCATGGCGACACCCGGTTCGATGAGGGTCATCGAGACGATCGGGGCGGTCCCGGAGAGGAAGCGCCGGATCCCAGCCGTCGGGGTGTACTCGGCGTCGAACCCGAAGGGGGTGATGTGGCCCCACCATCCACCGATCGGGTTGTTGAGCGCGGTCTGCAGATCGGTCCGCACGTACAGGAAGGCGGGGGAGCCCGGCCCACCGTTGAGGTACTTGTAGGTGCAGCCAACGGCGAGGTCGACGTTGGCGGCGCCGAGGTCGACCGAGACCGCACCCACCGCGTGGCTGAGGTCCCACAGCACCATGGCGCCGGCGGTGTGGGCGGCCCGGGTCACCCGGTCGAGGTCGTAGAGGAAGCCGCTCCCGTAGGTGACCAGGGAGAGGCTGACCAGGGCCACGTCCTCGCCGAGACGGTCGATGATGGCCTCGACCGGCCCGTGGATCCCATCGGGGGATCGCACCACCTCGACCCGGTGCTCCCCGTCGGCGCGGCGGGCGGCGGCGTCGAGCACGTACCAATCCGAGGGGAAGTTGAGGTCGTCGGTGACGACGACGGGGCGGTCGGGGCGCTGGTCGAGGGCGGTCACCGCCAGCTTGAAGAGGTTGACCGAGGTGCTGTCGGCGACGGCGACCTCCCCGGGTCGAGCGCCGATGAGCGGGGCGACGGCGTCACCGATCCGCAATGGCGCCTCCCACCACCCCTCGTTCCACGCCCGGATCAACCGGGCGCCCCACTCGGCGTTGACCACCTCTCCTGCCCGATCGACCGCCGAGGACGGGAGCCGGCCCAGCGAGTTCCCGTCGAGGTACACCAGATCGGGATCGGGGACGACGAAGCGCTCCCGGAACCGCCGCAGCGGGTCGGCGGCATCGAGCTCAGCGGCGGTCGGTGACGATGATGCTGGCGGCGTCGGCACCGCACCGAGCGTAGCGACGGGGTCTCGCCGTATCCGTCCCCAGGGGATGCCGACCGCATGGCCCGGAGGCCCTCGACAGGTCGACCGATGCGTGTACGTTGCGTGGGACGGGGCGACCCCGGACGAGGGGATCGGGTTCCCGATAGACCAGCGACGGACCGACCCGGAGGCGGCGATGGAGTGCAGCATCCACAGGCTGGTCGCCGATGTGGCGTTGCACGCCGGCGACCGCGTCATGCTGGTCAAGTACGAGGACACGTCGAAGTACGACGGTCAACCCGGCTGGTTCCTGCCCGACGACCCCCTGGGGCATCTGGAGCACCCGGCGGATGCCGCCGCCCGCATCGTGCGCCAGCAACTGGGGATCGAACCGCCTGCGCTCGAACTGGGCGAGATCGAGTCGTTGGGCAACGGGACCTGGCACCTGATCTTCCACTTCACCGGACGGCTCTCCGAGTCGAGCGAGCCCCACTTCGGAGCGAACCTCGCCGCCGCTCAGTGGTTCCCGTGTACCGGTCTCCCTGAGGCGTCGGATGTCGCCCACCACGGCTGGCCACTCGAGGTGCTGGATCGTCTGGCCCCGACCACGGGCCCATCTGCATAGGTGGCGTCCCCCGCGCAGTTGGCGGTGTGGTTCGAGGTCTCTCCCCCTCGGGCGATGTTCCGTGGCGGCGACCGTAGGCTCGGGGGATGTCCGAGCCGTCGATGAGCACCCTGATCGAGGCCAGTGATCTGGACGGGTTGGTGGCGCTGATCGGCCGGCTGGTAGCCGCCGGGGACTGGGAGGGCATCGACGACCTGATACGTCGCTGCGACCAGGCGGTGGAGCGGGGCAAGCAGGTGTGGGGTGCCCGAGAGTACGCCGAGTACCGCATCGCCCTCGATGCGCCGGAGGAGCGGGCGGCCACCGTCCTCCATGTCGGCGCCGGCCGGTTCGCCCCCGGACCGCTGTGGGAGGTGGCGGCATCCACCCACACCTGGGCCGAGCTGGGCCGCCACATCACCCAGTCCGCCATCGCCTTCTCGGTGTCGCAGGAGCGGGCCCTGCGCGGGGAGCGGCTCCCCGACGATGCGGTGATCATCATGGGGACTCCCGAGGTGCCGCTTCGCCCAGCGTCCTGGGAGCCTCGGTACCTGGTGGCCACCTACCGGGAGGACGGGGTCGACGTCCCCGGCCCCGAGCTGGGCGAGCTGGCGTGGGTCGACCTCGGCGACCCGGTCGAACCGGTGGACGACCGGGAGGCGTGCGATGCGCTGCTCGACATTGTGCGGCCGTGGCTTGACGAGTCGAGCGGCCGGGGGGAGGCGGTGGCGGTCGAGGGAGATGCCCGCAACGCCATCAGGGCACTCGGCCCCCACCGGGTCCGTCTGGCCCCGATCAGCCCGCAGACCGCCATCCAGCTCATGGCATGGGCCGGCGCCAGCGGCGGGGCCTACGGCAGACGGCGAGGCACCCCGGCGGGACGGGCCGCCGCCTGGTGGGCGCTGGCCTCGCTGCTCGGGATCGAGGAGGCCTGGCCGGTCGACCCGGACGAGTTGGGGGAGGCGGTGGGCACGTTGCGTTGGTTCGCCTGGGATCCCGGCGACCAGGTGGGCGGCTGGGCCTACCACCTCGCCGTCGAGGATCCCGACGAAGGCCTTGCCTGGGCGGTCAGCGCCGTCGACGCCATGTAGTCGGCGGCCGCTTGTGACCGTGCCACCTGAGTGCCCGTTCCGCCTGTGGGGCCACCCGACCTCGAACTTCAGCGGATTACACATCGTCAGGGGTACGCAGAACCTTAGGTTCGCCGCTTGGGGGCCACCCGGCCTCGAGGCGAACGCCGCTCAGAGGTGGGGCGCAACCTCGGCGGCGAGACGCTCCATCAGCTCGATCTGGCGGTGGTCGGGCAGAGCCGGGAGGTGGGAGCGGGCCACGAAGTCGACGGGCACGCCGGCCTGCTCGCGGATCTCGCCCAGCCGTGCCACGATTCGCTCGGCGGTGTCGATCATCGCCGAGCGGGTGCGCAGCTTCTCCTCGACATCTCCCGGGATCGGCGGCGGAGCCGGTGGCGGGCCCGACCTCGTCGCCGAGGCCTCCATGTCGGAGTACTTCCAGGTCATCGCCCACAGCGCCTCACGAGCTTCGTCCCAGCCACTCGCCGGGTCGTCGCACGGGTACAGCACCGAGTAGTGGATCCAGCGGAACCCGGCGGGGTCGCGACCCATCCGCTCCATCTCGTCCCGCCCCCAGCGCACCTGCTCGATGAACTTGTGGGGCGGGGCGTTGGAGAGCAAACCGTCGGCGAGCCGGGCCGCCCGGCGCACCGCAGGCTCCGCCCCGCCACCGATGACGATCGGGACGGGTCGGTGCGGGGTGGGCCGGACGGCGAGCTCGGGGAAGTCGTAGACCCGACCGGAGTGCCGGAACGGCTCGCCCGACCATGCCCTGGGGAGCAGCCCGAGGATCTCGTCCATCGCCTTGCCTCGCCGCCGCTGCTCCACCCCGAGGGCGGCGTACTCCACCCCGCTCCACCCCAGACCGAGGCCGAGGGTGAGCCTGCCGCCGCTGATGAGCTGCACGGTGGCGGCGTCCTCGGCGAGACGTAGCGGATGCTGCATCGGGGCGAGCAGCACCCCGGTGCCGATCCCGATGGTGCTGGTGCGGGCCGCCATGGCGGCGCTGGTCACCAGCAGCGACGGCATGTACCCGTCGTCGACGAAGTGATGCTCGGTGGTCCACACCGAGGAGAACCCGAGCCGCTCGGCGAGCACGGTGTGGTCGAGGAGCCGGGCGTAGGCCTCGCTCCAGTCGGGCGGGTCGCCGGGGCGGAGCTGGGCCGAGAGCAGCCCGAAGCCGAGGCTCATCGGTCGACGCGCTCAGACGGCCAGGTGCTCGCGCGCCATGTCCGGGTCATTGACCGCGATGGCGAAGTGCTGGGTCTCGTGGTTCGAATGGAGAAGGTACATGGCGTCGATGTTGATCCCGGTGTCGGCGAGCGAGGCGGTCAGGTCGGCAAGAGCCCCGGGTCGCCTGGGGACGATGGTGTCGAGGACCCGGCGTTCCTCCCAGTGCACCCCGGCCTCGCTGAGTACCCGGCGGGTGGCGGTGTCGTCGTCCGCCACCATCCGGACCACACCGAGCTCACCGTTGGCGAAGGCGGCCAGTGCCTCGATGTGGACCCCGGCGTCTGCGAGCCTTCGGGCCAGCGTGGCGAGCTGGCCTGGGCGGTTCGCCAGATGGACCGTGAACTCGGTCATGGCCGAAGCTTACGACTTCGGAGATGCACCATGTCGGGCGTGCCGGTGCTCACGGTAAGGCGAGGTGGAGCGCGGCTTGCCAACTTTGAGCGCGTCACACCACCGAGCGGGGTTAGGCGCTCAAAGTTCGCTTGGGGAGGAGGTATCGGGTCGAACGTGTGTTCGATAGAATGAGGTTGATGGCCCGATACGCCGAGCTCCACTGTCATACGAACTTCAGCTTCCTCGACGGGGCGTCGCACCCTGAGGAGTTGGTGGTCCGGGCGGCCGAGCTGGGCATGGAGGCGCTGGCGGTCACCGACCACGACGGGTTTCGGGGCGTGGTCAAGGTCCACCGTGCCGCCACCCGTGTCGGGCTCCCAGTCGTGTACGGCACCGAGGTGGGGATGCCGCCCCATCCCGACGACCAGGATCGTCTCGAGGGCCCCTTCCCCGGGTTGCGCCCCGAGCCGGCAGACACCGGGGCGCCGCCTCCCCGCCGGGGACGGGTGCGTCGGATGCACGGCGCCAAGCCGACGGAGAAGGAGCCCACCCACCATCTGGTCCTGCTCGCTCCCGACCCGGCCGGGTACGCCGCCATCAGCCGGTTCGTCTCGTCGGGGCAGTACCGGGGCCGCAAGGACCGTCCGGTGTATGGGTACGCCGACCTGGCCGAGGCATCCCTGGCAGGGAGGATGGTCGCCCTCACCGGATGCCGCCAGGGGGCGATGCCACGCGCCGCCGCCGCCGCAGACCTGGCCGGGGCGATGGCGGCAGCCGCCCGGCTGCGGGAGATGTTCCCCGACCGGCTCTACGTCGAGCTGTGGCACCACGGTCTGCCCGAGGACGACCTGCGCAACGACGTCATGGCCGAGGCCGCGGCCCGGCTCGGGCTCCCGCTGGTGGCCACCAACAACGTCCACTACGCCCACCCGGCCGACGCCGACCTGTCCGAGGTCCTCTCCGCCGTCGCCGGTCGTCGTCCGTTGGACACCGCCGACGGGTTCCGTCCCGCCACCGACCAACGCCATCTACGCGCCGCCGACGAGATGGCGCGGCGCTTCGCCCGCTACCCGGGGGCGATGGAGACCGCCGCCGAGCTGGGCTCATCGCTCGCCTTCGGGCTCGATCTGCTCACCCCCCGGCTCCCCGACTTCCCCATGCCCGGCGGGTTCATCTCCGAGGACGCCTATCTGCGCCACCTGGTGATGGAGGGCGCCCGCACCGTGTACAGAGGCGACGGAGAGGGGGGTATCGATCCGGCGGCCATGGCCAGGATCGAGCACGAGCTGGGGGTCATCGAGCAGCTCGGCTTCGCCGGGTTCTTCCTGGTGGCCTGGGACATCGTCCGCTTCGCCCGCTCTCGGGACATCTACTGCCAGATCCGCGGGTCGGGGGCGGACGCCGCCGTGTGCCGCTGCATCGGGCTGACCAGGGTCGACCCGATCCGGCTCCACCTGCCCTTCGAGCGGTTCCTCTCCACCGAGCGGGGCCGTCCCCCCGACATCGATATCGACTTCGAGGCAGAGCGGCGCGAGGAGGTGATCCAGTACTGCTACCGGCGTTACGGGCGGGAGCGGGCGGCGATGGTGTCCAACGTGATCACCTACCGGGCCCGGTCGGTGCTCCAGGACGTGGGCAAGGCGTTCGGGCTGACCGCGGCCCAGGTGATCGCCCTCACCAGGTACCTCGACACCCGCAGCCCCAAGGGGATCGCCGAGCACCTCGACCTCCCCGCCGGTCTCACCACCGAGCTGATCGTCGACGCCTGCGAGCGGCTCGACGGCTTTCCCCGCCACCTCGGCATCCACTCCGGGGGGATGGTGGTGGCGCAGCGCCCGTTGTGGGAGGTGGTCCCGATGGAGTGGGGTCGGATGGAGGACCGCTCGGTGGTGCAGTGGGACAAGGACGACTGCGCCGCCATGGGCATCGTCAAGTTCGATCTGCTCGCCCTCGGGGCGCTCAACGGGCTCCACATCACCGTCGACGCCATCAGGGAGACCCATGGGGTCGACATCGACCTGGCTGCCATCGACCAGGAGCCCGCCGTCTACGAGATGCTGACCGGGGCGGACACGGTGGGGGTGTTCCAGGTCGAGTCGCGGGCGCAAATGGCGACCCTCCCCAAGATGCGGCCGAAGACGTTCTACGACCTCGCCATCGAGGTGGCGTTGATCCGACCCGGACCCATCCAGGGCCATTCGGTGCACCCGTTCCTGCGCAGACGCAACGGCGAGGAGCCGGTCCGCTACCCGCACCCGTCCACCGAGCCGATCCTGGCCAAGACGCTGGGGGTGCCGGTGTTCCAGGAGCAGCTGATGGAGCTGGCCCGGATCTGCGCCGGGTTCAGTCCCGGTCAGTCCGACCGCCTCCGCCAGGCGATGACCCACAAGCGATCGAGCGAGGAGATGGAGAAGCTGTCGGCGGAGGTGTACGAGGGCATGGCGGGCAACGGGATCGTGGGCGCCGCCGCCGACGAGATCTGGGAGAAGCTCCAGGGGTTCGCCTCGTTCGGGTTCCCCGAGTCGCACTCGGTGTCGTTCGCCTACATCGTCTATGCCGCCTCGTGGCTGAAGTACCACTGGCCCGCCGAGTTCTTCTGCGGGCTGCTCAACGCCCAGCCCATGGGCTTCTACAGCCCCAACTCGCTGGTCCAGGACGCCATCCACCACGGGGTGGTGGTGCTCCTCCCCGATGTCAACGTCTCCAGTTACGACTGCACCATCGAGCATCTCGACGCCGACCAGGACGACGTGGTTGACCACCTGGGGATGCGGTGGCGGCGGGGACGGGGATCGGTCGACGATGCCCCCCGCTCGGCGGTGGCGGTGCGGATCGGGCTCCGCTACGTGCGCAACCTGGGCGAGGCGGAGATCGCCCGCATCGAGGCGGCCCGGCACACGGCCGGGGAGTTCCGCTCGGTCGAGGACCTTGCCCACCGCACCGGGATCACCGTCGACGCCCACGAGGCGCTGGCGGCGTCGGGGGCGATGGCGCCGCTAGGGGTGGGGAGGCGACAGGGCATCTGGGCGGCGGGATCGCTCGGTGAGATGGGCCCGGGCCGGCTGCCCCTGGCCCGGGGCGGCGCCCCGCCCCCGCTCGCCGAGATGTCCAGGGTCGAGGCGGTGCAGGCAGATCTGTGGTCGACCGGTATCTCGGTCACCCACCCCATCGTGTTCGTCAGGGACCGGCTCGCCGCCACCGGCTGTCTTACGGTCGGCGAGGCCCTGGCCATGCGCCGCCACGGGAGGCGGGTCCGGGTGGGCGGGATCGTCACCCATCGCCAGCGGCCGGGCACCGCCGCCGGGGTGCGGTTCTTCAACCTGGAGGACGAGACCGGGCTGCTCAACGTGGTGGTGCTTCCCCCCATCTGGGAGGCCAACTACCAGATCGCCCGCAAGGCGGTGGGGATGATCATCGTCGGGATCCTCGAGTACCGCAGCGGGGTCACCAACCTGGTCGCCCACCGCTTCGAGCCGCTTCCGGTGGCCGCCGAGCTCGCCTCGCGCGACTTCCGCTGACACCGCGGCTCGCGCTCAGGTGTCCGGCGACCGGTGAGCCGCAAACCGACGGCTCGGTCGGTCTACGGCTCACCGGTCGAGTGACACCGTGTTGAGCCGCTACGTCACCGGCCCGCCCTGGTTGGGACGCGATTGTGCGAAGATCGCCCCGACGTCGATCGGGAGGCTCCATGCTGGCAGTCGAGATGACCACGGCGACACTGACGGCCTGGATGGCTGCCGCCGTGCTGGTGGGGTTCGCCCTTGGCTGGTTGCTGCGCCCTTGGGCGATGGCCGACCGGATCGACCGGGAGCAGACCGAGATCATCGAGCGCGAATCGGGGCGGCGCGCCGACGCCGAGGCCGAGCTGGGGACGGTTCGGTCCGAGCTGACCGCCACCGCCGCCGATCTCACCGCAACTCGCAGCGAGGTGGTGCAGCTCCGCGAGGACCTCGACGCCACCAGGACGTCGCTTGCCGGCACCGAGGCCAGGCTCGAGGAGGCCGAGGCCAAGCTGGCGGCGGCAACGGCTCCTCGGCCCTGACCCGGCGCGGTCAGCCGGCGGCCAGCTTCTCCATGACGAGCAGTGCCCGGTCGATGCCGGCGGCATCGACCTCGAGGCTGGTGACCGCTCTGATCCGGGCCGCCGAGTGCGGCAGAACCAGCACCCCCTCCTCCACGCACCGATCGACAAACCGGGTGGCGGGCATGGTGAGCACGTCGAAGTAGACCATGTTGGTCTCCACGGCCGAGGTGTCGATGAGCAGCCCCGGTATCTCGGCGATCCCGGCGGCGAGCCTGGTGGCGTTGGCATGGTCATCGATCAGGCGGTGGCGGTGGTGATCGACGGCGTACCTGGCCGCCGCCGCCATCATTCCCGCCTGCCGGAACCCGCCGCCGAACATCTGCTTGAAACGCCGGGCCCGGTCGATGAGGTCGTGCCGCCCCACCAGCGCCGAACCGACCGGTGCACCGAGTCCCTTGGAGAAGCAGACGCTGACGGTGTCGTAGCCGGCTGCCAGCTCGGCCTCGCTCCTACCCGAGGCGACGGCGGCGTTCCACAACCGGGCACCGTCCATGTGGGTGGAGATCCGCAGGCGGCGCGCCTCGGCGGCGACGGCGGTGAGAAGGTCCCCAGGCCACACCGCACCCCCGGCGGCGTTGTGGGTGTTCTCGACGCAGAGCAGGGTCACCGGCTGGTACAGCGAGGCGGGGAGGGCATCCGACTTCTGCGGCACCGCCGCCGCCACCGCCGCCGGGTCGAACCTGCCCCGTTCGCCTTCGAGGAACTGCATCGTGACCCCGGAGATGGCGTACGGGGCGCCCATCTCGTGGATGTGGATGTGGGCGTCGACCCCGGCCAGCACCACGTCGCCCGGTTCGGTGTGGACCCGGATCGCCACCTGATTCGACATGGTCCCGGTCGGGACGTACATGGCGTCGTCCTTGTGAAGCAGATCGGCCACCCGCCGCTCCAGGGCGAGCACCGATGGGTCCTCGTGGTAGACGTCGTCGCCGACCTCGGCCTCGGCGATCACCCGCCGCATCTCGGGGGTGGGGCGGGTGATGGTGTCGGAGCGAAGGTCGACGACGGCGTGATCGGTGGGCATCGAGATCACCCGGCGTAGTTGCTCGAGGCGCGGAACGTCTCGGCGATGTGGACGTTGACCAGAGATGGCTTGCCGCTGGCCCAGGCCCGGTCGAGGGCGGGGCGAAGCTCGGCAGGATCCTCGACCAGTTCCCCGTAGCCGCCCAGAGCGGTCACCACGTCGTGGTACGGGCGCCGCCCCAGGTCCGAGGCGACCACCCGGTCGGGGTAGAGCATCCGGTGGAACGACTTGATGTTGTTCCACACCCCGTCGTTACCCATCACCCCGATGATGGACAGCCCGTGCCTGACGAAGGTGTCGTACTCGAACCCGTTGAACCCGAACCCGCCGTCCCCGAAGACGATACCGACGGTGCGGTCCGGATGCACCACCTTGGCGGCGAGGGCGAACCCTGGTCCGGTGCCGAGGGTCCCCGCCGGCCCCGGCTCGAGGAGGAATCCCGGGCTGGACACGGTGAGCCACCGCGCCGTGGTGGCCACGATGTCACCCCCGTCGACGGCGACAATGGCGTCCCTGCCGAAGAAGCCGCCCACGTCGCGGGCGAACCGCTGCGGGGTGATGGGCACCGCGTCGCTGGCCGCCTCGGTCTCGGCGACGGTGCGGGCGGCGGCCTCGGCCCTGCGGATCTCATCACTCCAGCCGTTGGGCTGACGCCTCGTGTCAGTCTTGGCGAGTTGGGCGAGCAACCGGCCGGGATGGGCGACGATGGCGTGGTGGGCGGGCCGGTTCCAGCCCAGCTTGGTCGGCTCGGGGTCGATCTGGACCACGGTGGCGGTCTCGGCGATCTTGAGCCCGTACCCGGTGCGGAAGTCCCAGTCGACCTGGAGGGCGAGCACCAGGTCGGCATCGGCGAACGCCTGCGATCGGGTGAGGCTCCCCAGCAGCGGATGGTCGGGGGGGAGGGCACCCCTGGCACCGGCATTGGCGAACACCGGGGCGTCGTACATCTCGGCCACGGTGGCCAGGGCGGTGGCCCCTTCGCCCCTGATGCCGCCGCCGGCGAAGATCACCGGGCGGGAGGCGCTGGCCAGGAGATCCGCGATCCGATCGACGGTCTCCGGGTCGGCGCCTGTCGGCTCGGTCGCCCGGTAGCCGGTGGGGAGGGGGGTGCCGTCGTCGACCATCCCCGCCTGGACGTCGAGGGGGATGTCGAGGAACACCGGGCCCCCTCTGCCGGAGAATGCGTGACGGGCGGCGATGGCGATGTAGTCGGCCAGCCGGGCGGTCTCCCATGCGGTGGTGGCCAGCTTGGTGATCGTCCGGAAGATCGGGGGATGATCGAGCTCCTGGAGACCGCCGGCGTGCTCCTGGCGGATGAGGTGGCGGCCGGCGATCACCAGCATCGGGGTCGAGGAGAGGTGGGCGTTCATCACCGCCGTCACCAGGTTGGTCACTCCCGGCGCCGCCGTCACCGCCGCCACCCCGAGCCGACCGGTGAGCCGGGAGTACGCCTCAGCGGCGTGGCCCGCCGTCTCTTCGTGGCGGACGTCGACGATGCGGATGCCCTCCTCGACGCATCCGTCGAGCAGCGGCACGATGTGCCCGCCGGTAAGGGTGAACAGGGCGTCGACGCCTTCTGCCTTCAACGCCCTGGCCACCAGCCTCCCGCCGTGGATCTTGCCCATGTGTGATCAGCCGTTCGCCGCGTTCCGAGGACAGATGCTACGGCCTCGCCGGGGCCCCCAGGCCCCCATCCGCATTTTCTTAGGATCGGTTCGCGTCGCCTGTGACGCGTTTCGGTCCTAAGAAAATCGAATCACTGGTCGCTGAAGTGCCTCGGTTGGAGCAGGGCGACCAGCTCGCCGCCGAGCTCGCCGCCGTGCCGCCACGATGTGCCCAGCATCAGGTCGATCACGGCGACGGAGGCGGTTCGCATCGCCGCCGATGCCCCGGTGAGACGCGCCACCAGCGCCCCCCAGGTGGGCTGGTGCCCGACCACCATCAGCCGCCCCACCGGCTCATCGGTCTCGCCGATCACGGCGAGGATGCCGTCCACATGGCTGTCGTAGAGCCGATCGTCGGTGACGATCGAAGCCGACCATCCGCCCGCCTCGGCGACCAGCTGCGCCGTGGTGTGGGCCCGTACCGCGCTCGAGGTGACCACCAGGTCGGGCTCGAGCCCGGCGCGGGTGAGTACGCCTCCCATGATCCTCGCCGACTCGACCCCGCGCCGGTTGAGCGGCCGGTCGTGGTCGGCGGTCCCGCCCGCATGCCAGTCCGACTTTGCATGCCGCATCACCAGGAGCTGCTTCACACCCGGAGGCTACCCAACGGCTTGGACCATCAGGCCCGCCAGGAGTTGCTGGACCGCGGCGTCGAGGTCAGCGAGATCATGACCTTTTCACCGGACGACGGCGGCACGTTCTTCGGCTTCAGCGACCCGGACGGCAACACTTGGGCGGCGCAGGAGCTCAAGGTCCGCGGCGAGAAACCGCTGATCCCGGTCGAGCATCGGGGCCGCTTCGGCGCCTGAGGCCACGATGTGCGCGGCTGCGCCTGAGATCAGCCTGCCCGGTGGCGACGAGGCTCTCGATCAGGGTTACCCTCGTCGCCGTCGTCCCCCCGTCCCGGGGACCCGAACGTCCTTTGGGAGTGACCATGACCGCACGAATGCTC
>JBPCMS010000063.1:0-27271 GCA_051002015.1 Acidimicrobiia bacterium
GCTGCGCCTGAGATCAGCCTGCCCGGTGGCGACGAGGCTCTCGATCAGGGTTACCCTCGTCGCCGTCGTCCCCCCGTCCCGGGGACCCGAACGTCCTTTGGGAGTGACCATGACCGCACGAATGCTCCGTCTGTCGTCCGCCGTCCTGGCCGCCGTCGTGCTCGGGGCGTGTGGGGGAGGCGCCCTCAGTGTGGACGAGGCCACCCAACAGGCCTGCGCCGCCCTCGACGGAATCGAAGGCTCGGTGGGGGTGCTCGCCGAGGGAGCGAGCGGCACCGTCGACAGCGTCCGCGAGGCGGGCAACTCGGTGCGCGACGCCGTGGCCGAGATGGGTGACGAGGTGCGTGAGGCGCTGGACGACGAGGCCATCACCCGGCTCGAGCAGGCGCACAACGCCTACCGCCGTGCCGTCAGCGGGGTCGAGGACGCCGCCGGCCTCGAGGCGGTCGGGGACGAGCTGGTCGAGGTCGGCGCCGATCTGCGGGCCCGCTACACCGAGGCGGTCACCTCCCTGGGCTGTTAGCGTCGGTCCGGCCGCTACAGCTTGGCCACGATGTGGTCGATGGCGGCGGTCAGGGTCGCCACGTCGTCGGGTTCGACGTTGGGGAAGCAGGAGATGCGGAGCTGGTTGCGACCCAGCTTGCGGTAGCCGAAGGTGTCGAGGACCCCGTTGGCGCGCAGCACCGCCTCCACCGTGTCGGCGGAGATCGAGGGGTCGAGGTCGATGGTGACCACCGTGGGGCTGCGCATCCCGGGGTCGGTGACGAATGGCGAGGCGAAGTCGCGGGCTTCTGCCCATTGGTAGATGGTGGCCGACGAGCGGCGTGACCTGTCGATGGCCCATTCCAGCCCACCGCGCTCGAGCATGCGGTCGATCTGGTGGGCGAGGAGGAACAGGGTGGCCAGCGCCGGGGTGTTGTAGGTCTGGTCCTTGCGGGAGTTGTCGACCGCCAGGGTGAGGCTGAGGAAGGCGGGGATCCAGCGGACCGAGGATCCGATGCGGGAGATGCGCTTGACGGCTGCGGGGGAGCACAGCGCCACCCACAGGCCGCCGTCCGACCCGAAGGCCTTCTGCGGGGAGAAGTAGTAAACGTCGAACTGGGTGGGATCGACGGCGATGGCGCCGGCCGCCGAGGTGGCGTCGACCAGCACCAGCCCGTCGCTCCCGGGGCGGATGATGGGCATGGTCACCCCGGTCGACGTCTCGTTGTGGGTGAAGGCGTACGCATCGACCACTTCGCTTGGCACCGGGTGGGGATGGGTCCCCGGTTCCGACGAGATCGTCTCCGGGTCGTCGAGGTGAGGGGCGGCCTTGGTGACGGCGGCGAACTTCGCGGAGAACTCGCCGAAGACGAGATGCTGGCTGCGCCGCTCGATCAACCCGAAGGCGGCGCAGTCCCAGAAGGCGGTGGCGCCCCCCACACCGAGCACCACCTCGTAGCCGTCGGGGAGCCGGTACAGGGCGGTCAGACCCGACCGCACCCGGCCCACCACCGAGCGCACCGTGGCCTGGCGGTGGCTGGTGCCCATGTAACCGGTGCCGGTGGCGGCGAGGGCGGCCAGGGCATCGGTGTCGACCTTCGATGGCCCCGACCCGAACCTGCCGTCGGTGGGGACGAGGTCGTCTGGCAGGGTGATGGCGGGGATGTCGGGCATGGTTCTTTCGTCGTCTGATGTGGTCGATGGGGGGCGCGGGCAGGCGGGCCGTGGTCGCCGTCAGGCTAACCGGGGCAGCCGGGATCGGGCGATGCGGTGAGTAGGGTGCGGCCAATGACCGGGGTCTCCCAGCGGATGATCGCCCTCGAGGAGTCGGCGACCGTGGCGATCACCGCCAGGGCCAAGGCGATGCGCGCCGGCGGCGCCCACGTCATCGGATACGGGGCGGGCGAGCCCGACTTCCCCACCCCGCCCGCCATCGTCGAGGCGGCCCGCCAGGCCGCCCTCGACCCCGACAACCACCGCTACACCCCCACCGCCGGTCTCCCCAAGCTGCGTGCCGCCATCGCCGCCAAGACCGAGCGCGACTCCGGGCTGGTGGTGGCGCCGTCCCAGGTGGTGGTCACCAACGGAGCCAAGCAGGCGGTGTACGCCACCTGCCAGGTGCTGCTCGACCCCGGCGACGAGGTGCTGCTTCCCACCCCGTACTGGGTGACCTATCCCGAGGCGGTTCGCCTCGCCGGCGGCGTCCCGGTCCCCGTGCCCAGCGATCACTCGGCGAGCTACCGGGTGACCGTCGACCAGCTGGAGGCGGCCACCACCGACCGCACCAAGCTGCTGATCCACGTCTCGCCCTCCAACCCCACCGGGGCGGTGTACCCGGCGGACGAGGTCGAGGCGATCGGCCGCTGGGCGGCGGACCGGGGCACCTGGGTGATGACCGACGAGATCTACGAGCACCTCACCTACGGCGTCGAGGCGCCGTCGATGCCGGTGGTGGTGCCCGAGATGGCGGATCGGTGCGTCGTGGTAAACGGGGTGGCCAAGACCTATGCCATGACCGGGTGGCGGGTGGGGTGGCTGATCGGTCCGCCGCAGATCGCCGAAGCGGCGACCACGCTCCAGTCACACCTCACCTCGAACGTGGCCAATGTCACCCAGGCGGCCGCCCATGCCGCCGTCTCCGGCCCGCTCGACGCTGTCGCCAAGATGCGAGCCGCCTTCGATCGGCGGCGCCGGACCATGCACCGCATGCTCAACGAGATCCCGGGGGTGCGCTGCCCCGAGCCCCTGGGCGCCTTCTACGCCTTTCCATCCGTCGGTGACCTGCTGGGCAGGCGGATGGGGATGTCCACACCGCACACCTCGCTCGAGCTGGCCGCCGTCCTCCTCGACGAGATCGAGATCGCCGTGATCCCCGGCGAGGCGTTCGGCGCTCCCGGCCATCTCCGGCTGTCGTACGCCCTCGCCGACGACGAGCTGATCGAGGGCCTCACCCGGTTCCAGGACCTGATCACCCGCTCCGGTTGAGCCGCCGTCTTCGCCGAGATCAGAGGGCGGCGACGACCTGTTCCCAGACCGCCCTCCCCGGGTCGAGCAGCTCGAAGTGCCCGAGATCGGGGTAGACCGCCATCACGTCGATCCCGGCAGCCTCGGCGACGGCGGCGTACCGCTCGCTGAACTCGACCGGGACCACGGTGTCACCGAGACCGTGCACCAGGATCTGTCGGATCGAGGGCGGGTCGGTGATGGGGGAGACCGGGCCTCGGGGGTCTGCCTCGCCCAGGAACGCCTGAGGGCTGGGGGCGCCGATCCCCAGCTCGACGGCTCTGGCCAGGTCGGTGATCGGTGCCACCGCAGCCACCGCCTCCACCCGGGGCGAGCGCCCGGCGACCAGAGCGAGCTGACCGCCCGCCGAGTGCCCGATCACGGTCACCCGGTCGGCACCGGTGTCGGCGACCACCCGGTCGATGGCGGTCGCCACGTCCACCGCCGTCGCCGGCCATCCGCCGTCGCACCCCAGCCGGCGGTACTCGACGTTGGCGGTGACCCATCCCCGCCCGGTGAGGTCCACGGCGAGCGTGTCGATGCCGTCGCGTTGCCACTCCCGCCGCCAGAACCCACCGTGGAGGAACACGGCGACCCGCCCCGGGCCGAGACCGTCGGGAAGGCGGAGGTCGATCACCTGTTCGGGGTGGTCGCCGTACGCCACCGTCTCGGGCGGGGCGCTCGCCCGGTTGACCAGAAGCCTGAGGGCGTCCTTGTAGCCGACGATGCCCCGGCCGAAGATCGACCGGACCACCGCAGGGGCGATCACCGATACCGACCGCCACTGTTCCCTGGCGTGGATGTTGGACAGGTGCACCTCCACTGCGGGGACGGCGGCGGCGAGCAGGGCGTCGTGGATGGCGTACGAGGTGTGGGTGTACGCCCCGGGGTTGATGACGATGCCGTCCGCATCCGTGCGGCAGGCCTGGATACGGTCGATCAGGTCGCCCTCGTGGTTCGACTGGAACGTGGCCACCTCGAGCCCGAGCCGATCCCCCCAGCCCATGATCATGGCGTCGAGGTCGGTCAGCGTGGTCACGCCGTAGACCTCGGGCTCACGGACCCCGAGCATGTTGAGATTGGGGCCGTTGATAACGGTGACACGGCGCACCGGGCGAGGCTACCCGGGCCTTCGCACGACCACACCCGACCGCGCCGCGCCGGCGACGGGTGACCCCGCACCGAGGCATATGTCGTCCCCGAGCTCGGCGGCTGCTCCGCAGACGCACTCGTGGATGACGTGATCTTGGTGGTGAGCGTGGATCCTCGACAGACGAGGCCGCGGTCATCGACCTGCTCCACACCTTCATCGAGCGGAGCGGAGCGAGCCCGATCAGACCGGGGAACCCAGTTCGGGGGCGAGGGCGGCGGCCCGTTCCAGGATCCGGTCGGTGAGCGGGGCGGGCTCGAGGTCGAAGCGGTCGCCGAGGGCGGCGATGACGGCGGAGGCGGCGGACCCGACCGTGATCGCCGGGTCGATGTCGGTGATGGCGCCTGCCGTTTCGGGACGCCAGACGAGCCCCATCGCCTCGTACACCGGCACCAGCGCTCGGCGCACCAGGTCGGGTCGGTCGACCACGATCACCCCCCCGACGTGAGCGGCGTGTCGGGCCAGCCGCTGACCGACCCCCATCAGCTTGAGCCTGCCGTCATGGTGGACGCTCCACTTCCCCGGGCAGTACTCGCCGGGGATCTCGCCGACGGCGGCCTCGATCCCGAGCCGGGCGAAGGCGTCGACGACGATCCCGGCCAGCGTGTCGAACCGATCGGTGATCCCGGGACGGGGGTCGGGGTCGGGGATGGTCCAGGCGAAGGAGAGGGTGTGCTCGGTGAACACCGCCGCCCGGCCCCCCGCCATCCGCTCGATGGGGGCGAACCCGGCGACCCTGGCCGCTTCCGCCGCCGCCGGGTAGCTCCGGTCGATGGTGTCGCGCCGCCCGAAGGCCACCACCCGCCCCGGCACGTGGATCCGGAAGGTCTCACCGAGGTCTCCCTCCGACGCGCCGAGCAGCATCACCCTGGAGACGGCGGTGTCGAGCCAGGCAGGATCGGAGCGACCTTCGGTGACCAGGCGGATGGGGCGTCGCATCGGGGGAGGCTACCCACGGGGCGGGTGCCGCTCCCGCCGGATGTTCCTGATTGCCGGCGGTCCCCGTTAGGCTTTCCCGGGAGAGGCTCGAGTGGGGGAACTCGGGTGGGCGGTCGGTGCGCGCTCGGGGGGAGCGGCCTCGGAGAAGGTGGATGGTGTTGAGGCGAAGACTCGCCACGGTAGGCATTCTTGCTGGGGCGCTCACCGCCTGCGGCGGTAGTGGACTGCTCGACACGCTTGGTGACCGTTCCCACGAGTACGTCCAGGGCTCGACCACGATCCCGGTCGTCACCGCGGCTCCAATCGACATCACCGGCGGCATCCCTCTCCAGGATCTCGACAATCGCGTCGGGTGGTTCAACGACGGCATCGACGGGTCGAGCTCGAACGAGGTCGCCGTCGTGATCTCGGCGGTGTGGCAGCGGGGGGACGGCGAGAACCGCTTCATCCAGGCCACCCCCCATGAGATCTCGGTCGCCCTCCCCGGGATCCAGTTCCTGACCGTGGTGCCAAGGACGGCAGAGTCCATCACCAGCCAGCTCGTCTACGACACCGCATCGGCCACGCTCGACGTCGGTGTCTCCGCCGCTTTCGGCGTGTGGTCCGGTGAGCCGTACGAGAGCCCGGACGACCGGCTCATCGTGCTCAGGGTGGGCCAGGAGGTCAGCATCTCGCCCAGCGACGGGCTGCAGGCGGTCGAGGTCGACGAAGGGGTCAGCCTCATTTGGAGCGACGGTCTCTACCAATACGAGCTGTTTTGTGCAGACCTCATCGTGGAGCGGCAATGCCGGAGGATCGCCCGCTCCGTCGTGCCGCTGGAGATCCTCGTCGGGCCGGGCGTCCCCGAGGATTGACCAAGCCGCCGGGGTTGGTCCCGGGCCGGTAGTACCGTGACCGGTCTGCGCACGAGGTGGTGACGGTGTTCCCAGGCGGGTGGGGTTGGTCATACATCCGGTTCGACGAGACCGGTGATCGTCCCCAGGTAGACCGGGCCCTGCTTGGTCGGGTCCTCCGCTACGGCGCCCCCTACAGGAACAAGCTGGCCGTCGTTCTGGCCACGATCCTCGTGATCTCGGTGCTGGCGTTGGCCCCGCCGCTGATCATGCGATCCCTGATCGACACCGCCATCCCCGAGCGGGACCTGCGGCTGGTCACCCTGCTCGGCGTCGCCATGGTCGCCATCCCGCTGGTCAGCGGCATCCTCGGGGTGCTGCAGCGCTGGGCCTCCGCCGCGGTCGGCGAGGGCATCATCTTCGACCTACGCAACCAGCTCTACGGCCACGTGCTCGGCATGTCTCTGGGGTTCTTCACCTCGACCCGTACCGGCGAGCTGATGTCCCGTCTCAACAACGACGTGGTCGGTGCCCAGCAGGCGGTCACCGGCACCTTCATCACCCTGGCCGCCAACATCATCGGCGTGGCCACCACCTTGGTGGTGATGCTGCGGCTGGAGTGGCGGCTCACCCTGCTGGCGATGGCGATCTTCCCGCTGTTCATCGTCGCCTCGCGCCGGGTGGGACGGATGCTGCGGGTGGTGCGCCGCCACCAGCTCGAGCGCAACGCCACCATGAACGCCCACATGCAGGAGACCCTCGGTGTGTCCGGGGCGCTGCTGGTCAAGCTGTTCGGTCGCAACCGTGACGAGGAGGGACGGTTCTCGGACGAAGCGGCGGCGGTGCGCGACCTCGGGGTGCGCCAGGCGACCATCGGGCGCTGGTTCTTCATGGCGCTCGGGGTGATGGGGGCGCTCGGATCGGCCCTGGTGTTCTGGACCGGGGCCGTGCTGGTCATCAACGGCGCCATCTCGGTGGGGACCATCGTCGCCCTTTCCGCCTACCTGGGGAACCTGTACGGGCCGCTGACGGCGCTGTCCAACGCACGGGTCGAGTTCGCCACCTCGCTGGTCTCGTTCGAGCGGGTGTTCGAGGTGCTCGACATGCCCCACGACATCACCGAGATCGACCAGCCCGTCCGCCCGGAGCGGTTCGCCGGAGCGGTCGAGTTCGACCACGTCTGGTTCTCGTACGGTGGGGGGCAGGGTCTGGAGTCGGTGCAACGGATGAGCCGCCGATCGTTCCAGCTGCCGGAGACGATCACCACGCACCGCACCGGTGACGGATGGGCGTTGCGCGACGTCAGCTTCCGGGTCGACCCCGGGGAGCTGGTCGCCCTGGTCGGGCCCAGCGGCGCCGGCAAGACCACGACCACCTACCTGGTACCCCGGCTGTACGACGCCGACCGGGGGACGGTGAGGATCGATGGGCACGACGTGCGGAGCCTCGACCGCACCCACCTCGCAGACGCCATCGGGGTGGTCACCCAGGAGGCGTACCTGTTTCACGACACCATCGCCGTCAACCTGCGCTACGCCAAGCCCGACGCCACCGACCAGGAGTTGAGGACCGCCGCCGATCTGGCCAACATCGCCGCCCTCATCGACAGCCTGCCCGACGGATACGACACCCCGGTGGGCGAGCGCGGCTACCGACTGTCCGGCGGCGAGAAGCAGCGGATCGCCATCGCCAGGGTCATCCTGCGCAACCCGCAGATTCTCATCCTCGACGAGGCGACCTCGCATCTCGACGCCCACAGCGAGGCGCTGATCCAGGATGCCCTGGAGCGGGTGATGAAGGGCCGCACGTCACTGGTCATCGCCCACCGGCTGTCCACGATCCTGTCGGCGGACCGCATCCTGGTGATGGACAACGGCACAGTGGTCGAGGCGGGGAACCACGC
Organism: Acidimicrobiia bacterium; assembly: GCA_051002015.1. Taxonomy (GTDB): domain Bacteria; phylum Actinomycetota; class Acidimicrobiia; order Spongiisociales; family UBA5794; genus JACDBE01. The sequence goes on from JBPCMS010000063.1 coordinate 7,811, forward strand.
CGAGCTGCTCACCAGGGACGGGTTGTACGCCTCGCTGTACCGCACCCAGTTCTCCAAGGCGACCTGATCGCACCCCATCCGAAGGGCAGCAGATGACAGCGGTTACCCTGTCGGCCGTGATCGCCATGCCTCCCCTGACTGGTCGACCGCGGGTCAGGTCGGTCCGGCTCGTCGCCCTGCTGGCGGGCGCCGTGGTGCTGTTCACCGCATGCGGCGGCGATCCACCCACCGCCGTGGGCTATTTCGGGGAGCTTGCCGATGAGCTCACCGGGTTCTCCGAGGCGATCGCCGCCCAGCAGGAGGACTACGGAAAGGACCTCGGCGACCAGCTCACCGAGCTCCACGACGCCACCGATTTCGGCGACCTCGGCGCCATGTCCGGGTTCTTCGACCAGGCAGGTGAGCTGGCCATCGTCAAGTCCGCCGACCTGTTCTCGACGGCCGGCGCCGAGCTGCGGGGGCTGATGGAGCGTCTTGGCCGGTTGGAGCCTCCCGAGGAGCTGGCGGTGGCGCACGCCGATCTGCTCACCGCCGGGAGCGGGCTGGTGACGGCGGTGCCTACCGCCACCGAGACGGTGCGCAACCTCGACTCGATCGATCAGCTCGAGGAAGCCCTCGACGGCTCTGAGTACGCCACCGCCGCCCAGCGGTTCGCCATCGCCTGCACCAACCTGGCGGATGCGTCGGCGACGGCCGGGGTCACCGTCGAGCTGAACTGCCCCCAGCCGCTGATCGTCGCCCCTGTCCCGTGACCACCGGCGGCGGATCGGCAGCCGATCCCGAGTTGGTCATCCCCATCGTCTCCGCCGTGGTGTACGACTCGACCGCCCGGAGGTGCATCCTGCTGCAGCGGCGGGACAAGCCGGGCGAGCCGGTGCAGGGACGTCTCGAGCTGCCGGGCGGGCGCTGGGAGGCGGGGGAGCGGCCGGACGTGGCGATCGCCCGCGAGATCGTCGAGGAGACCGGCATCGCGGTGACGGCGGTCGCCGCCGGGGTCACCGTTCGGCGCGGTGCCCCGGACGGAGGAACGGCGACGGCGCTGCCGTTGGCGGTGGTGACCGGGATCGATGGCGGCTTCTCCTCGATGCACGTGCTCTTCGAGTGCTACGGCGAGGGAACCCCGCGGCCCGTGCCCGGGGAGACCGCCGACACCCGGTGGTGGAGGGTCGAGGAGGTGCTCGACCTGCTCGACACCGAGCCGACGGCGTTCATCCCGCACACCGAGGCAATGCTACTGGTGGCGCTGGCCCGGGTCAGTCCTCCTCGGGAACCTCGACCCTGACCGGCGGTGGGAGCACCAGCACCGGTCGGGCGCACTCCAGCGTGACCCGGGCGGACACGCTCTCCCATGCCGACTGGTGGAAGATCGGTCGGGTGGCGCCGAGCACCACGACGTCCGCTTCGAGCTTGATGGCGAGGCCCGAGATCGTCGCCGCCGGGTCCTCGCCCTCCAGGTAGACCGACTCGGTGTGGATGCCCTCGGTCTCGAGGGCGTTGAGCAGCGGCTCGCACATGCGCCGGCCCCGCTCCTCGACGTAGCGTTCGACCACCGAATCCTGGCTGGGGGCCGATCGGGTGTCGCTGCCTGTTGGGTTCCAGTCGTCGGAGCCGAGCTGGTCGAGGAAGCTGCGCGGCACCTCGATCACCGTTGTGACGGTGACCCTGCCATCGCTTCCGATCAGCCTTCTGGTGAACTCGACCACCTGTTCGGCGCCCAGCACACCCGACGTGGCGATGAGCACGTGCATGGGGTGGATGCTAAGCGATGGCGGGGCATCGGGGCGACGGGTCGGCCGGTAGTCTCCCAGCTCCCAGGAGGTGGCCGTTGACCGAGCCGGTGTCCGCCGAGACCCTGAACAAGGTGCTGTGGAGCATCCCCAACGTGTTGTGCCTGATCGGCGCCCGTCACGACGGCGAGTGGAACGGGATGACGGCGAGCTGGGTGACCCAGGTGTCGATGGAACCGGTGCTGGTGGCGGTCTCCGTCGACGTCAAGGCGGTGACCAACCGTCTCGTCCGGTCGAGCGGGGTGTTCACCGTCAACCTGTGGTCCCGGGAGGACACCCGGCCGTTCGTCAAGTTCTCCAAGCCGGCCGTCAAGGAAGGGATGTCCCTGAACGGGCGCCCCATCCGGGAGGGCGTCACCGGGGCCCCGGTGTTCACCGAGGCGGTGGCCTGGATGGAATGCTCGGTGTGGCGGATGGTCGAGTGCGGGACCCACGATCTGTTCCTCGGCGAGGTGGTCGACGCCGGGATCGCCGGGCACGACGAGGCCCCGCGGCCGGTCGCCCGCGTCGAGGACACCCGAATGAAGTACGGCGGGGTGAAGCGGGGCGGCCACTGAGAAGCGCCGAACCTCAGGTTCGCCGTACCCCTGGCGAGTACCAATCTGCTGAAGTCGAGACCGACGCGAGCCCCACGCCGAACCTGAGGTTCCAAGGGTGTCGCCACGACACGCGATCCGCTGAAGTTGAACCTTAGGTTCGCCGCACCCCTGGCGAGTACCAATCCGCTGAAGTTCGGCGAATGGGGCCGGGGTCACGTTCGGCCGGAGTCGGGCTCGGTGAAGGCAGGTGCCTATTGCGGGTCGATCCCGGGCATTCCCGCCTCGGTCCACGCCTCGAACGCCTCGTCCGTGGGGATGTCCTGGCCGGCCGCCGATGACTGCAGGTAGCGGTTATGGAGGAAGTCGCAGTAGAGCTGGACCACGTCTGGATACTTGCCGGTGGCGGCGATCCTGGCCAGCAACGGCTCGAACACGTCCACCCGCCATCGGATGGCCTTCACCGCCTTGCCGGTGAGGCTCGTGCGCGGGTCGGTGGCCTCGTGATAGTGGAGGTCGCTGAGGAGCTGGCGGGCCTGCTCCTCGGAGGCCTCGATCCCGGTGAGGTCGTGGAGCCTGGTGCTGTGGAAGGTGCGGCCGCCGACGCTCACCTGCAATCGCAACAGCCGACCCGGGCCCCCGTCCTGGGGGAGCAGTTCGAGGTCGCCGACCTCGAACCCGAGCGTGTTGAGCCTTTCCACCCGTTCCCTCACCCGGTAACCCTCATCGGCACCGATCACCACCGGCTGGTTGAGTTCCGCCCACAACCCCCGATAGGTGTCGGCGACGTCCTCGCCCAGGGTGAGGTCGGCGTCGTCGATGTCGAGGCCCTGCTCGGCGGCGATGTCCGCCATCCCCCCGGCCAGGTTCACGATCATGATGTCCAGGTCGTGCCCCCGCTGCCCGGAGGTCAACTCGTCGTGGAGCTCGCTGGTCTCGGCGTCGATCATCACCGCTTGGATGGCACCGGCGTCGTAGCGGTAGAGCAGGTTGGACAGCGAGCAGTCCCCCCAGTAGCACCCCGCCAGATGCAGCTCGACCAGCAGCCCGGCGACGGCGTCGAGCATCTGGCGTCGTCTCGGCCCGAAGTTCCCGCCCGAGATCAGCTCGCGGTAGGTGAAGGCGAACTTCACGTAGCGGGTGATCACCGCCGCCGACGCCTCGCGGTCCGCCGGGATCCAGCCCCGGTCGACCAGACCGACCGCAGGGGCCACGGGACCAACCCGGTGCTCCAACGCTCGCAGCACCTGGTACTCCTTGCGCGCTACCCGGCGGGGGAGCTCCTTGATGGCGTAGATCTCCTCGCCGAAGGCGACGAACCGGACCACATGCCGGTGGATCCCGACGGGGACCTCGACCAGATGACGATCGTCCCATTCCTCCAGGGGAGACTCCCAGGGGAGGTCGAGCAGGGACGAATGGCCCGGGTGGATCGACAGGGTCGGGGTGGACACCCCCGGACGCTAGGGGGGCGTCGAGAAGCCGGTCAAGCGCCCCGGACCTCCCCGTCGGGGGCATGGGCTACCTGGTTGGCGGCCTGGTCGACACGGTTCGCTGAGGGGGTAAGGTCACCTCATGTCGACATTCCCGCAGCGGATAGAGGTTGTAGAGGGGACCCGGGTCGAGATCACCTGGGACGACGGAACCGAGAGCTCCTTTGCGGCACGCGACCTGCGGGCTGCCTGCATGTGCGCCGGGTGCCGGGAGCCGTCCGGTCGGGCGGCGATCAAGGCATTGCTCGAGGGTGATGTGCCCATCACCATCACCGACACCGCCCTGGTCGGCGGCTACGCCCTGCGGTTCGTGTTCGAGCCCGACAACCACGGCACCGGGGTGTACCCCCTGGAGGATCTCCGCGCCACCAGCGAAGCCTCCGCCTGATCGGCGGCCGGTCCTCCTGGCCCGAGGCGGGGCGTGGTCGATCGAATCCGGGTGCGACGGGCCAAGCCGGTGACCACGGTCAGCCTGCCCTGGTACGCCGCCCCACGGGCGAGCTGCCGAGGAGCGTGAGACCCCGGTAGCCGGGGACGAAACCGGCGCCGCGCAGCGCATGGCCGAGGATCGAGCCCGCCGCCGGGGCGCCGTCGACGGTGGCCACGGTGAGGCTCTGAGCCGACCGGCCAGCTCGACCAGCCCGTTGACCACCGTGTCCGGGTCGGCGTCGAACACCGAGACCACCCGCCCGCCCCGCTCCACGAAGCCGCCGAGTGCCCCATTGGTGAGAATGACGAATGCCCCCGAGCGGCGAGCGGGTCGGGCCGTCGGATGCTCCGGCCACGGCACGGTGGCGCCGTAGGCGTTGGCGGGATCGGTCGCCGCCAGCACCACCACACCCCGGTCGTCGGTGCGTCGCAGCCGGTCGACCGCACCGGGCAGGGCGAACTGTGAGCCGCCCAACCCCTCGATGAAGTACCCGCGACGCACCCGGCCCACGTCCTCCAGCGCCGAGAACACCGGGTACAGCCCAGAGAACCCACCGGGGACGCCTTCGCCGAGGACGGTGTCCCTGGTCACCACCCCATGTCGGTCGAGCAGCACCTCGGCCACCGCCCTGGCTCGCTCCTCGGCGGTGACAGGGACCGGAGTGGCGAGCATGTCGGCGACCAGGTACCACCGTCCCGAGGCTGCGGGTGGCATCGACATCGCCGGCCGGGCCCTACCCGACCGCGGCGGACGGCGTTTGTGGAGGTACGCCCGTACCGGGGCGAAGGTGTCGTTGGTGACCTCGCCGCTCCACACCAGATCCCACAGGGCTTCGAGCACTTCGTCATGGGTCGCACCGAGCGTGGCCGCCACCAGGTCGAAGAAGAACGAGGCTCCCCGGGCGGTGAGATGGCGGCGGATGGCGTCATGGACGTTGCCCACAGGGGGTTCGGTGTCGAGCGGGACATGGAGGAGCGGGGCGTGGCTCCTGAGGTAGAGGGCGACCCTGCCGTCGCTCCCGGCCAGGGTGCCCCGCCCCATCCAGACGACCTCTCCCGAGGCGAGCAGGGCGTCGAGCATGGCCGGCGAGTAGGCGAGCCGTCTGGGCAGCACCTCGGTCTCGAGGATGCCGGCGGCGATCGGCGCCCCCTGGAGCTGGTGGACCACCTCGTGGAGCCTTCCCGGCGCAGATGAGGTTGACCCGACTCCCTGCCAGGCGGGGAGGAAGCGGCCCAGGGCTGCAATCTCGACCGCCTCGACCTGGGCCCGCAGCGCCGCCAACGACCGTCTCCTGATCCGGCGCAGCACCTCGACATCGACCCATTCGGGGGTCTGCGACCCCGATCGGTAGCCGCCGCTGGTGACCCTGCCCTCGGAGTCGAGCCGATCGAGCACCTCGGCCACCACCGCGGCCGGCATCCCCAGCGCCGCCGCCGCGTCGGCCAGGGTGAACGGGCCGTGGGTGCGGGCGTACCGACCCACCAGGTCGCCCAGCGGGTCGGCCGCCGGCTCGAGCAGCGCCGGGGGGATCCACGGGGGCGGGGCGGCGCCCAGACCGTCACGCAGTCGGGCCATGTCCTCGACGGCGGCGAGATGGGGAGAGCCGAGGAGCCCGATCTCGGCGATGCGGCGCTCGGCAAGCAAGGCGGCGACGTGGCTGTCGGCGTCATCGGGTGGGTAGGTCCGGGCCATGAGCTGGGCCAAGGTGAGCGGGCCGAGGTGGCGGAGGGCGTCGTGGACGGCGTCGGCGGTGCGGACCATGCGCTCCGGGTCGAGCAGCTGTAGTTCGAGTTCCACCTGTTCGATGACGGCGGGGTCGAGCAGGTCGCGCAGATCCGGATCGCCCAGCAGCTCGCCCAACAGCCGGCGGTCGAGGGTCAGCGCCGCCGCCCGGCGCTCGGCAACCGGGGCGTCGTACTCGTACATGAACGAGGCCACGAAGTCGAACATGAGCGAGGAGGCGAAGGGGCTGGGCCCGGCCAGCTCGACCTGGCGCACCCTGATCCTGCGGGCGGCGATGTCGCCCAGCACCTTGGTCAGCGCCGGCATGTCGAAGTGGTCTTGGAGGATCTCGCGGTAGGTCTCGAGGACGATGGGGAAGTCGGGGTGCTTGGAGGCGACCTCGAGCAGACCGGCGGCTCGTCTTCGCTGCTGCCACAGCGGGGTGCGGCTCCCCGGACGGCGTCTGGGGAGAAGCAGCGCCCGCGCCGCCGCCTCGCGAAAACGGGAGGTGAACAGCGCCGAGTCGGCGATCTCGTCGAGGAGCAGGTCGTCGATCTCATCTGCGGAAGGGACGACGGCCTCCGCCGACGGCGGCTGGTCGAGATCGGGAAAACGGAACATGATCCCGTCGTCCGACCAGATGACGTCGACATGGCTCCCCACCTCGGCGCGGAGCCGGTGGCGCGCCGCCAGCGCCCACGGGGCGTGCACCCTGGCCCCGAACGGGGAGAGCAGCACCACCCGCCAGTCACCGATCTCGTCGCGGAACCGCTCCACCACGATGGTGCGATCGGTGGGGAGCACCCCGGTTGCCTGGCGCTCCTCCTCGATGAAGGCGCTGAGGTTTTCCGCCGCCCACGGGTCGAGGCGGTAGCGGTCGACCAGGGCGGTGCGGGCGTCCTCCGGAGTCATGGCCCCGATGGTGCGGACGAACTCACCAACCGCCCGACCCAGCTCGAGCGGCCGACCGGCGGCGTCGCCGTGCCAGAAAGGGAGCTTGGCGGCGGTCTCGGCGGGAGCCGGCACCACCAGCACCCGGTCTTGGGTGATCTCGTCGATCCGCCACGAGGTGGAGCCGAGCACGAACACGTCCCCGACCCGGCTCTCGTACACCATCTCCTCGTCGAGCTCGCCCACCCGGCCCCCACCGGGAAGCATCACGGTGTACAGACCGCGGTCGGGGATGGTCCCCGGGTTGGTGACGGCGAGCATCCTGGCGTTGTCACGGCCCTTGACCATTCCAGAGCCCCGGTCCCACACGATGCGGGGGCGGAGCTCGGCGAATTCGTCCGACGGGTAGCGCCCGGCCAGCATGTCCAACACCCCCTCGAAACCGGCCCTCCCCAGGTCTCGGTACGGGGCGCTGCGCCGCACCAGGGTGTACAGGTCGTCGGCGGTGGCGGGCTGGGCGGTGACCATCGCCACGATCTGTTGGGCGAGCACATCGAGCGGGTTGCGGGGGACCGTGGTCGCCTCGATGGCGCCGGCCAGCATCCGGTCGACCACCACCGCCGTCTCCAGGAGGTCGGCCCGGTGCTTGGGGTAGATCCGGGCGACGCTGGGGGCGCCCACCTGGTGCCCGGCCCGGCCCACCCGCTGCAGCCCCCGGGCCACCGAAACCGGGGACTCCACCAGCAGCACCAGATCGACGGCGGCCATGTCGATGCCGAGCTCCAGCGTCGAGGTGGCGACGACGGCGCGCAGCTCGCCGGCCTTCAGCTTCCCCTCGATCTCGACCCGCTGCTCCCTCGAGACCGATCCATGGTGGGAGCGAGCCAGCTCCTCCCCGGCGAGCCGGTTGAGCTCGGCGGCGAGCCGCTCCGCCGCTCCTCGGCTGTTGACGAAGATGAGCGTGGACCGGTGCTCGAGCACCTGCTCCAGCAGCCTGGGGTAGACGGCAGGCCAGATCGAGCGTGGCGGAGGTTCGTCGGTGCCGCCGGCCATCGACGTCTCGGGCCTGGTCATGTCGGCCACCGGCACCACGATCTCGAGGTCGAGGTGCTTCTCCCAGGGGGCGTCGACGATGGTGACCGGTCGGGGTCTCCATCCGTCCTCGGTTGGGTCGCCCCCGCCGAGGAACTCGGCGATCGCCTCGAGGGGCCGCTGCGTCGCCGAGAGTCCGATCCGCTGCGGTGGCCGATCGGCGAGGTCGGTGAGCCGCTCCAGGCTGAGCGCCAGGTGAGACCCCCGCTTCGACCCCGCCACCGAGTGGATCTCGTCGACGATGACCCACCGCACCGACGCCAGCATCGAGCGGGCCTGCGAGGTGAGCATCAGGTAGAGGGACTCGGGGGTAGTGATCAGGATGTCGGGGGGATGGCGCAGCATCGTCCGCCGGTCCTTACCGGGGGTGTCACCGGTGCGCATCGCCGTGGTGATCGGCGGCAACTCGATTCCGAGCCGGGAGGCGGCGAGCTTGATCCCGGTGAGCGGGGCGCGCAGGTTGCGTTCGATGTCGTAGGCCAGCGCCTTCATCGGCGACACGTAGAGGAGCCGGCACCGCTTTGCCTCGTCGGGGACCGCCTCGGAGGCGAGGCGGTCGATGCCCCACAGGAAGGCAGCCAGCGTCTTCCCCGATCCGGTGGGGGCATGGATGAGCGTGTGGCTGCCCGAGGCGATCGCCTCCCAGCCCCGCCGTTGGGCATCGGTGGGGGAGGCGAAGGTCGACTCGAACCAGTCCCGGGTCGCCGGGCTGAACAGGTCTGGCAGGGTCATGGCATCACATCGTGTCGGCTGGGTGAGAGCGTACCGAGCGGGTGTGACACAAACCGACGGTCAGCCACGGCAGAGGAGGCGCGGTGCCGCCGGTACGGTGGCGGCGATGTCGACCCGGTCAACCGTGTCCGGTGCTCTGGTACCGCTCCAGGGCCTCGGTGATGACCGTGGCGGCGACCTCGGCGCCGTCCCAGGTGCCGATCTCGGTGCTCTTGGCCGGTTCCAGCGCCTTGTACACCTCGAAGAAATGGGCGATCTCGGAGCGAAGATGGGGTCGGAGGTCGGCCAGGTCCCGCAGGTGTCCCCAGCGCTCGTCACGGGCGGGCACCGAGAGGATCTTGGCGTCGGGTCCCGCCTCGTCCCGCATCCAGAACACACCGATGGCCCGCGCCCCGATATGACACCCGGGAACGGTGGGCTCGTCGAGCAGGACGAGTGCGTCGAGCGGGTCACCGTCACCGGCCAGGGTCTGGGGGATGAAGCCATAATCGGCGGGGTAGGAGGTGGCGGTGAACAGATGGCGGTCGAGCCACAGCTCGCCGGTGGCGTGGTCGATCTCGTACTTGTTGCGTGAACCCTTGGGAATCTCGACGATCACCTCGATCTCCATGGGGTGCTCCTTCGATGGGAATCCAACCGCATTCAAGCCGGTGAGGCGACAGCGCGCCCGGCGGGCACACCCTCGATAAAGAGTCGAGGGGACTGTGAATGACAAAACCGTCTTACCCACAGTCTCTACATAAGACGTTGAGTCATCAGCAGGCGAGCCTTGTGCGCCCTGAGGACAACTCGGGCCTAGCCCCGATCCACAACCCTTGAGTGGTGATCGAAGATGGCGTACTAGTGGTTGAGGGTAGCGGCGATGAGCTAGGGCTCCCAGATGTCGAAGGTGATCGCCTCGGCGGTACCGGCCGGGGACACGAAGAGGTCGACCGTGTACCAGACGAGGCAGCCGGCGCCATGGTCGAGCACCGGTTCGACGCTGATCCGAGTGTGGTCCTCGAACCCCTCCGGGCTGGCTGGGGCCCGGAGGCGCAATGCCGGTGGGGACCCACGGTCACGGTGTAGTCGTCGAGCGAGGCCAATGCCTCCAGGGACGAGAACGGCCCGGCCCGGGCCCGGAAGTGCTCGATGTCCAACACCCAGGCCGCCTCGTCGATTAGGTCTGGAGGGGACACCGAACGGAGCACGGTCGGCCCGAGGCCGAGCTCGATGACCTGCCCGACCGCAAGCGCAGCGAGGGTTGTCTCGTTCCGCTGGTCGGCAAAGGCCACGAAGGCGTCGATCAGCTTCTCCTGCGGGGACCGTTCGATGTCGAGAAAGGCGGCGTTGACCCAGCCCACTTCGCCCTCCGGGTTGGTGACCAGGCGCCACAACCCACCGTCGGAAGCAACCTCACTGGCGTCGAGCACCTCGACGATGGCTCCCGGCGCCAACCGGCCGACCTCGGGATTGTCGGCGCCCGCTCCCGAGCGCATGAACAGCACGTCGTCGGAGGTGACGTCGACTACGGTGGCCGGTGCCAGCGGGGCGGCGCCGGCCACCAGGCAGTATGAGGCCAGGGGGTCGGACCAGACCCTCACCAGGTCGCAATCCCGGTGGAACAACACCCCGCCGTTGCTGAACAGGCCGCCCTCCCAATCCCGGCGGGTGGTGACGCCGGTGCAGCCCGCATCGCCCCAGCACAGCGTGCTCCGGTCGAGGGCGGTGACTTCGGGGTAGGCGAACACGGTGGCCGCCAGCAGATCGATGAACGAGAAGAGCTGCGACGTGGTACCCGCCAGAGAGCCCGGCGACCAGCGATCCCCGTCCAGCAGGAAATCAACGGCGGCATCGACCGAGACCGTCACCTCGATGCCGTCGGCGTCGGCGACGACATCGAACCCGGTCGACAACCCGGCTGCCCGTTCGGCTTCGGTGGTCCCGCCGACCAGCAGACTCACCGCCGCCTCCAGGCTGGGTCGCCCGATGGGGGGTCGATACACCGGGTAGGGGACGTTGTCGAGCTCGGGGCACAGGGCGGCCGAGGCGAAGAAGGCGAGCCTCTCGCCCTGCTCCGGCTCCGCCCCGGTGCACACCGGGGGCGGCAGATCAGCGCCGGTCGAGGTCGAAGCAGGAGCCACCGTGGCCGGTGCGGCCGTCCCCGGGTCGGAGGTGGCGTTCCCCGGCACCGTCATGGCGGCGGCGGGCGGGGCGGCGGTCGGGTCGGGTGCGGTCGGGGTGCAGGCGGCGGCCAGCACCAGCAGGCAGGCGGCCGGGAGTCAGCGGCTCATCCGGGTGATGATACATCCCAGGTTCCGGGAGGGAAGGTACGGATGGCGGGGTCAACCGGCGGCGGCGACAAAGGACTTGGCCAGGATCGGGTCGACCGGGTTGGTGGTAATCCCGTCGATCTTGACCGCGGTGCCCACGATGACACCGTGGGCGACGGCGAGGAACCCGGCCAGGGTGTCCTCGGTGACCCCGGAGCCGAGCAGGATCGGGGTGCCGGGAACGGCGGAGGCGACCTTGCGCACCGTGGCCAGGTCGGGGGCACGTCCGGTCGAGGTTCCGGAGACGATGAGGGCGTCGGCCAAGGCCCGGTCGGCCAGCTCCTCGGCCGCCTGCTCGATGGTCGCCCCCGGCGCCGGGGTGGCGTGCTTGACGAAAACGTCCGCCAGGATCCCCACCTCGGGGGCGATGGCACGGCGCAGCCTGGTGACCTCGGCGGCTCGTCCCACGATCGGGCCCTGGTCGGTCCACATGGTCCCTGCCAGGACATTGACCCGGACGAAGGCGGCGCCGGTGGCGGCGGCGACGGCGAGGGCGGCGGCGGCGTCGTTGCGGAGCACGTTGACCACGATCGTCTTGCCGGTGACCCCGGCGATGGCGCTGATCGCCCTGGTCATGGCGGCGACCGTCACCTTGGGGACGTCGTCGGCGAAGAACGGGGCATCGCCGAGGTTCTCGACCCCGATGGCATCGAAGCCGGCCTCGTCGAGGCGGATGGCGTCGCCGACCGCCGCCGAGATGACCGTGTCGAACCCACCGAGGAATCGGGGGGATCCGGGGAGGGGCCCGAGGTGGACCATACCGGTGAGGCGTGGGACGGTGGGCACCTGGCTCAGTAGGCGCGGAGCAGGCGCAGGGCCGTCTCGGCGTCAGTGCCGATCGCCTTCAGGTTGGTGTCGGCCGGCTTCATGCGGTGGACGGCGACCCGACAGAACTCGCCGGCCATGCCCTTGACCACGATGTCGGTGCTCTCCGGGCCGAAGTCCCAGCGTGAGTACTTGGGTCCCATCAACTGGATGCGGATGCCCTGCTCGGGATAGGTCTCGCCCGCCTGGGCGAAGGCATACGGCAGGGTGCGGTGGGCGAGCCAGGCAACGTGGTACAGCCGGGCGCTGTCGGTCTCGGGCTCCTCGTCCTCGGCCACCGGGAGCCGACCGTGCATGGCGGCGCGGATGTCGAGCCCATGGGCCCATGTCTCCATCAGGCGGATCGAGGCGAATGCCTTGGCGCTGACCGTGGAGTGCAGCCAGGGGATGCGATCGTCCGCCTCCATGTGGGAGAGGGCGTCGACAACGGCGGCACGACCGTTGCGCCACCATTCGATGACCTCCTGGTAGCGCTTCCGCCGCCCCAGCTTGACCCCCTCTGCGGTCCATCGGTCGAGGTCGGAGACGTCGACGGTGTCGAGGGCGGACCACCCTTCTGCGATGACCCGGGCCCCCAGCGTCTCGGTGGAGGCCAGGTGGCTCACCGTGTCGTGGATCGACCATCCCTTGGCGGGGGTGGGGAGCTTCCAGTCGCGCTCGTGGATCCGCTGGAGGAACTGATCGAGCGACTGCTGTTCTGCGACCAGGTCGGAGAGAATCTCGCGCATCGAGTGGATTCTACCGTCGGTCCTCGGCGTCGAAACCGGTGGCGGTCTCCGGGAGATCGGGAGTCAAGGCACCGGACCAAGCCAGCGCCCGTCGGCGAAGACGGTGCGATCGGCCATCTCGGACGGTGGACCCCACACCTGGATCGTCCGCGGGGCCAGCCGGACGAACACCCAGTCGCCGCCCCCTTCTCCGGGATCCCACCCGGTGCGGGCGACGAAGTGGGAGCGGGTCTGCGGGTCGGCGCCGACGGCGAACACGGCCGACACCGCGGCGTCGATCAGGACGACGTCGTGGGTGAGGCCAACGGCGATCTTGGCGTGTGGGGAGGCGGCGAGGTTGCGGGCGGTCACGTTGTGGCTCCGGGTGGTGAACACCACCTCCGAACCGTCCCAGTCGAGCCGCACCGGGACCAGGTGGGGGACACCGTCCGGGCTTGCCGTCGCCACCCAGCAGTTCCGCTCGGTCGCCAGCTTCTCCTTGGCCTCGGCGATCCGCTGCTGGCGGGTCCGGGTCACGGACCAGGCCCGCCCAACATCGCTTCGGTGGGGCCCGGGGCCGCCGACTGGTTGATCCGGTCGATCATCAACCGCAGCCTCCCGAGCCGCCTTCGGTCGAAGTGGAGCCCGATCCTGGCCAGGTCGGGGTGGTCGCCGTCCCGGATCTCGCTGTCCGACGCCTCCGCCCGTTCGATCCGCCCGTCGACCAGCACATCGCCGAACTCGTCGTTGAGCACCTCCAGCAGCTCGTCGGACGGTTCCTGGCGGAGGCGCAGTATCAGCTTGCCGGCTACGTAGCGCTGCGAGTGGTAGCTGCGGTGGAAGCGGAGGATCTCGGCGATGGCGACATCCAGATCGGTGGTGTGCAGGAACAGGTTCCGGTCGTACGGTGCGATGAGCCGCTTGCGCTCCAGCAGGGTGACGAACTCGAGCCATGGATCCCAATAGCCGGTGCCCGGCGCCTCGAGCAGCACCACCGGGTGCACATCGGACTTGCCGGTCTGGATCAGGGTGAGCAGCTCGTAGGTCTCGTCCTGCGTGCCAAAGCCGCCGGGGAAGATCACGAAACCGTTCGACTCCTTGACGAACATCAGCTTGCGGGTGAAGAAGTACTTGAAGTTGATCAGCCGGCTCTCGTGGACGAAGGGGTTGGCCTCGGCCTCGAACGGCAGCCTGATGTTGACCCCGAAGCCGTACTCCCGCCCGGCCCCGCGGTTGCCCGCCTCCATGATCCCGGGACCGGCTCCCGTTATCACCATCCAGCGGTGGAGGTCGGCCATGGCGTTGGCAAAGTCTGCGGCGAGCAGATAGTTGGGGTCGTCGGGAGGGGTGCGGGCCGATCCGTAGATCGTCACCTTGGGGACGTCCCGGTACTTGGAGAAGACCAGGAACGAGTAGCGGAGCTCCTTCAGGGCGCTGTTGACCAGCTTGAGATCGCCCCGGTCGGTGTCGTCCCGGAGCAGCTTGAGCCCGCTGACCAGCATCTCGGAGACCAGCTCGATCTCGTGGTCCCGCGCCTCGTGGCCATCGGCCGACACCGCGTCGCGCACCAGGTCGTTGATCCGCTCGTCGAGTCCGTCGCCCAGCCGGTAGGCCCTCATCACGGTCGACGGTAGCCGGACGGCTTCCGGGTCGTGCACGGGGCGATCGACGGGTATCGTCGCTGCATGCCAACGTTCGACGTCGTCTCCCAGATCGATCGCCAAGAGGTCCGCAACGCCGTCGACCAGGCGAAGCGGGAGATTGTCAACCGTTTCGACTTCAAGGGGACCAAGACCGAGATCGACCTCACCGACAAGGAGATGGTCATCGAGTCGGCGGCCGAGGGCAGGCTCGACGCCGCCATCGACGTGGTCAAGGGACGGCTGGTGAAGCGGGGGGTGTCGCTCAAGATCCTCCACGGGGGCGAGCCCAAGCCGGCCGCCGGGGGGAGGGTCAGGGTGCGGTTCGACCTGGTCGAGGGAATCCCCCAGGACGCCGCCAGGGAGCTGGGCAAGATGATCCGCGACTCCAAGCTCAAGGTGCAGGTCCAGGTCCAGGGCGATCAGCTCAGGGTCCAGGCCAAGCAGCGCGACGACCTCCAGCAGGTGATCGCCCTGCTGAAGGAGCTCGACTACCGCCTACCCCTCCAGTACCTCAACTTCCGCGAGTAGGTCGGCGTTCCCGTCCGGTCGCTCGGTGGCGGTGCGACCGTTTCTGCTCCTCCGGCAAGGCGAGAACGGCAGCCGGTTTCTTTCCGCCTTGGGAGGGGTGCCCGGCGAAGCCGAAGGCTCAACGGGTGTAGGCGGGGCCCTTTGGGCCCTTACGGACCACGGCGGACCATACGGTCTCGTAGTGGTCGCGGTCGAAGGGGTCGATGTGGGGGAGGACGAACTCCTCCCAGGACCGGCGCAGCGGGTCCTCGGCCTCGTTGTACATCCGGAGCCCGGCGGGGAGACGCTCGAGCACCGCACGGAGGCTCATCGGTGTCTCCACCCGGGTGCGGCTGTCGGGGGCGGTGAAGGAGGCGTTGACCTCGACGGCGAGCTTGGCGATCGGCCCGACGAACGCTGCCCCCAGACCGGGGTAGCGGCGCTCCAGCATGGTGCGCAGATCCTGCTCGACCGGGAAGCTCTTCTCCCAGATGATCCACCGATCGGCGAACGCCTTGTTGAGGGTCTGGGTCCCGGCGTAGTCGCGTAGGTCGGTGGGGTTGAGCGTTCCGTAGATGCGCACGTCGGGGCGCAGGTGGATGGTCTCGCCGGTGGGGAGCTCGATGGCGCGATGTCGGTCGAGCAGACCGTGGAGGGCGAACAGCGTCTCCGCCCCGGCGGCGTTGAGCTCGGAGAGGTTGAGCAGCGCCGGGCCCCGCAGCGCCCGGGTGATGTCGCCGTCCTCCCAGCGGCTCTCGGTCCCGCCCTTGCCGTCGCCGTGGAGCTTGACCGAGCCGATGAGGGTGATGTCGCGCACCTCACCGGTCAGCGGGATGCGGTAGTGGGGGAGCCGGAGCAGGGCGGCGAACTGCTCGAGGTCATGGTCCTTGCCGGTCCCCATGTGTCCCCGCAGCGCCAGGTGGAGCGGGCTGTCGTCGAAGTGCTGGCGGTGCACCTGCTCGAGCTGGGCCAGCCGGTACAGCATCCCCAGATCGACGTAGTACGGGTCGGGCTTGGGGATGTGTTGGATCCGCGCCCCATGGTCGGAGAGATCGGTGGGGACGTCGACGGTCTCCAACTCGATCGGCTTGCCCTCCCCGGAGGGGTCGATGAACGTAACCGTCTCAGACATTGGTCGTGCTCCTAACAGCCGGGGTGAGCTCGGTGGGAGCGGACCACCATGCGGTCCCTCCGATGGTCATCAGGGTGCGATGGAGGCTGGAACGGACCCCATCGACCATCGCCCGGGCCAGCTCGTCCGGCCTTTCCACCACCTGGTTCCGGGCGTAGGTCGCCTGCACCGTCGTGTCCCCGATCCCGATGCCGAGCACGGTGGTGCCGGCGCGCTCGACGGCATCGACGGAGGCGGCGAGCGATTCGACCGAGCCCCGGGTCATCCCGTCGGCGAGCACCACCAGGATACGGGTGGCCGCTCGGCGCGCCGCCAGCCGGTTGGCGGCGTATGCGACGTTGAACTCGTCGACGTTCGACGCCTTGTCGAACATCGAAACCGGGGGGGCCTGATCCGGCTCCCGGCGGGCCAGCCGGGCGGCAACGGCCGGGGTGGCGGCGGTGTAGAACAATCCGGCCATGCCATCCTCGGCCGACCGCCACCTGGCGTCGAAGGTCTTCACCAGGTAGTGGTTGACGGTGCGGGTCAGACGCTCGGCGGCGCCTCCATGGCGGCGGCGTAACCCGCCGGTGGCGGCGACCCGCCGATTGGAGAAGCTGCGCTCGCTGTCGTCGGCGGTGGCGGCGAACGCCCGGTTGAACAGGGCAACCTCGAACTCGATCTGCAGCTCGTCGCAAAGATGGGCCAGGGTCCACGCCCCCAGGGCGGCGGCGGCCATCGCCCACGGCGCCTTGCGGGCATCCGGCCCCGGGCGGGGCTGGAGCATGCTGGCCGACCCGTCGACCAGCAGGCTGACCGCGTACGACCGGCGCAGCGGGAGATCGCGGCGCTCGAACATGCGGTCGTAGAGCCCGGCACCGAGCAGCAGGGCGGCGAACGGCGACAGGTCGCCGGCGTCGAACCCGCTGCGCAGCCCGCGGCGCTGGTTGGCCAGGAACAGCGGGTACAACTCACCGGAGACCCTCCGCTGCGCCACGCCCCAGCGGGCGGCCGCGTCCTCGAGCAGGGCCCTGCCCTCCCCGCCGAACCGGCGGAAGCGGTAGGGGAAGCCGGCCACCAGCAGCTTGCCCCCCTGGCCGGTGGGGAGGTATACGGTCGGCGCCTCGCTGACCCGGACCACCTGGTCGGTGGCGGGGTCGCCCGCCTGCTCGGCCTCGCCCTTCCGTCCCGCCTCGGCGCTCACCGCCTGCGACGCCTGCCTGGTGTTCTCGTAACCCTCGGCGTCGCGCAGCGGGAGGCTGACGATGCGCATGGCGTCGACGGTCTCGCTGATCGCCGCCTGATCGGTGGAGTCGGCGGCGCGTCGCTGTGCCGTGCTCGCCGTCTCGTCCGCCTCGGTGGCCAGACCGTGGAGCCGGGCGACCTCAAGCAGCTGAAGGGCAACGCTGGCCACCTGCCACGGGTCCTCGCATTCGGGGAGGACCTCGAGGAAGGCCATGGCGTCGTCGACGGCGGCGGCGACGTGGGGGGCCACCCGGCGCTGCACCGCGTCACGGTCCTCGTACTCGCCGACGAGCAGGAAGCAGGCCAGGGCGTACTGGCCGAGGGGTGGTGCTTCACGTAGGGCGTCGGAGATCGACGACCGGTACAGGTCGGCCAGAACCGATCTGGCCCCGCCGTACCCGGAGAAGTACGCCGCCTCCTGCCGGGCGTCCTCGATGGCCAGGAACAGCGCCTCGGCGGCGTCGCCCCCCGCCTCGGACAGGGCGTCGAGCAGGAAGAAGGTCGGCACCTCCTCGCCCTCCTCCGCCTCGGAAAGCGGCGTTCTGCGGTGGGGCAGCCATTCCTCGGGGAAGGCCCGGCGCTCGTCGAAGTCGGTGGCGATGAGGTGGATCGCCTCGTGCAGCGCCGTGGTCAACGCCACCTCGGCCGGGGTGACCGGGGCGCTGCGGGCGTACGCCGCCTGGAACATCCCCGGATCGAGCACGATCTCGCCCGGCCCGGCGGCGGCGTGCGACCCGAGCCGCACCTGGAGTGCGTCGTTGCCGGCCAGGCTGCGGGCAAAGCGGGTGACCGCCGGCGCCACCCGCTGGTAGCGGGCGACCACGGCCTCGATGGCCCGCTCCTCGGCGGGCAGGATCTCGTTGAGGGTCGATCGATGGCGTTGTGGCATGAACCTAGGATTGTCCCACAGGAGCCACATCTCCCGCCCGGTCGGTGCCCGGTGAGCTGCGGTCAGGGACCGGTCGAAGGCTCCAGCGGTGGGGTGCCGTTGGGCCGGACCGGGGAGGCGGTGTCTCCCGAGCGCCCGACCATCAGGCATCGGATGACCGTGCCCTTGCCCTTGACCTCCACCGGTTCGCAATCCTCGAAGCGGAAGGCGTGCGCCAGCCGGTCACGGGCCCGCCCTGTCACCTGGATCTGGCTCGGTGCTCCGTGCGACTCCATCCGGCTGGCGGTGTTGACCGTGTCACCCCACAGGTCGTAGGAGAACTTCCTGGTCCCGATGACCCCGGCCACCACCGGGCCCACATCGATCCCGATCCGGAGCCGCAACACGTCTCCGCGGCCGGTGCGGTACCCGGCGACGTGCTCCTGCATCTCCAGCGCCATCGCCGCCACCGCCTCGGCGGCGTCGGGGCGGGGCACGGGCAGCCCACCGACCACCATGTAGGCGTCGCCGATGGTCTTGATCTTCTCCAGCCGGCGCCGCTCCGCCATCTCGTCGAACGTGGAGAACAGCCGATCGAGCAGGTCGACCACCTCCTCTGGCTCGAGCCGCTCCGACAGCGGGGTGAAGCCGACGAGGTCGGCGAACAGCACCGCCACCTCATCGAAACGATCGGCCAGCGGTCGCTCGCCCGTCTTGAGACGGCGGGCGATAGGGGCGGGCAGCACGTTGAGCAGCAGCGTCTCCGACTTGAGTCGTTCCACCGCCAGTCCCCGGGTGAAGTAGGCGAGCATCGCATAGACCACCACCGGCATCGCTCCGATGGTGAGCACGAAGAAGGCGAGGTTTACCCGGGCGGGGATGGACGCCGGGGTGAGGTAGGGGTCGATCAGCCCGGACAACACGATTAGCGCCAGGTAGGCCAGGAACCAGAGGAGCGGGCGGGTGGAGAAGACCAGCGCCCCCAGCGGTGCCACCAGCGACCAGGTGATCACCACGCTCGAGGCGCTGAAGCCGCCGAGGCTCCACTGGAGCAATGCGGGGAGGACGAGCATCAGGGCGAGCTGGCCGGTGGCGAACCGGGTGAACCCACCGGTCCGAGCCAGCATCACCAGCCCGAGTACGGTCACCATCTGGTAGAAGAATGGGATCGCCGCCGACACCCACAGACCGAGCACGGCGTAGGTCACCCCCCATGGGACCGCCAGCGGGATGATCAGCGAGGCGATCAGCACCAACGACGCCTTGCGCAGCCGCTCGTCCTCGCCCTCGTCGGGGCGGGCGCCGATGGCGGCCAGCCGCCTGGTCCAGCAGGGAAGCCGATCCGGCCAGCTCGGACGCAACCGGGCCGGGCGCCGGTCCGCGCCCTGGCACCACCCGGCTTCGAACGGGCGTTCCTATCATCGGCCGATGCGCTATCAGCTCACCACGCTGCCCAACGGGTTGCGGATCATCACCGAGGACATGCCCTCGGTCCGTTCGGCGGCCATCGGCTGCTGGGTCGACACCGGCAGCCGGGACGAGGTCGGTCCCGAGGCGGGG
>JBPCMS010000064.1:0-32087 GCA_051002015.1 Acidimicrobiia bacterium
AAGGGAAAGAACCCCCACCCCTTTGGGTTTCGCCGGCCACCCCTCCCCCGAAGGGGGAGGGGAAACAGAGCGCAGGGGGAGGGGAAACTGAGGCCCGCGGTGTGGTCCGGCGGCCTTTCCCCCTCCCCGGCTGTCCTTGCTGGCCTGCGGCGATTGGTTCAGCCACCCCTCCACCGATGGGGGAGGGGAAGCTGAGGTGACCGCTACTCGGGGTTGCCGGTCTCGGTTGCGGTCTGGTTCCTTGGTGCCCCGGTGTCTCCGCTGGGGGTGCCGGGGGCACTGCCCAGGCCAAGCTCCTGGCGGAGCTCCTGCAGCGTGGCGTCGGCCTGGACGGTGTTGATCGCCTCGCGCAGCTCGGCCTCGGCGCCGGCGGGCGTCGCCTCGTGGAGCTCGGCCTTGGCCATCGCCTCGGCCTTGCGGGCCTCGATCTTCTGCTCGACCTTCTCCAGCGACGGGGCGTCGTAATCCATCGTGTTGGAGAGGGCGTCGACGGCGCTGTTCACCGACTCCTGCATCTTGGCCGCCTCCAGCGACCCGAGCAGCTCCATCCGCTTGGCGGCGAGCTCGGCCACCCGGGTGGCGTTCTGCTGGACGGCCTCCTTGGCCTTGTCGGCCTGGGTGCGGGCGGTCTCGTACTGGGCCTTCATGGTGCTGAGGTTGTTCTCGGCCGCCTGGAGCCTCATCGCCATCGCCTGGGCGGTGCGGTTCCACTTGTCGGCGCCCTCCATGTCGCCCCCCTGGGTGGAGGAGTCGGCCTTGAGCAGCGCCTGCTTGGCCATCTCGCGGGCGTCCCCGACCTCCTCGGCGGCGTTCCCCATCCGCGACTCGAGCTGGGTGCGATGGGCGACGACCTTGGCCGCCTGGTTGCGGAGCTGCTGATCGCGCTTCTGCGCCTCGTTGATCGCCTGCTCGATCTCGATCTCAGGGTTCATCGCCCCCTCGGCGGTGGTCTTGAAGAGGGTCTTGATGTAACCCCACAGTCGCTTGAGAAAACTCATGACGTCCTTCCTGCCTAGACCCGGATGTCGGCGCCGACTTTAGCGATCGACATCTGCCGTCGGATTGGGGCGCTCAACGGCCCCGCCGCCTGCCCATGCGGACCCTTCCCCCGCTGCTGGTCCGGGGACGTGACGCCGACGGCTTCTGCAGGTCGATCCTGGGGTAGGTCGGCGCCGGCGGGCGGACGGTCGTCCCCCGCCCTCCGGTGCTCCGGCCGAGACCGCCGAGGATGTCGCCGAGACCGCCGCCACCACCACCCTCGCGGCTCCTGTTGGCCAGCAACATCCCACCGAGACCGATGAGGATGTTCATCAACCCGCCGCCGCCGTAGCTGCTCCTCCGGGACTGGCGCCGCTCGTAGTCGGGACGCTCGGGCCCGTCGCCGCCGTAATCGGGACGCTCGGGCAGGCGTCCGTCATCGATGTCGGGGGCCCGGACCTCCTCGAGCACCTGGGGCTGCGGTCTTGGCGGAGGCGACTTGCCGTCGATCAGCGCCTCGGTCGTGTCGAGCTGCCACACCGCCTCGTCCAGCCTGTTCGACAGATCCAGGAGTCCCTGGGCGGTGGTGGCGCCGGGATATGCGTCGGTGACCTCGTTGTAGATCTGGCCGGCGGCGTTGTACGCCCCGGTCGCCTCGCTGTTCCCGGCGACCCGCACATCATCCTCGAGGTCGATGATGTCGTTGGCGACGGCGTCGATCTGCGTCTGCACCGCCGTCTTGGCCTCGGCCAGCCTGGCATCGATGCGCGGGCTAGCGGATGCGGCCGCCTTCCTGCGCCACCACATCCAGCCGAGCAGAAGCACGCCGCCGATGAGGATGATGGGGAGGATCGAGATCCCGCCCCCGTCGCCTGTCGTGCTCGTCCCCGATGGCGCGGGGACGACCTCGGTGCCGAGCAGACCGGTGACGTATGCGTTCACCAGGTCGGCATCGGTCTCCTCGACTGCGGCGGCATCGAGGGCGGTGGCGATCTCCGCCTCCGTGAACTGGCCCGGGTTACCGCTGATGCCGTAGCTGTCCGGGGACACCACGAGGATGTGGTTGTCGTCACCCAGATCGTCGAGGACGGCGTCTGCGAATGTGACCGCTCCCCCCGACGGCTCAACGGAGAGGATGATGACGCTGAAGGCCTCACCGGCGTTGCGCATCACCGTGACCAGATCGGATATCTCCTCGTCTGTGGCCGAAGCGCCCGGCTCCACGTAGAAACCGTTGTCGGCCACGATGTCGGCGACATCGCCCGGGTCGGCCGCCGCCATCGCAGGCGACGCCGCCACCACCACCACGACCAACGCCATCAGCATGCGCACCAACCTCATGGGCGGCAGCCTACAACCCGGGGGGCACCCGACCCGGACCGGAGCGCCGCATGTGGCGCGGTCCCGGCAGTTGCCCCGGAGGGCTTGGCATCTGGATAGACTGGCGCCGGTGGCCCGTCCCCTGATGGGCCCTGCGAGAAAGGGTTCTCATTTCGTGCCCCAAGCGGGAGCGATGGAGAGCTCGTGACTCAACACAAGGAGGCAACCTTTTGAACCGACTATCAATGAAGAGGAGATTTGCCCTCGTGGCAGCGCTCCTCGCCCTGGCGCTCGTCGCCGCCGCATGCGGTGGCGACGACGCGGGCGACACGACGACGTCAGCGGCCCCGACGGCCACCACGACGACCGTGGCTGCACCAGGGGACACCACGACCACCGCACCCGACGGGACAACGACATCGGCGGCCCCTGAGGTAGCCACTGCCTTGGCCGGCCTGACCATGGTCGACGACCTGACGTTCACCGTCGAGCTCGCCACTCCGAACCCGGAGTTCCCGCTGACGCTGGCGTATGCCGCCTACTTCCCACTGCCCGCCGTGGCGCTCGAGGACCCGGTCGCCTTCGAGGAGGCTCCGATCGGTAACGGTCCGTTCATGATGAACGGGACCTGGGAGCACGACGTGCAGGTGCCGCTGACCGCATACCCCGACTACGCCGGTGAGGACACGCCGCAGGTCCAGGACTTTACGTTCCAGATCTACGCCGACGTCAACACGGCCTACACGGATGCGCTGGCCGGCAACCTGGACATCGTCAGCTCGGTGCCGCCGGACTCCCTCGGCACATACCAGGCCGACTTCCCCGACCGCAACGCCGAGTTCGGGACAACCAGCTTCAACTATCTGGGCTTCCCCGCCTACCTGGAGCAGTTCACCAAGGAGCACCGCCAGGCGCTCTCGATGGCTGTGGACAGGGAGCTGATCACGGAGGCGATCTTCCTGGGTGCCCGTGATGCGGCGCACTCGGTGATCCCGCCGAACCTGTTCGGCCGCGACGACGTGTGCCCGAGCTGGAACTACGACCCGGAGGCGGCCGCCGCCCTGTGGGACGCCGCTCCGGAGCTGGGCCCGTTCGACGTGTGGTTCAACGCCGGCGCCGGCCACGACCTGTGGGTCGAGGCGGTCGTCAACCAGTGGGCGGAGAACCTGGGTCTGGACCCGGCCTCGGTGACGTTCCAGCAGCTCGAGTTCTCCGAGTACCTGCCGGTCGTCGACAACCAGGAGTTGACCGGTCCGTTCCGTCTCGGTTGGGGTCAGGACTACCCGTCCCCGTACAACTTCCTGTTCCCGCTGTACCACTCGGCCAACGCCGCCCCGGTCGGCTCGAACGCGACGCACTACAACAATCCCGAGTTCGACGCCCTCCTGGCGGCCGGGGTCGAGCAGTTCGCCGCCTCGGGGAGCATCGAGGACGCCCTGCCCGACTACTACGCCGCCGAGGATCTCCTCTGCGACGATGCCCAGGTCATGCCGATGTTCTTCGGCAAGGCCCAGGTGGTGTGGAACGAGGGCACGGACAACGTCTTCCTCGACTCGTACGGCGACATCGGCTACACCAAGGTCACGTCGGACGACGGTTCGGTGACGACCGACATCAGCGAGCCCGAGCACCTGATGCCGACGACGACCAACGAGTCCGAGGGCATCGCCGTGCTGCGTGCGCTGTTCACCGGTCTCGTGCAGTTCGATGCGGAGACCAACGAGCCGTTCAACGCCCATGCCGAGTCGATCACGACCGAGGATGGCGGGCTGACGTGGACCATCACCCTGAAGGAGGGGTGGACGTTCCACAACGGTGACCCGGTGACCGCCGAGTCGTACATCAACGCCTGGAACTTCGGCGCCCTGGGCGCCAACGGGCAGCAGAACAACAGCTTCTACTCGAACATCGTCGGCTACCTGGAGATGAACCCGGCCACCGAGGAGTAATCCAGCATTAGCTGTCGAATCATGGAGAGGGGTGGCTCGGGCCACCCCTCTCTCTTTTCCCGCACCGTTGGCAACGGTTGCCGGGACAAGGGCGTGGCGACCGGGCTACGCTCAGTTCCCGACGACGGCGACACGGCCAAGGAGGCGGTGTGGGGCGCTATCTGACCAGAAGATTCCTTCATTTCATCCCGGTGTTCTTCGGGGCCACCCTGCTGATCTTCGCCCTCGTCTTTGTGATGCCGGGTGACCCGATCCGGGCCCTGGCCGGGGAACGGGCCATGCCGGCATCCGTGCTGCAGGCGCTCACCGCCGAGTACAACCTCGACAAGCCGCTGTGGCAGCAGTACGGCCTCTACATCACCGGCGTGTTCCAGGGTGACTTCGGCACCGACTTCCGCGGGCGCCCGGTGTCCGACCTGATAACGCAGCGGCTCCCCATCACCGCCCGGCTCGCCCTGGTGGCGTTCCTGTTCGAGATGGTCATCGGGCTCGCCGCCGGGATCGTGGCCGGGGTCCGCAAGCAGAAGTTCTTCGACACCCTCGTCCTGTTCTCGACTCTGATCGTCATCTCGATCCCGATCTTCGTGCTCGGCTTCCTCGCCCAGCTTCTGGTCGGGGTCAGGTTCGGCCTGTTACCCATCGCCGGGATCAGCCAGGGCTGGGTCAGCTACATACTCCCCGGTCTGGTGCTGGGGTCGGTGTCGCTGGCCTACGTGGCCCGCCTGACCAGGACCAGCCTGGTGGAGAACCTCCGGGCCGACTACGTGCGCACGGCACGGGCGAAGGGGCTCGCCCCCCGCCGGGTGATCGGAATCCACGCCCTGCGCAACTCGCTGATCCCGGTGGTGACCTTCCTGGCGGTCGACCTCGGCGCCCTGATGGGCGGCGCCATCATCACCGAGACGATCTTCAACATCCCCGGGTTGGGCCGGGCCGTCTTCGAGGGGGTGCAGAGCCAGGAAGGGACCGTGGTCGTCGGCATCACCACGTTCCTGGTGGTGGTGTACATGGTGAGCAGCCTGCTGGTCGATCTGCTGTACTCGGTGCTCGATCCGAGGATCCGCTATGAGTGACCGTCCCCACCTCGCCGAGTCCTCGGACGCCGCCGGGGAGGTGGCGGTCGAGGCGACCACCGCCGGTCCCGACCTCGACTCGGGACGCGAGGCCACGCTGTGGAGCGACGCCTGGCGCCAGCTCCGGCGCCGCCCCATGTTCTACATCCCGGCGTTCGCCGTCGTCATCCTGATCCTGATCGCCGTCTTCCCCCAGGTCTTCGCCCGCGGGATCAATCCCCGCCAGTGCTCGCTCACCGAGTCGCTGCTCCGACCCTCAGGAGAGCATTGGTTCGGTACCGACATCCAGGGCTGCGACTACTACGCCCGCACCATCTACGGGGCCCGCCCCTCGATCTCCATCGGGATCCTGGTGACGGTGTTCGCCACCCTGATCGCCCTCATCGGTGGCTCCGCCGCCGGCTACTTCGGGGGCGGGATCGACAGCTTCATCGCCAGGCTCACCGACATCTGGTTCGTGATCCCCACCATTCTCGGCGCCATCGTGGTGCTCAACCTGCTCGACAACCGGGGGGTCCTCCAGGTGAGCCTGGTGCTGATCGTGTTGAGCTGGGGAACCATGCTGCGGCTGGTCAGGTCGTCGGTGCTGGCGGCCAAGGCGAACGACTACGTCGACGCGGCGCGGGCGATGGGGTCGAGCAACTTCAGGATCATCACCCGTCACCTCCTCCCCAACTCGCTGGCCCCGGTGATCGTCTACGCCACAATCACCATCGGGGTGATCATCGCCGCCGAGGCCGCCCTCTCCTTCCTCAACGTGGGTCTGCAGCTCCCGGCGATCTCCTGGGGGCTGATGATCTCGGTGGCCCAGCAGCGGATCCTGACCGCACCCCACCTGCTGTTCTTCCCCGGGCTGGTCCTGTCGATCACCGTGTTCTCCTTCATCCTCATGGGTGACGCACTGCGCGACGCCCTCGACCCGAAGCTGCGCTGATGACCGCCACCACCCCGACGATAAGGAAGGAGACCATCGGCGACCGGGCGTGCGACATGAGCGCCGCCCTGCTCGAGGTGAACGACCTCCACGTCGAGTTCCGCATCGAGGACGGCGTGGTGAAGGCGGTCAACGGGCTCAGCTACACCGTAGGACACGGCGAGACGCTGGCCATCCTCGGTGAGTCGGGCAGCGGCAAGTCGGTGAGCGCCCAGGCGGTGATGGGGATCCTCGACACCCCGCCCGGGTTCGTCACCCGGGGCAGCGTGAAGTTCCGCGGCGTCGAGCTGCTCGACCTCCCCGACGAGGTGCGGGCCAAGGAGATCCGCGGCTCCCGCGTCGCCATGGTGTTCCAGGACGCCCTCACCGCCCTCAACCCGGTCTTCACCGTCGGGTGGCAGATCGGCGAGCTGTTCCGCAAGCACCGCGGCATGTCACGGGCGGATGCCAGGGAGCGGTCGGTAGAGCTGATGGAGCGGGTCAAGATCCCCTCGGCCCGGCAGCGGGTCAACGCCTACCCGCACGAGTTCTCGGGGGGGATGCGGCAGCGGGTGATGATCGCCATGGCGCTCGCCCTCGACCCGGACGTGATCATCGCCGACGAGCCGACCACGGCGCTCGACGTCACCGTCCAGGCACAGATCATGGATCTGTTCGAGGATCTCCAGAGCGAGAGCGGGTTGGGGCTGATCCTGATCACCCATGACCTCGGGGTGGTGGCCGAGGTGGCCGACAGGGTGGTGGTGATGTACGCCGGGGCGAGGATGGAGGAGGGCGCCATCATGGACGTGTACCAGCAGCCCACCCATCCGTACACCCAGGGGCTGATGAACTCGATCGCCCGCCCGGACATGCACCTCGAGCGCCTCGTCCCCATCTCCGGTTCGCCGCCCGACCTGCTCCACATCCCGTCGGGCTGCCCCTTCCATCCGCGTTGCCCCCACGCCCAGGAGGTGTGCGTGACGGACGTACCGGTATACGAGCCGGTGGGGGATGCCCACATGGCGGCATGCCACTTCTGGAGGGAGATCCGTGATGGCCGCCGGTGAACCGATCCTGCGGGTCGTCGACCTGGTCAAGTACTTCCCGATCACCAGCGGCATCGTGTTCAAGCGGACGATCGGCACGGTCCAGGCGGTCGATGGCCTGTCGTTCGACCTGTACCCGGGCGAGACCCTTGGTCTGGTTGGCGAGTCGGGCTGTGGCAAGACCACGACCGCACGGACCATCGTCCGGCTGGAGGAACCCACCTCGGGCGCCGCCTACTACGCCGGCCGGGACATCTTCTCGCTATCGGCGTCCGACATGCGTGAGGTGCGCAAGGACATCTCGTACATCTTCCAGGACCCGTACGCCTCGCTCAACCCGCGGATGACGGTCGGCGACATCATCGGCGAACCGTGGGAGGTCCACGGCGGGGTCGCCAAGAACGACAGGCGTCGGCGGACCCAGGAGCTGCTCGAGGTCGTCGGTCTCAACCCCAACAACATCAACCGCTATCCCCACCAGTTCTCCGGTGGCCAGCGGCAGCGGATCGGGGTGGCTCGGGCCCTGGCGGTGAACCCGCGCATCATCATCTGCGACGAGCCGGTCTCGGCCCTCGACGTCTCGGTCCAGGCCCAGGTGGTCAACCTGCTCGAGGACATCCAGAAGGAGTTCGGGGTCGCCTACCTGTTCATCGCCCACGACCTGTCGGTGGTGCGCCACATCTGCGACCGGGTGGCGGTGATGTACCTGGGCAAGATCGTCGAGATCGGCGACGAGGTAGACGTGTACGAGAAGACCGCACATCCGTACACCCAGGCGCTGCTGTCTGCGGTGCCGGTGCCGGATCCGAGTGGGCGGGAGCAGCGCAGCCGGATCCTGCTCGAGGGCGACGTCCCCAGCCCGGCCAACCCGCCGTCGGGGTGCCGCTTCCGCACCCGATGCTGGAAGGCGCAGGAGCTGTGCGCCGTCGAGGAGCCCGCCCTCATCGACCGCGGCCAGGACCACCCGGTGGCCTGCCACTTCGCCGGGGTCGAGTTCGCCGAGCGGGTCCTGACCACCAAGGGGTGACCTCGGCTCCCGGCGACCTGCATGGAGGCCCGATGATCCTGGTGGCCGGGGAGGCGTTGATCGACCTCATCGAGGACGGCGACGGCCGGTATGTCGCCCACCCGGGCGGGGGGCCGTGCAACACCGCCGTCGCCCTCGGCAGGCTCGGGGTTCATGTCGGGTTCCTCGGTGGGTTGAGCGGCGACCGGTTCGGCGCCATGTTGCGCCGTCATCTCGCCGACGCAGGCGTCGACCTGAGCCTCGCCCTCGACACCGATGCCCCGACCACGCTGGCGGTGGCGTCGTTCGACGACGCCGGCGCCGCCTCCTACGGGTTCTACCTCGATGGGACCTCGGCGGCCGCCGTCCCCGCCCACCATGCCCCCGGCCCGCTCCCGGCCACGGTGGAGGCGCTGTGGTACGGGACGCTGGGGTTGGTGATCGAGCCCGTCGCCACCACGCTCATCGAGCTGGCGGCCGCCAACGCCGGCCGGATGGTGATCGGGGTCGATCCCAACCTGCGTCCCTCCGCCATAAGGGACATGGCGGCGCATCTGCGCAGGGTGATCGAGGTCATGGCGGGGGCCGACATCGTCAAGCTGAGCGCAGACGACGCCGAGGTGCTCCGACCGGGCGACGTCCCGGTGGACACCGCAGCCTGGGTCCACCGCCTAGGGCCGTCGCTGGTGGTCCTCACCCGCGGCGCCGACGGGGTGACCGCCATCACAAGGCGGGGTGCCGTCGACCTCGACGTCCCGGTGGTGGTGGTGGCGGACAGCATCGGCGCCGGCGACGCCTACGGCGCCGGGCTCCTCGCCGGGCTCCACGACCACGGTCTGCTCACCAAGCCGGCCATCGCCGCCCTGTCCGGCGACGACCTGGCCGACATTCATGGCTTGGCCGCAACGGTTGCCGCCGTCACCGTCTCCCGTCCCGGCGCCGATCCCCCGTGGCGGGCCGAGCTGTAGGGCGAGGGCTCAGGTCCTCCCCACAACCGCCCTCACGAAGAACCAGAGGTTGGAGGGGCGTTCCGCCATGCGGCGGGTCAGGTAGGGATACCAGGCGACACCGTACGGGACGTAGATGCGGAGCCGCAGACCGTCGGCGAGCAGGGCGTCCTGGAGGGCCGGCCGCACCCCGTACAGCATCTGCAGCTCGTAGTAGCCGGTTCGCTGCAGACCGAGGCTGCGGGCCAGGTGGATGCGGGCGTCGTCGTGCGACGCCACCGCAGGGCGCACGTTCTCGGCGGCCATCAGGGTCTGGAGGAGACGGTCGAAGTTGGCGTCGACCTCTTCCCGCGACTGGAAGGCGATGCTGTCCGGCTCGTCGTATGCGCCCTTGCACAGCCGGATGTGCCCGTTCAGCCTCATGATCCGGTCGAGGTCGGCGGCGGTGCGGTGGAGGTAGGCCTGGAGGGCGATCCCGACGTTGCCCCGCTCGGCCTGTACCTGCCGGTAGATGTCGATGGTTGCCGCAGTGAGGTGGCTCTCCTCCATGTCGACCGTGACCGAGGTCCCGCCCTCGGCGGCGCGCCGGGCCAGGTGGTCGAGCGACTCGGCGGCGAGATCGTCATCGAGCCCCAGCCCGAGCTGGGTGAGCTTGATGGAGATGTTGGCATCGATGCCGTCGGCGGAGATCCGCTCGAGACAGGCGAGGTAGTCGTCCCGAGCCAGGAGCGCATGGTCCCGGTCGGTGACATGCTCGCCCAGGTGATCCAGCGACACCCTCGCCCCCCTGGCGTTGAGGGTGCGGGCCACCGCCGCCGCCTCGTCGAGGGTTTCCCCGGCGACGAACCGGGTGGACAGGGCGCGACCGGGGCGGGTTCCGGTGAAGACCTTCCTGACCAGCGAGCGATCGGTGACCGCCAGCAGCGAGCGCCCGATCAGGTCCACCGGATCAGCCGGACTGGTCCTGGGCCGCCGCCTCCTGCCCCAGCTCCCGGGAGCGAGAGGCAGCGGAGCGCACCGCGTCCTCGACCAGTGCCCGGAACCCCCCGTCCTCGAGCGTGTGCATTGCCGAAGCGGTCGTTCCCCCGGGCGAGGTCACCTCGGCCCGGAGCCGGAAGGCGCTCTTCGGGCTGGTGGCGAGCAGGATCCCGGCGCCGCGCACCGTCTGCAGCACCAGCTTCTCGGCGGCGTGGTGGGGCAGTCCCTCCCGGATAGCCGCCTCGGTCAGGGCCTCGGCGAGGAGGAACACGTAGGCGGGCCCGGTACCGGAAACCGCGGTCACCGCATCGAGCAGGTCCTCGGAAAGGTTGATGGTCTGGCCGACGGCGGCGAGCACCGTCGCCGCCTTGCCCAGCGCCTCGGCATCGGCATGCGATCCACCGCAGAATGCGGTCATCCCCTCGTCGACGGCGGCCGGGGTGTTGGGCATCGAACGGACCACGGCGACCCCGGGGAACCGCTTCTCGAACACCGCGATGGGTACCCCGGCGGCGAGCGAGATCACCAGCTGGGGAGGGGTGATGGCATCGGCCACCTGGTCGAGCAGCCCGGAGACGTCCTTGGGCTTGACCGCCACCACGACGACGTCGCGGCCGGTGACGGCGGCGACAGGATCGAGCAGGACCGAGACGCCGATGAACCGCTCCGCCTCGTGGGCGCGTTCGGGGCGACGGGCCGCCATGATCACCTCGTCCGGCTCCCAGCCGGCGCGCAGCAAGCCCTCGGCGAGGATGCCGCCCATCGAACCGGCGCCGAGAATCGCAACGGAAGGTCGCATGGCGGCGATGATACGGCACCAGAACCCGCCGACGTGAAAGGCGAAGGAGACGTGGACGGTTCCTTCGAGGGCGATCTCGACGCCTGGCTCGAGTTCGCCGACGATGAGCTTGGGTCGCCCCGCCCCCGCCGGCGGCGACTGGACCCCCTTGATTGGGTGGTGATCGGGCTGGTGGCGGCGACCCTGCTCGGGCTCGTCGTCCTGTGGCCAACCGGGTCCGCCCGCCAGGAGGCGGCACTGCAGACCCTGGGTGTCCCCAGCGAGTTGTACCCGGCCGAGATCGTGGCGTCGGGCGGGGCGCCGTGCGCCGGGATCGAGGACCTCACCTGCATCGACGTCGAGTTCCGGATCGACGGGGGCCCGGACGCCGGTGAGATCTACCGCCAGTCGTTCCCGCCGTCTGCGGTCAACCCGGAGTTCACGGTGGGCCGGACGGCGATCCTGTCACGGCTCACCCCAAACGGGCGGGTGGTTGCCGTGGGCGAGGCGCCGTGCGCCTTCGAGGCCGGGGCGACCTGCCGGGTGCTCACCGTCGAGGTCACCGTCGACGGGTTGCCGGTGGAGGCGGACTACCTCACCTCGCCGGATGATCCTGCGGCGCTGCTCCGGGTGCGGGACGAGGCCATTGTCCAGATCTTCAGCGGCGATGGTGTGGTCGAGGCCCTGGGCGTCTCGCCAACCGACGTCCAGGTGGCCTACCAGTTCACCGGCGACTTCCAGCGGCGAGGAGTGCTCCTGTGGACGACGGTGCTCTTTGCCGTGGCCGTGGTCGCCGTCGGTCTGTGGCGGGGGCTGGCCGCCCTGGGCGGGGTCGTCACCAGCCTGGCGGTGCTGCTGCTGTTCGTCGTGCCCGCCCTGCTCGAGGGGGGCAGCCCGATGCTGATCGCCATGGTGGGGGCGACGGCGATCGCCATCCTCACCCTCTACCTCTCCCACGGGTTCGCCCCGATGACACATGTGGCGCTGCTCGGCATCGTCGGAGCGTTGCTGGTCACGGGGATGCTGGCGTACATCGCCACCGAGCTGGCCCATTTCTCCGGGTTCGCCTCCGAGGAGAGCACGTTCCTGACGCTGTTCGAGGGGATCGACGTGGCCGGGCTCCTGCTCGCCGGGATCGTGCTGGGAACGGCGGGGGCCCTCGACGACGTCGCCGTCACCCAGGCGGCGGCGGTGTGGGAGCTGGCGGCGGCCGATCCCGGCAGCGATCGGAGCACGCTGTTCTCCCGGGCGATGCGGATCGGGCGGAGCCACATCGCATCGACGGTCAACACCCTGCTGCTGGCGTACGCCGGGGCGGCGCTGCCGTTGCTGATCCTGTTCGTCCTCTCCGAGCAGTCGTTGGGAGCGATCGCCAACTCCGAGATCGTCGCCGTCGAGATCGTCCGCACCCTGGTGGGGAGCATCGGGCTGGTCGCCGCCGTCCCACTGACCACCTGGCTGGCGGCTCGCACCGCCGGCGGCTCACCGCCCCACATCCACTGACCGGGCGGCGTTTCAGTCGTCGACGTCTGCGGAGAACGTGCCCCAGGTCTGCGGTCGTTTCAGGATGGCGTCGGCGGCGTTCGACAGCACGACGGTCTGGGCGGGCCGGCCGGTCGACATGACCTCGCCGTCGTTGTCGAAGACGGAGAACACGGCGGCGACCTCGAGCGGCGGCCCGTCGAGCTGGAACAGGCTCCACGGCATCTTGGCCTCGAGGATCCAGGCGCCATCCTCGACGTTTCCGGCGATGAGTGGCGGCTCCAGCGGTTCGCTGGTGTCCTGGAAGTTGTCGGCCCCGGTTCCGACGAACCAGGCAAAGCCGGGCACACCCTGTGCGTCGCTCGGCGTCATGGTGAGCTGGATCTCGGTGGGGCTTGGGGAGAACGGCGGATCGGCAACGTTGCTGAGGTGGATGTCGACGGCGTCGCCCCGCCAGATCTGGTTCCCCACGTTGTCGTTGCTGTACACGTCGTCCTCCACAACCACCAGCAGGTACAGGTGATCGTCGTCGAACGCCAGCCCGAGGAGCCCCGGGCTGTCCTCACCGCGGCGCTGGTCGATGTCCGCCTCGCGATAGCTCTCGTGGATGAGGGAGTACGCCATGTCGAGGAATTCCCAGTCGTCGCCGGCGCCGTCGATGGTGATGTCCCCGTCGACGGGGACGGCGAAGACCTCGGCGCGGTCGACGACCTCCACCTCGGGTGCTCCGGGGACGGTCGGTTCGGTGACCTCGATGTCCGTGTCGGGGGGAGTCGTGGCATCGGTGAGCTCGTCGCCGTCGGTGAAACGCAAGACGGCGAGGATCGCCAGCGCCACCACCCCGGGCACGACGAGAGCCACCCACCCGAGGCGCCCCCGCACCGGCTCCGGCTCAGGTACCGGCACCGGCACCGGCTCGGGCTCAGCCTCAGGCTCTGGCTCAGGTACTGGCAGCGGCTCGGGCTCGGGCACCGGCTCAGGCTCGGGCTCAGGCTCGGGCTCGGGCACCGGCTCCGGCTCAGGCTGCGGCTGCGGCTGCGGCTCAGGCTCGGGCACCGGCTCAGGCTCGGGCTCAGGCTCCGGCTCAGGCTGCGGCTGCGGCTCAGGCTCGGGCACCGGCTCAGGCTCGGGCTCAGGCTCCGGCTCAGGCTCGGGCACCGGCTCCGGCTCGGGCACCGGCGTCACCTCGGGCGGCGGCTCTATGACCGGCAGCGGCTTGACGTCGGGCGGCGGCTCCACGACCGGCACCGGGTGCGCCGATGTCGGCGGCAGATCGAACAGGACGCCGCTCTCGGAGCGCAGGTACAGCGTCGGGGTGCCCCACTCGATGTCGTTGCCCGAGCCGAACACCGCCCGCCTCGCCTCGGCAAGCGACCCGTCGATGGGGAGGCCGTCGGCGACGGCGCCGTAGAGCTCGACGGCGAAGGCGATGGCGGCCAGGTCGCTGATCTCGAACTGCATGGCAATGACGGCGGGGATGCCCTGAGCGACCAGGCTCTGTGCCGCCCCGGCCATGGGGTCGGTCATCGAGGTCCGCGCCCCTCGCAGGCGTTGAGCACCGCCAGGCGCACCGTGCGCGGGTCCTGCAGGATCGTCCCCAGCTCGCGGCCGGTGACGTGACGGGCCCGCTTCTGGCCGGTTTCCATCACCAGCACGCCGTCCCCTGCCTGCTCGTCGAAGCCGCCATGACCGATGAAGTGGAAGATGTGGGCCGGCCGACGACGCAGCGCCTGCTGCAGGGCGTGCAGCGAGGCGTTGGGCAGGCGATCGACCGTCACCAGCCCTGCGTTCTCCAGCGGGTCGAGGGCGGTGTCGAGCTTGGCCCACTCCGCCTCGGTGTCGAGCTCGGGATAGTCGGTCGGGCTCGACACCATCGCCAGCAGGCGCAGCGGAGGCTCCACCCGGAGCGGGGCCGCCCCCACCGGCAGGTCGGCGAACCGGACCAGCGGGGTCCACGTCGACAGCACGAGGTGGCGGTTGACGGTCGGAAGGTAGAGGTACTCCCAGGGGACGTTGACCAGACTGGGGGCGTCGTGCAGCCTGAGCCGCACCCGGAGGCCGACCTGTTGCTGCTCGGTGGCGTCGATGCTCCGCCAGAACGCAGTGCCGACCTCACCGGTGAACACCGCGTTGAACAGCCGCTCCCCGAAGGCGCGGGCCGTTGCCGCCTCCGGCGATTCGAGCCGGCGTACTCCGGTGCGGGGACGGCCGATCTTGAGCAGGAAGTTCTCCAGCTCGAGCGGTGAGAACGGCATGTCGAAATCGACCCTGGCCTGCCCGGCCGGGGCGTCGAGGACGCGGGCGCGGTAGTGACCCTGGCCCAGGTCCTCGATCGCCAGATCGAAGTCGCGGTAGGTGCGCTGGTTCATGGCTCTCCCACCAGACACGGCAGACGCATGCCGAATACAGGAGAACCCTACGCCCCGGCCCCCGACCCGCACCGGATGTGGCCCGTGGTTCAATCAGACGATGCGCATCGAACGGCTCGACGGCCCGGCCGGAAGCCTCGCCGTCCGGCGGTTCGAGGGGATCGGTGCGCCCCTGCTGGCGATCCATGGCTTCGGGCTGCACGGCGGCCAGTTCGGCCCGGTCGCCAGTGTCGGTGGGATGGCGATCGACGCCCCCGATCTCCCCGGGCACGGACTCACCACGCTGGCCCCCGTGGACCTGGACACCACCATCACCGCCCTGGCGGCGAGGATCGAGACCCAGGCGGGGCGCAGCCGGGTACTGGGCTATTCGCAGGGCGGAAGGCTGGCGTTCCATCTCGCCTGGCGCCGGCCCGACCTGGTCGAGTCGCTGGTGATCGTGTCGGCGGGTCCCGGGCTGGAGACGCAAGCCAGAGCGGCCAGACGTGCCGCCGACGACGCCCGAGCCAATCGGATCGAGCGACTCGGTATCGACGCCTACCTCGACGGCTGGCTGGACGATCCCGTGTTCGGGACCACCCGCCTCGATCCCGGGGCCCGAGCCGCCGACCGGGCGCTTCGGCTGGAGAACACGGCGCATGGTCTGGCTGCGGCGGTGCGCGGACTCGGCCAGGGTGCGCTGCCCCGGGTGCCGGTCGAAGACCTGCACCTCCCGATTCTCTGGATCGCCGGATCGGTCGACACCGCATACATGGGGATGATGTCGCTCCTGGCCTCTGGCCGCGGCGAGGAACCGGTGGTGGTGCCCTCGGCGGGCCACAACGTGATCGCCGAGGCGCCGGGCGCC
Organism: Acidimicrobiia bacterium; assembly: GCA_051002015.1. Classification (GTDB taxonomy): domain Bacteria; phylum Actinomycetota; class Acidimicrobiia; order Spongiisociales; family UBA5794; genus JACDBE01. The sequence goes on from JBPCMS010000064.1 coordinate 15,690, forward strand.
GTCGCCGAGGCCATCGCTCGAGCGGTTGACCAGGGCGATCCACCGGATCCCGACGGCCCGACCCCGGGGTGAGGTCCGGTCGGTCCGGGCGGAGATGTATCTGGAGAAGCTCTTCGCTCTCTCATCGCCCGGCAACCACCCATCGTCCCGAAAGGACAACGCCATGACCCAATCTGCAACCGCCAGTGGAGACGCGGCAGCCCAGGTTCCGACCAAGGCCACGCCCGTCGCCACCGGCCCCAACGGCTCCCTGGTCAGGATCACGGTGGCGTCGCTCGTCGTCGCCGCCGCGGTGACCGCAGGGATCGTCGCCCTCCGGGACGACACCCCGACGGCAACCGCTGCCGGGGCCGAAACCGGATGGAACTTCGCCGAGTACATCGCCAACTCCCAGCCCGACTCCGTGGACACATACGGTGAGCTGCTGGCCAACCAGAAGCTTGCGGCCGGCGTGGCCGCATCGGGCGCCGCCCGGCTGGAAGCCGCCAGGCAGTACGCCGCCGCCCAGGCACGAGAGGCGCAGCTGGCCAACGGGATCGACCCGACCGTCGACAACTCGTTCGATGTCGCCGAGCAGATCCATATGGAGCAGCTGGCGGCAGTGGCCGCCTTCGCAAGCGACAACTCGTTCGATGTCGCCGAGCAGAACCGGATGGAGAGGCTCGCCTCGACAACCGACGGCTATCCGAACCCGAACGTTCGCTGATTCGGGCCGGGAGCACTGGGCAACCGTGCTTCGGTTGAGGGAAAACGTGGGTGCGGCACAGGCCGCACCCACGTCGCGTCCGGCGCAGCGACATCCACACCGCAGGTCGACGTATCAGGGAACCCCGAATCGTCATCGCATCACCCGGCACCACCACCACTACGGACCCGAAAGGACATCAACCATGACCCACCCTGCCACCGTCTCCTCCCCCAGTGCAGAGTCCGACGGCCCATCGCCTTCGATGCTCCTGTTCTCGCTGGCGTCGCTGATGATCATCATCGCCGCCGCCGCTGCCTTCTCCGCCTTCAGCGGCGGTACCACCGGGTCGGCGGCCGACAGCGTCGCCGCCCAGTGGGGCGCCGACATGCGGGCCTTGTCCGAGGCTCGCCTGGCGACCGAGGGCGCGGGAACCGACAGCTCGTTCGATGTCGCCGAGCGACTGCGCTTCCAGGCACTGGCCCCGATCACCGACAACTCGTTCGATGTCGCCGAGCAGATCCACCTCGCGTCCCTGGTCCCGACCGTCGACAACTCGTTCGAGGTCGCCGAGAGACTCCGTTTCCAGGCACTGGCCGCGACCATCGACATCTCACACGATGTGGCTGAGCTCAACCGGATGCTGGCCGTGACGCCGGCGGACCGCCCCGCAGCGTCCAGAACCGCTCCGGGTGCTTCGAGCTACCGGTGAGTGGGCCGGCCCAACGGCCGGTTGAGGGGGGAATGAGGGTGCGGCCCAGGCCGCACCCTCATCGCGTCGTCTCCCTACCCCGGCCATCCCCTGCTGGGGCGCCGTGCGGCCCCTACCGATCGGTCGTGGCCTCGGCGGCCAGACGCAACGGCCGCCTCCGGCGTGCGCTCGTCGGGGGTGCGGTCGATGGCCTTCCTGGATTTGTCTTGACAAATCTTGCATCCTCTCCCTATTTTTACCTCATCACCGCTTCGATAGGGGAGGCTCATGAGCATTGGTCGTCGTGACGGACGCACGAGCGGTCGGCGCCTCGTCCTCTCCCTGCCAGCCTTGGTGGTCGCCCTGCTGCCCGTCGTCCTTCTGGTGGCCCAGCCTACGGCGAGCGCGGCACCGGCGCCCGTAGGCCTCGGGACGGCCGGGAGCTTCGCGGTTCTGGCCGGCTCGGCGGTGACCAACACCGGTCCCAGCGTGATCGATGGGGACCTCGGGGTGAGCCCAGGTACCGCGATCACGGGATTCCCGCCCGGGATCGTGCTAGGGACGATCCACGCTGGGGACGCCGTCGCCGCGCAGGCCCAATCCGATCTGACCATCGCGTACAACGATGCCGCCGGACGGGCGTGCGATACTGACCTGACGGGTCAGGATCTGGGCGGGCTCACACTCACTTCGGGCGTCTATTGCTTCTCGTCGTCAGCTCAGTTGACTGGTGCCCTCACCCTAGATGCCCAGGGGGACCCCGATGCCGTGTTCATCTTCCAGATCGGCTCGACGCTCATTACGGCATCGGGTAGCACGGTGAACCTCATCAACGGTGCCCAAGCGTGCAACGTTTTCTGGCAGGTCGGCAGCTCCGCCACTCTCGGAACGAACTCGACCTTCAGGGGAACCATCCTGGCGTTGACATCGATCACCGTGACCACCGGCACGACCATCGAGGGTCGAGCGCTGGCACGCAACGGCGCCGTCACGTTGGATAACAACGTCATCACGACACCGATGTGCGCGCCGCCGCCGCCAACCACCACCACCACCACAACGCCGCCAACCACCACCACCACCACAACGCCGCCAACCACCACCACCACCACAACGCCGCCGTCGGAGTCGACGACCACCACCGAGCCGGCGGTCACCACCACCACCGGTGTGACGGGTCCGACGACGCCTCCCACGGGCACTACGCCTCAGGCACCGGGGAGCCACGCCGATACCGGTGCCGACATGAAGACCCTCTACGGGTTGCTCGCCATGATCTTCGGGGTCGGCTCGATGGTGGCCTTCAGGCTTCGCCGCACCGACGGCTGAATCGGAACATGTGAGTCGTGCCGGGCCGGGAGCGTCTGCTCCCGGTCTTGCCGTCTCGGCGTCAGTCGCCGCGTCACAAGGCAGGGCTGAGATTCCATGGCCGTTTCCCAGGCATTGGCCCGACCATCGAGAACTTGTTCGATGTCGCCGAGCAGATGCACCTCGCGTCCCTCGTCCCGACCATCGACATCTCACACGATGTGGCTGAGCTCAACCGGATGCTGGCCGTGGCGCCGGCGGACCGCCCCGCAGCGTCCAGAACCGCTCCGGGTGCTTCGAGCTACCGGTGAGTGGGCCGGCCCAACGGCCGGTTGAGGGGGAATGAGGGTGCGGCCCCAGGCCGCACCCTCATCGCGTCGTCTCTTTACCCCGGCCCGACCTCCCGAGCGGTGAGCCGCAGCAGGAGATCGACGTATGGATCGGGTCTGGTCAGGATGGACTCGTGACCGGCGTCGATCTCGACCACCTCGTCCGGCTTGGCCAGCTCCGCCAGCTCCCGCTGCGCCGCCGACGGCACCACCCAGTCCCTGGTGTTCACCACCACGGCGATGGGCACCGCCAGCGAGCCGACCCACGATCTCGAATCGAACCGCCACGCCGCCGACCCCGCCTGGAAGAACAGATGAGGATCACGCCGCCGCAGGGCGTGGTCGAGCCAGCGGGCCTCGGCCGGGCTGATCCCTTCCTTGCGCCGCAGCAAGGTCTCGGTGACCCGGGTCGACTCGAACGAGCTGATGTGGCCCAAACCGGCGCCGAGCCAGAACGACGCCCTCGCCGCCAGCCGCCGAGCCGGGACCGGGCGGGCCGCGGTTGCGGCGAGCACCAGCCGGCCCACCAATGCCGAGTGGCGGCGTGCCAACTCCTGGGCCACCATCCCACCAAGCGAATAGCCCATGACCGTCGCCCGTGGCGCGTCGATGGCGTAGAGGACACCGGCAATCTCGTCGGCGAGATCGAAGATGTCGTAGTTGCCCCTGATCCAGTCGGACTTGCCGTGGTTGCGCATGTCGGGAACCAACAGCCTGCGCTCGGCGTGCAGCCTCTCGATGAGGCGGAAGTAGGTCATCTCGCCGTCGAAGCTCCACCCGTGGATGAGCACGATCGGCGGGGCATCCTCGGGCCCGATCTCACGCACGAAGAACTCGGCGTCGCCGACGAACACCGAGCGGCCCGGCGCCCGCACCGGTCGAATCTGGGGCCCGGTGAACGTCGGTGAGGGGTCGGGGCCGAACATCCGCCACACCACCCAACCGGTGACACCGAGACCGAGCAGCCGAGCGATCCTCACGACAAGGGATCGATCCTGATGATGTTCTCGACCACGGGCCGGCCTCCCAACAGATGCTCGGTGATGATCCGCTCCATCGTCTCGACGTCGACCGAGTGGTACCACACGCCCTCCGGGTACACGACCGCGATCGGCCCCTGCTCGCAGAACCGCAGGCAGTCGACCTTGGTGCGCAGCACGGTCCCGCCGGTTCGGGAAACGGTCTTCGGGGGCGGCTGGTCGACCGCGATGCCCTGCCAGGTGGGCGGTGCGGAGGTCAGCCCCAGCTCCTTCAACCTCATCTTGAGGTGTCGCCACACGGCGGCGCTCTCCTCCAACGACGAGCATCTTGGCTTGGTCTGCTCGGCGCACAGGAAGATGTGACGGGCGATCCCGCCGATGCCGAGGGCGTCGGCGATGGCTTCGAGCCGCGCCGCCCCTATGTCTTCCGCCTGATGGCCCGGATCAACCATTCACGCGAAAGCTAGCCGCTCCCGGCGGAGGCAACGTAGAAGCCCGACGCCGCCCGGGGCCGTTCGGTAGTATCGCCGCGTCCCGGTTCTCATCCGGGCCAACGACCGGATCCCCTCTCCCCCCTGGGGGGTCCGGTCGTGCCCAGATTCATCCCCGCAGAACCCCGACCTAGCATCGGCAGCGCCCATGAAACTCCGCTTCCTCCGACCGCGCCTGCTCACCGAAGGTCTCCGCGACCTGGCTCGACGCCGTCCCGAGGAGGCGGGCGAGTACATCGACGCCCACCAGGCCGAGTGGGAGGAGCTGGTCGAGGACGATCCGGAGAACGCCGCAGACATCCTCGAGGCGCTGGATTCGCGCACCGCCGCCGATCTGCTCGCCGGGCTCGAGGCGGTGGATGTCGGCGACGTCCTCGATGAGATGAACCCGGAGGCTGCCGCCGAGATCCTGGAAGAGCTCTCCCCGTCCGAGGCCGCCTTCGCCGTCGCCGAGATGGAGACCGACCAGGCGGCCGACCTCATCGCCGCCCTCGACCACGAGGTCCGGGAGGAGGTGCTCGCCGCCATCGACCCGGAGACGGCGGCCCAGATCGGCGAGCTGCTCGGGTACGCCGCCGACAGCGCCGGCGGTCTGATGACCAGGGACGTCGCCGCCCTCCCCATCGGGTTGACCACGGGCGAGGCGATCGAGCGGCTCCGCCATCTCCACGAGGATCTCGGATCGAACATCTCGTACGTGTACGTGGTCGACGACGACAACCATCTCCATGGCGTCATCTCGTTCCGCGATCTGGTCTTCTCCCGCCCCGGCCAGGGTCTCGACGAGGTGATGGTCACCGACCCCTACTACGTTCACCCCGAGGCCGACCGCGAGGTGGTGTCCGAGCTGATCCAGCGATTCCACCTGCTGGCCGTGCCCGTTGTCGACCACCGCCGGGTGCTGCTGGGAATGGTGAAGGTCGACGAGGCGATGGAGGCCGTGGCCGCGGAGGCGTCCGAGGACATCGCGGTGATGGTGGGCGCCGGCCACGAGGAGACCATCTTCACCCCGGTGCTCGAGTCCTCCCGCCACCGACTTCCCTGGATCGGGGTGTACCTGGTGGCGGCCGGGGTCGTCGCCTTCGTGATCTCCCGGTTCGACTCGGTGATCAGGGGGGAGACACTGCTCGCCGCCCTGATGCCGATGGTCGCCGGGGTCGGGGGCAACGCCGGCGCCCAGAGCCTGGCGGTGACGATCAGGGCGATGGCGGTGGGCGAGCTGGGGCCGGGTCGGGCGCGGCGGGCGATCAGGCGTGAGCTGCTGATCGCCATCGTCAATGCGGCCGTCACTGCCACGGTTGCCGGCTTCGCCACCGGGCTCCTGACCGGTTCAGCCCATTTCGGCGAGATCATGGCGATCTCGGTGGCGATGAACCTGGTGGTGGCCGGGGTGGTCGGGGGTGCGCTCCCGCTGATCCTGCGCCGGCTCGGCTTCGACCCCGCCTTGGGGTCGAACATCTTCCTCACCGCGGTCACCGACCTGGTCGGCTTCGGCGGCTTCCTGCTTACGGCGCTGCTGCTGTTGCCAGGCTAGGAGCCGAGCACCACGGCGGCGGTGTCGGCGAAGGGGCCCACAAACACGATCCGGAAGCCTTCTTCGAGCCTGGCCAGGTAATGGACGTCGAGCTGGCGGCGTTGGGCCGGGGTCGGGTCCTCGATCAGCACCGTCTCGGCGACGGCGGGATCGTCGACCACATGGGCGACAAGGATCGGGTCCTCGCTGTCGACGACATCGGCGATCACGTTCTGCAGATCGATGTCGGTGAGCGAATCGTACGACTCGGGGTCGAGCACCACGACCACGGTGGCACCCCCGTCGCCGTCCTCGCTGCTGGCGATCGTCCATGTGGGAATCACCGGATCGGCCAGAGCGACGGTGGAGGTGGTGTCGCCACCGGTCACGGTGGTTCCGGTACCGTTGTCCGATCCCGGCAACGAGGTGACGGTGTCGTTGGCGGTGCCGGCGCTGGTGGTGGTGGCATCGCCGTCGTCACCGGCGCACCCTGAGAGCAGGGCGGCCCCGGCGACGGCGACCAGGGTGATTCGTATCCGCATGAGGGGCATTGTACCCGGGGGGTGTTTTAGCGAGAGGTATCGCCCGACCCGGACGACCAGGTCTGGTAATCGATCCCATCCATGAAGTACCGGGAATGGACCACCCGGAACCGCCCGGCCACCTCGTCGAACAGCGCCTCGGATGGCTCGGTCTCCAGCCCGAGCCGAGCCAGGTCGAGGGGGGGACGCCACGCCGGCACCCCCACCGCGATGTCGACCCGCGACCGCCAGTCGGCGGAGGTGACCCCGGTGGCCGGGTCCATCCAGTAGCGCTGGAGCCGTTCCGCCACCCGCAGGCAGCGCCGCAGCAACCTGGTCTGCTCCCTGGTGGGGCCGGCGGCGGCGAGCTCCTCGGCCCATTCGGCCAGAGCATGGGGCGGCCATCCGACCGGATCGGTGACCACCTGCTGGTAGAGACGGTCGACGGCACCGAGCAGGGCGAGGGTCGAGCTCATGGGTCCAAGACCCCCTCCAACCGGCGCTCGTGGACCACCAGGTCGTCGAATGCCTCGGCCAGCGCCGCCGTCCGCTCCCCCCGGTCGAACGGCCGGTCGCCCACAGTCACCACCGGCTTCACCTGACGCAACGTCGACAGCGACATGATCTCATCGGCGTCGAGCATCCGGTCGAGAAGGAACCGTCCCGGGGTGGGGCGCAGCCCGACCCCGGGGGAGAGCTCGCACACCGCAGCGACGGTGATCGAGTCGAGCACCCCCAGCTCCAGCTCGGGATACTCCAGCCGATCCCCCCTGATCCAGGCGATGCTCGAATTGGGTCCCTCGAGCACGGTCCCGCTGCGGCCGATGAGCACCGCGTCGTCGAACCCGGAGCGGGTGGCGGCCAGCTTCGCCTCCATGTTGGGGGCGTACGACAGGGTCTTGGCGCCGGTGAGTCCCGACCAGGCGCCGTCGGGATGCCACGGCGCCACCACCGGCAGCAGCCGCATTGCCTCGGGCAACGAAGGCAACGACTCGGCGAACACCAGCGTGTGCGAGCCGGTCCCCGGGTGCTCGGCGTCGACCCCGCCGGTGACGATCACCCGCACCGAGCAGTCGCCCTCGGCGGCCCGGTCGGATACCCAGGCGGGCAGGTCGTCCTGCGGTGGCAGCGGCATCCCCAGCCGCTCGGCGCTCACCGCCAGCCGGGCGAGGTGCCGGTCGGCCCGGAAGGGGACGCCCCGGTAGGAGCGGATGGTCTCGAAGCAGCCGTAGCCCCGCTGCACGGCGATGTCGTCGAGCGGGACGGCGGCGTGGTCGGTCGGCACCCCGTCGATCAGAACCGGGCCCAGACGCATCAGGCCTCCCCCTCGAGCGGGACGAAGCCGGCGTGCACCGGGGTGTCCTCGTCGTAGCCGCTGCTGATGGGCAGCCGCCGGTCCTTGCCGAACGCCTTCTGGGTGATGCGCACCCCGGGCGCCGCCTGGCGGCGCTTGTACTCGTTGCGGTCGACCATCCGCACCACCCTCCGCACCAGCGATGGATCGAGCCCGGCGGCGGCCATGTCGGCCAGCGACTCGTCCTCCTCCACGTAGCGGCGCAGGATCTCGTCGAGCACCGCGTATTCGGGCAGCGAGTCGCTGTCCTTCTGGGCGGGGCGCAGCTCGGCCGACGGCACCTTGTTGATGATGGCCTCCGGGATCACCTCACCGTTGCGGTTGCGCCATCGGCAAAGGTCATACACCAGCGTCTTGAACACGTCCTTGAGCACGGCGTAGCCGCCGGCCATGTCGCCGTAGAGGGTGGCGTACCCCACCGCCATCTCCGACTTGTTCCCGGTGGCCACCACCATCGGCCCGTACCTGTTGGAAAGCGCCATCAGGACCGCACCCCGGATCCGGGCCTGCAGGTTCTCCTCGGCTATCCCCGGCTCGGTGCCCTCGAACGGGGCGGCGAGCCCTTCGAGGTATGCCTGGAAGATCCCGTCGATGGGGATGGTGTCGAAGCGGCAGCCGAGCCGCTCGGCCAGCACCTCGGAATCTCGCCACGACCCCTCGGAGCTGTAGCGGGAGGGCATGGTGACCCCCCACACCGCCTCGGGGCCGAGGGCGTCGCAGGCGATGGCGGCGGCGAGGGCGCTGTCGATGCCGCCCGACAGCCCGACCAGGACGCCGGAGAACCCGTTCTTGCGCACGTAGTCCCCCAACCCGGTGACCAGGGCGGTGTACACCTCCTCCTCCTCGCCGAGCCGGGGCGGGCCCGAGGGCACCGGATCGGGGCGTCGGTCGTCGACGGGGACCTCGACGATGAACCGCTCCTCGGTGAACTGGCCGGCTCGGTGCAGCAGCCCCCCGGCGGCGTCGAACACCATCGAGTCACCGTCGAACACCAGCTCGTCCTGGCCCCCGACCATGTTGAGGTAGACCACGGGGACGCCGAGCGAGCGGGCGACCCCGCCGATCAGCTCGGCCCGTTCGGCCCCCTTGCCCCGGTGATAGGGCGAGCCGTTGACGTTGAGCAGCACCCGGGCGCCGGCCCCCACCTGGTCGATGTGGGACCCGTCGGCGCCCCAGATGTCCTCGCAGATGGAGACCCCGACGGGAACGCCTGCGATGTCCCACACCCGGTCGGGATTGCCCCCGGCGGCGAAGTAGCGGGCCTCGTCGAACACCCCGTAGTTGGGGAGCAGGACCTTGTGGTAGACGCCGACGATGCGTCCGTCGGCGATCAGGGCGGCGGCGTTGGCGAGGCGGCGGGGGCGGGAATCCTCGAAGATGTCCTCATTGACGATGTCATCCTGGTCGAGCCGGTCGACGAAGCCGACCACGGTGACGGTGCGGCCGGAGCGGGCGGCCAGGGCGCCGATGGCGTCGATGCCGTCGTCGACGAACTCGTCGCGCAGCACCAGGTCCTCGGGCGGGTAGCCGGAGATGACCAGCTCGGGGAGGAGCAGCACATCCGCCTGCTCGGCCTCGGCCCATGCCATCGCCTCGGCGACGATTGCGGCGTTGCCGGCGATATCCCCCACCTTGGGGTTGACCTGGGCGCAGGCGACACGCAGCGACATGGCGGTGAGGTTAGGAGCGGGACCGCATCTCCCGTTTCTTAGGACCCGAACGCGTCACCGGCGACGCGTTTCGGTTCTAAGAAATCTTGCGGGGGTCACAGGTCCCGTTTTCTTAGGATCTTTTCGCGTCTCTCATGACGCGCTTCGGTCCTAAGAAATCTCCTTGGGGGGTCACAAGGTCCCGGACCGTCTCCTCGACCAGGAAGTCGACGACGCGGCGCAGCGCCTCGGGCTGGTCGGCGCCCTCCTCCAGGGCCCCGTGGTACACAGCGAGCTGCCGGTCGGAGCTGGTGCCCCGTTCCAGGATCAGGCGGCCGTGGTCCAGCTCGGCCTGGCAACCGGCCTCCTCGGCATCCTCGGCCACCAGCTCGAGCATCTCCTCGTACAGCTCGTCGTAGGGGATGATGATCCCCCGGCCGAAGTCGATCAGCCCGGCCGAGGTCCCGTAGCGCTGCGCCCGCCACATGTTCTCGCTGAGCAGCATGCGCGAGTAGGTGCGCCACCGCTGGTTGCCCTTGCGGAACCGGTAGAGCATCCTGAGCAGCGACACGTACAGCGCCGCCACCGTCATCCCGTCGTCGATGTTGGTGCAGATGTCCGAGGCTCGCATCTCCAGCGTCGGGTAGCGGTCGGATGGGCGCAGGTCCCACCACAGCCGGGTGGCGTCCTCGATCACCCCCGCCTGGACCAGCACCCCGACGTGGCGGCGGTAGTCCGACCACGACGAGAACTCGTCGGGGAGCCCGGTGCGGGGCAGCGCCCGGAACACCGAGGTGCGGTAGCTCTTGAGCCCGGTTTCGATCCCGTGCCAGAACGGCGACGAGGTGCTGATGGCGAGCAGGTGGGGCATGAAGTACGACACCTGGTTCATCAGGTCGATACGGAGCTCCTCGTCATCGACCCCGACGTGGACGTGCATCCCCGAGATGAGCAGCCGGCGGGCCACCCCGCCCATGGCCTCGGCCAGGGCGTTGTAGCGCTCCTTGTCGGTGTTGAGTTGATCGGCCCAGGCGGCAAACGGATGCGTGCTCGCCGAGATGGGGGCCAGCCCGTGCCGGTTGGCCTCGGTGGCCACCGCCAGCCGCAGCTTGGCCAGCTCGGAGCGGGCCTCGCCGATGGTGGTGCAGATCGGGGTCCCCACCTCGATCTGGGAGCGCATGAACTCGGGGCCCACCTGACCCTGCGCCACCTCGGCGATGGCATCCATCATCCCGTCGGGGAGGTCGCGGACCAGATCGCGGGTCTCGAGATCGACGATCTTGAACTCCTCCTCGATCCCGACGGTGAACGACGGTCCCGCCGACAAGCCTGTGTCGTCCACGTCGATCCTCCCATCGGTCGTGCCAACCCCGAACGCCGCCAAGTTACCCCGGAGAACCTCCGGTTCGCCGCGGCGGAGGCGCTCACCGTTAGAATCCCGGCCTCTATGGGCTCCCCCAACGCATTCGGCGAGCTCGCCCGTGCCGTCGCCCCCGAGATGGTCGAGCTTCGGCGCGACCTCCATCGCTACCCCGAGGTCGGTTGGAGCGAGCACCGCACCACTCGCAAGGTGGCCGAGCGGCTGTACGACCTTGGGCTCGAGCCGCGGATCCGTCCCCAGGGGACCGGGCTCACCGTCGAGATCGGGGAGGGCGGCCCCGTCGTCGCCTTCCGCGCCGATCTCGACGGGCTTCCCGTCGAGGAGCGCACCGATATACCGTTCCGATCCGAGCACCCCGGGGTGATGCACGCCTGCGGGCACGATGCCCACACCGCCATCGGGGTGGGGATCGCCACCGCCATCACCCGCTACCCCGGTCTGAGGGGCACGGTGCGGTTCCTGTTCCAGCCCGCCGAGGAATGCATCCCGGGTGGGGCGCAGGCGATGTGCGCCGAATCGGCCGTCGACGGAGTCTCCGCCATCGCCGCCTTCCACGTCGACCCGGCGCTGCCGGCGGGCAGGATCGGGCTCCGCCTCGGCGGGATCACCGGCGCCTCCGACCGGATGGTGATCCGGTTGTCGGGGCCGGGCGGCCACACCTCACGCCCCCATCAGACCGTCGACCTGGCATACGCCGCCGGGAGGGTGCTTACCGAGCTGCCCGCCTTGCTCCGCCACGGGGTCGACCCCCGCGAACCGCTCGTGGTCGTGTTCGGCCGGGTCAGCGGGGGAGGGGCGGAGAACGTCATCCCCACCGAGATCGAGCTGGGCGGGACCGCCAGGATGCTCAACCTCGATCTGTGGCGCACCTTGCCCAAGCTGGTCGAACAGCACGTCCACGATCTGGTGGCGCCGCTCGGCGCCACCGCCGAGGTGCACCACGAACGGGGTGCTCCCCCGGTGGTGAACCATGCCGTCGTCGTCGCCGCCTTCGAGCGGGCGGGTCGGGAACTGCTCGGAGGGGACAACGTGGTCACCACCTACCAGAGCCTCGGCGCCGAGGACTTCGCCTGGTACCTCGAGTCCGTCCCCGGTGCCCTGATCCGTCTCGGTGCGGCTGTGCCCGATCGCAGCGTCGATCTCCACTCGGGCATCTTCGAGATCGACGAGGCGTGCATCGAGACCGGTATCGCCGTCGGCGCCGCCGCATTGGTCGACCTGCTCGCCACGGTGACCTGAGCGGGCGGCCGGGGGGTCAGGCAGCGAGCACCCGGGTGAGCAGCTGCATCCGTCGACGGGCCCAGATGTCGAAGGCGTCGAGCCGGCCGGAGGCGACGGCCCGCTGCCGCTTCGGCTCCCACCAGGACAGCTCTTGCAGGTAGACCCGCATCAGCTGTTCCCTGAGCGTCAATCCACCCGGCGCAGAGAACGAAGCAGACCGTTCCCCGCGCTCCAAGACGGCGTCAACACCGGTGTGACCGGGCATCGAGCCGGCGAGCTTGCCCAGGTCGGCCGCCACGGGGCGGATGGCGGCGTACTCCCAGTCGATCACGATGATCGGCCCGGGCGGGTTGGCGATGATGTTGGAGAACACCAGGTCGCCGTGGGTCCAGCCGGTGGGCACGGTCCGTGAGGTCGGGATCAACTCGGCGGCGATCCCGAGCACCTCGCTCGCCGGCGGCCACTCAGGGGACCATCCCAGCCGCCCGATCAGGTCACCGAGGTGGGTTCCGGCCTCGGGGTGAGCCGGGGGCACCCCGCTGCTCCACCGCGCCCGAGTCGTACCCGGTGATGAGCCGATCGCTCAGGCCGCGCCCCACCTCGACGCGGTGCTCGACCGATCTCGGGTGGCTGCCCGGCACCAAGGGCTCGAGCAGGTAGGCGAACCGGCGCCGCTGACCCCAGGCGATCAGCGGCGGAGCGGGCAGCGGGGACAAGGCCCCCATCGCCCGCCTGACCCCGACCGCGGCGCGGACCGGCGCCTGCTCCGATCGCTCCCCGACGACCAGCTTCATCGACAGGAACCCCGGGGGAGTGTCGTAGACCACCCGTGCCCGTATCGCCGAACCCGAGCTGAACTTGGACAGCCGGATGGAGGTGGCGGAAGAAGCGGCGTCAACCATGCGCGCCGCGGCCATTGGTTCCCCGACGATCTCCTCGAAGGGGACCGGTCCCGTGGGACCGGGGCGCTGTGGATTCGTCGCCAGCCTGCCCCTCACCTCCAAACGGGTGGGCCCACCCGTCGGGACCGGTGATCGTGCCTCGATGGTGGGCAGCACGGCCAGGACGCCCTCCATCTGTGATTGCAGGCTGGAGGTTGCGTCCGGTGGTGGTCGGCGGCGCAGACGCCGGACGAGATCCCGTCGCATCACGTCATCCTCGCACGTGGGCACGAATCCACCCGCGCACACCGCCGATGCCGGAACCCTTCGTGGGCTCCCTTCCCCATGCACCCCGCCAAACATGTCACACCCGGTTGATACGTTCTCCATGCCCACCCCAACGGCCCGGACCAACGGCGCCACAACGAACACCGCCGGAACAGACGACAGAGGAGGCAACCAACCCGGGATCACAATCGACGAACCGAACAACCCATACACCGAGCAAGCACCCGGGCAGCCGCCGGTACCCGGCAGCGGGGCAGTCTGCGCTCGCAACGGCGCCGCACCGCCGCCGATCTGGTCAGTCGGTGACGAGCAGGCCCTCGGAGGTCAGCGCCGCCCGCATCGCCGCTTCGTCGCCGGCGCGGACCGAGATGGTGAGCACCCCACCGCCCCCGAAGGGGGCGTGGCGGAGCTGGAGGTCGCGCACGTCGACGTGGCACGTCTCCAGGGCATGGCCGACCCGGGCCAGCTCGCCCGGCTGGTCGGCGAGGGCGATCCGCACCGCCGCCAGCGGCGGCCCCAGGTTGCGGCGGGCCGTCGCTGCTCGGGCAAGCTCCGTCCGCAGGGCGCCGGGATCGATGTCGGTGAGGGCGGTCGCCAACCGGCGGAGCCGGTCGATGTAGTCGTCGATCGTTTCTACCAGCGGTCGGTGGTTCGCCCGGAGCAGATCGACCCACAGGGCGGGGTCGGAGGCTGCCACGCGGGTCAGGTCGCGAAAGCTCCCGGCGACCAGATCGAGCACATCGGTGCGGTCGGTGGCCTCGTTCATCAGGGCCGAGGCGAGCAGCTGGGGCAGGTGGGAGACCACGGCGACGGCGGTGTCGTGATCGGCTGCGGTCATCCGTACGGGTCGGCCGCCGAGCAGCGCTACGGCATGCTCGACGAAGTCGAGATCGGTCTCGGCGGCGCCGTCGCCGACAACCACCCAGGCGGCGCCACGGAAGAGCGTCGGCGACGCCGCCTCGGGGCCGGGCACCTCCCGGCCCGCCATGGGGTGGGTTCCCACGAACCGGGCCAGCCGGTTGGCGGCGACCACGGGCTCCTTCACCCCGGCCACGTCCATGACCAGGTTGCCGGTCCTTGCGGTCGCCACCGTCTCGAGCACGGCGGCGGGTGGACCGGCGAGGACGAGCAGATCGAGCGGGGCGTCGAGGATGGCGGCCGCATCGCCCACCGCCTCGACGCAGCCCCGGGTGACGGCGCCGGCGAGGGTGGCGGGGTCCGGGTCCCACCCGGCGACGTCCCACCCGGCCAGCCGCAGCCCGAGACCGATCGAGCCGCCGATCAGACCGGTGCCGAGAATGCCGGCCGAACTCAGAGCTCCAGCCCCATCACCTCGGCCAGCGCCCTGACGTCGTCCATCAGGGCGGCGAACTCCTCGGGGAGGATGGCCTGGGCGCCGTCGACCTCGGCGTTCTCCGGGTCGGCGTGGACATCGACCATGAACCCGTCTGCGCCGGACACCACCGCCACCCGGGCCAGCGGGACCACCAGCCTGCGGTGCCCGGCGCTGTGCGAGGGGTCGATGATGATGGGCAGGTGTGACAAGCCCTTGATCACCGGGGCGGCCGAGATGTCGAGGGTGTTGCGGGTGGCCGTCTCGAAGGTGCGGATCCCCCGCTCGCAGAGGACGACGTTGTGGTTGCCCTCCTTGTAGATGTACTCGGCGGCGTTGAGCCACTCGTCGATGGTGGCGGTGAACCCCCGTTTCAGCATCACCGGGGTGTCCTGGCGGCCAAGCTCGGAGAGCAGCGTGAAGTTGGCCATGTTGCGGGTGCCCACCCGGATCAGGTCGGCGTATGCCCCCACCAGCTCGACGTCGCGGGGGTCGAGCACCTCGGCGACGAAGGGCAGCCCGAACTCCTGGCGTGCCTCGGCGAGCAACTCGAGACCCTTCTCGCCGAGACCCTGGAAGGCGTACGGCGAGGTGCGGGGCTTGAAGGCGTCGCCGCGCAGGATGCGGGCGCCGGCGGCAGTCACCGCCTCGGCGGCGGCGAACAGCTGATCGCGCGACTCGACCGCGCACGGCCCGGCGATGGGGGCGAAATGGCCGCCGCCGATCTCGACCGACCCGACCTCGACGACGGTGTCCTCCTGGCGGAAGTCCCGGCTGACGAAGCGGAACGGCTTGAGCACGGGGACCGCCCGCTCCACCCCGGGGAAAGCCTCCCAGGGCAGCTCCTGGATCACGTCCCGATCACCCACGGCCCCGATCACGGTGCGGTGCCTTCCTTTCGAGACGTGCGCCTCGGCGCCGATGTCAGACAGTCGCGAGACCACATGGGCGATGTCGTCGGCGGTGGCGCCGTTGCGCATCACGATGATCAACGACCCGTCTCCCTGCTCGGTTGCCCACGACCCGGTGATGATGCATCCCGCAGACTAGGAGGAGCGCGCCTCCCGCCCGGCCGCTTGCGCCCCCTCGTCGATCACGAGATCGGCGAACGAGGCCCAGGACTTGCCCAGCTCCCAGACACCCTCCACCCACGGGTTGACCACGCTGAAGTGGGTGATGTACACGAGCGGGATGGCGGCCACCTGCTCGGCCACCGCCATGCGATCGGCCCGGTGGAAGAGCTGCAACCTGGTGCGCCCGTCGAGCTCCCGGCGGGCCCGCTCGATGAGCGAATCGAAGGGCGGGTGAACCGCCCGTAGTTGTCCGCCGCCCGGCTGTGGAGCAGCAACCTCAGGAAGTATTCAGGGTCCATGTATCCCGGCCACCATCCGGTCACCACCCCATGCAGGTCGGGGGTGGGTCGGTGCTCCCACCGCTTCAACCCGGGCCGAAGATGGAACAGGTAGCGGCGCCCGTCGGGCGAGATCTCCGACCGCTCCGCCATCGAGGGCACGATGGTGTCATCGGGCCACCGCTCCACCAGGCGAGCGTTTCGGCGGAAAGGGCGCTCGGTGCGGTCACCGGGAGACCGTACCCGACGCATCGGCGTGGGTCCGACCGGTCGCCGTCACCGCGCCAGGCGGGATGCCTCCCACAGGTCGATCCCCGCATCCTGGGCGTGGGCATCGATGGCGGCCAGCTCGTCCTCGGTGAACCCGAGGTTGTCGAGGGCGTCGAGGTTCTCGTCGAGCTGCTCCACGCTGGACGCTCCCA
>JBPCMS010000065.1:0-7426 GCA_051002015.1 Acidimicrobiia bacterium
GCCCAGGCGGAACGACGCCACCGATCAACGCATCCGGCCATTTCGTCCACCACCGGCGGATCGTCTCCGGGTCGGTGGTGGCCTGCTTCGGCCACCGCAGCCCCCCGAGGGGCGAATTGTGGCCATCGGCCGTCACGTCGTTGCGGCACGGAAAGATGCGCCACCCGGCTGCGGCGAGACCCAAGGCACCGGCGAGAAGGGTGCTATCCTGCGGGGTGACGGTCGATGACGAGTGCTCCGCCTCGGGTGAACCCGAGGCGGCTGCGCGTTCCGGGCCGGTCATGGCCGGATCTCAGCGGCGGCCTCGGCGGCCTTCTCGTCGAACCAGGACTCCAGGTCGGCGACCCGCCACAGGATGCGCCGGCCGACCTTGACACCGAGGCAACCGGGGGCCTGGCGGCGGTAATGCTGCTGATAGATGGCTTGACGGCTGGTGCGGAGACGGTCGGCGACTTCGCCGATGGTGAGGTAAAGCGGGTCGGGCGGCAATGCACACCTCCAGGCTCGCCCGATGGCGGGGGCGGCCGAGGTGTGGCGCTTCTGGTTGTGCTAGCCCGGGTCTCTCCCGGGCCTTAGGCAAGGCGTGACCACGTAGTGGGTTGTTCCCGGTACTATACCGCCACGATGCCACTGACTCGCTATTTGACCGGTGATCGGGTCGACGGTGATCGGGTCGGCCCTCGGGTCGAGTTCCGGTGCGCCGTGTGCCGTCGAGAGCGTCGCCGCCTAGGCCTCGACCCCGACCGGGCACAGTTGATGGGCGCCACCCGCTGGATGTCTTGGGAGGCGGCCAAGATACAAGGGACGTTTTGGACGGCGGCCCAGACAAGCCGTGCAACGCCAAATCTCAGCATCCGCCTGCAGCCAGAAAACGTGGCCAGGACGATCGAAATGCGGTGCCGGGTGGGTCGCCACGAACCTCGCCACTTACCGGCCGCCGAGGTGCAGCGTCTCGCCGCCGAGGCGCTGGCCGACGGGTACGACGTGGTGCACATCTAGCGGTGGCCGGGTCGATCCAACGCCTCCCCGACCGGAAGTCCCGGCCGTGGCGTGCCCGGTTCCGCGGCCCCGACGGGCGGGAGCACTCCCGCACCTTCCCGCGCAAGGTCGAGGCGCAGCAATGGCTCCGGGGCCAACTCTCAGCGATCGACGCCGACGGGTGGGTGAACCCGCGGGCAGGTCGGGTCACGGTGGCGGCGGTGGCGGAGCAGTGGGTGGCGAGCCTCCACGGGTTGAAACCCAAATCGGTCGCCGGCTACCGGGAACTGCTCGCCTCCCGGGTGCTCCCGGAGTTCGGGGCGCTCGAGGTCCGCTCGGTCACCTCGGCCTCGGTGCGTCAGTGGGTGGCCGGGATGGCCGGCGAGGGCCTGTCGGCGTCGAGGATCCGCCACGCCCTCGGTGTCTTGTCGCTGGTGCTCACCCAGGCGGTCAGTGACGGCCTGGTGGTCCGAAATGTGGCGGCGGTGGTGAAGTCTCCGCCGGTGCGTGCCGGTGAGCCTCGGTTCCTCGACGCCACCCAGCTCACCGCGTTGGCCGACGCCGCCGAACAGGTCTCACCCGGCTCTGGGCTGGTCGTCGATGTGCTCGGGTGGGTCGGGCTCCGCTTCGGAGAGATGGTCGCCTTGCGTGCACCGCGGGTCGACGTGGCGGCGGGGCGCATCACGGTGGCCGAGGCTGCCACCGAACTCAACGGGGCGCTCGTGTGGGGGTCGCCGAAGTCTCACCGGACGCGGGTGGTGGCGGTGCCACGGTTCCTGGCCGACCGTCTCGCCGACCGTCTCGCCGAGGTGAACGGCGACGGCCTGGTTTTCACGTCGCCGCGGGGTGGGCCGCTTTACGGCTCGAACTGGAGGGCTCGGGTGTGGGCACCGGCGGTCGCCGCCGCAGGTGCCGACCCGAAGCTGCGGCCCCACGACTTGCGCCACAGCGCCGCCAGTCTCATGATCGCGACGGGGGCCAACATAAAGGCGGTGCAGCACCAGTTGGGGCACGCCTCCGCGTCGATGACTTTAGATCGCTACGGCCACTTGTACGGCTCCGATCTCGACGCCCTGGCGTTGGCGCTCGACGCCACACGGGCCACCGTCTCACCTAACGCGGCACCACGGGGGCACAGAGGGCCAGAAACCCTTACGCCGTAACGTTTAGTTCCGGGCTCGGTGCCCGGGCGTCGATCGGACCGCGGGGGAGGTGGCTCAGAACCCGTTGTCCGTCAGCCAGTCGGCGGCGATGTCCTCGGCGTCCTCGGTGTCGATATCGAACCGCTTGTTCATCTCGGTGAGGCCGGCGGTGGTCAGCTTCGACGAGATGTCATTGAGCACGTCGGCGAGCTCGTCGCCATATGCCTCCTGCACCTCGGTGGTGACAACCGGCACCACGTTGTCGGCGGCGAGCATCCCCTGGTCGTCCTCGAGGAGAACGAAGCCCCGGTCGGCGATGACCCCGCTGGTGGAGAACAGGATGGCCACGTCGATCTCACCCGCCTCCAGTGCCGCCACCGTCACCTGCCCGGCGTCGAGCGGTTGAAAGTTGGCGGCGAGGTCGAGACCGTAGGTGGTGATGAGCCCCGGGATGCAGAACGGGTTGGTCTCGCAGTCGGGCGGACCGCCCAGCACCAGGTCGGCGCCGTTGGCGGCCAGGTCGCTCAACGTGGCGATACCCAGCGAATCCGACGTCTCCTGGGTGACCACGAAGGCGTTGGTGTCGACGGCATCGGACGGCTCCAAGGCCACCAGCCCGACGTCGGCCAGGTACCCGTTGAGGAGGTCGGTGGTGGCGCCGGCGTCGCCCGTCGCCTCGCCGGCGTTGTCGTTGAGGAACTCGAGCATCGAGGCGGCGTACTCGGGGGCCAGGTTGATGTCGCCGCTGTCGAAGGCGGCGAGCTCGAGGTCGCGGAAGCCACCGACGGCCTGGACGCTCACGGTGAAGCCGGCGGATGCCAGCGCTCCCCGGTAGATCTCGGCGACGATGGCGCTCTCCCCGAAGTCCTGGGCACCGATGACGATGGCAGGACCTTCGATCGTTGCGGCGTCATCTCCCGAGTCTCCACAGGCGCCGCCCAGCAGGGCGAACGCCAGGAGACTCGCCCCGATGACGCGGTTGCGGTGCTTCCGCATGGGTTTCTCCAATCTCTGGTGAGTGCCGCCTTGGGGGGCGGCAGGGCACAAACCTAACCGACCGGAACCGCATCGACGACGTGGTCGACGTCGAGCGGCTGCGGGACCCGGCCGTTCCTGGCGCGGCCGGTGTGGTCGGTGCGCCGCTGGACCCAACCCAGCGTCGTCTCGGTGACGATCGCCAGCAGGGCGACGGCGACCCCGCCGACGAACACCTCCTCGAACTTGCGTTGGGCGAACCCGTCGATGATGAAACGTCCCAACCCTCCGAACCCGACCACGGCGCCAAGGGTTGCGGTGGCGACCACCTCCACGGCGGCGGTGCGGATCCCGGCCATGATCACGGGCAGGGCAAGGGGCAGCTCGACCCCGGTGAGCACCTGGCGTTCGGTCATCCCCATCCCCCGGGCCGCCTCGACCAGCGCCGGGTCGGTCTGGCCGACCCCGGTGTAGGCGTTGACGAACATCGGGGGCAGGGCCAGCGCCACCAGCGCCACCAGCGTCGCCCAGTAGCCAAGCGGGCTCAGCCCGAGGGCGAGGGTGATGGGGAAGGCGATGCCGACGATCCCGAACGAGGGGATGGCCCGTCCGATGTTCACCGCCGACACGGCGAGCACCCCCCCCCGGGCCCGGTGACCGAGCGCCACCCCGGTGGGCAGGGCGACGATGCCGGCGACGACCAACGCCACCCCCGCCACCGCCACATGCTCCCACAGCCGGTTGGGAATGCCGGATCTCCCGGTCCAGTTGGCGGGATCACCCAGCCAGGCGCCGACCTCACCGAGGAACTCGATCACACCGCCTCCCTCCGGTGCCTCCATGGCGTGACCCGGCGCTCCAGGGCGACCAGGAGCAGATCGGCGACCACCGCCAGCGCCACCGACAGCAGGGTGCCGACCAGGGTCTCGGTGAGGAACTGGCGTCGGATGCCGCGCAGGATGAACACCCCGTACCCGCCCTGACCGATCAGCGCGGTGACGGTGACCAGCCCGATGGTGGACACGGTGGCGATGCGGATGCCGGCGATGATCACCGGCATCGCCAGCGGGACCTGCACGCCGAGGAACACGCCGCGCTCGGTCATCCCCATCCCGCGCGCCGACTCGATGACCGCATCGGGCACGCCGTCGATGCCGGCGACGATGTTGCGGATGAGGATGAGCAGGGTGTACGAGACCAGGGCGATCTGGGCGGTGATCAGGCTCAACCCGAAGAACGGGATGAAGAAGGTGAACAGGGCGAGGCTGGGGATCGTGTAGAGGATTCCGGTGAACCAGGTGATCGGCCCGTAGGTCGACCGCCACCGCAGCGCCACCAGCGACAGCGCCATGGCGACGACCAACCCGAGGGACACGGCGATGAAGGTGAGGGTGAGGTGCTCGGTGGTCGCCGCCCACATGTCGTCGAAGTGCGAGCCGATCCATGCCCAGTCGATGCTCACTGGATGATCGCCCTCCCTATCGCGTCGGCGGTGAGCATCCCCAGGTAGCGGTCGCCGTCGAACACCGCCGCCACACTCGTGTGGGAGGTGACCACGACGTCGAGGGCGTCGATGAGGGACTCGTCAACGGTGAGCCACGCCTCGAACCGCCGCAGCGGGAGGTCGGTGAGGTCGTGGCGGCCGTCGAGCTCGGAGCCGGGGACCCATCCATCGAGCCGGCCGCCATCGCCAACGGCGATCCAGTCGACACCGTGGGCGGCCATGACCCGACGCGCCTCGGCGACCGTGGCGGCGGCGGAGAGGACAGGACCGGGCACGAGCGGGACCGTGCTGATGGGGAGCAGGGACAGCCGCTTCAGCCCGCGCTCGGACCCGAGGAAGTCGACGACGAAGGCGTTGATGGGGTCGCGCAGCGTGTCGGCCGGGCTGTCGTACTGCTCGAGGACACCGCCGACGTTGAGGATGGCGATGCGGTCGCCGAGCTTGATCGCCTCGTCGATGTCGTGGGTGACGAACACGATGGTCTTGCGCAGCCGCTGCTGGAGCTCGAGGAACTGGTCCTGGAGCCGACCCCTGGCGATGGGGTCGACGGCGCCGAACGGCTCGTCCATCAGCATCACCTGGGGATCGGCGGCCAGGGCCCTGGCGACACCGACCCGCTGCCGCTGGCCGCCGGACAGCTCGGACGGATAGCGGTTGCGCATCGTCCGGTCGAGGTCGACCACCTCGAGCAGCTCATCGACCCTGCGTTCGGTCCGTCCCGCATCCCAGCCGAGGAGGCGGGGCACGGTGGCGATGTTCTCGGCGATGGTGCGGTGGGGGAAGAGCCCGATCTGCTGGATGACGTAACCGATGCTGCGGCGCAGTTCGGACGGGCTGAGCGACGTGACGTCCCGGCCGGCCACCTCGATGGTCCCGGACGTCGGCTCGATCAGCCGGTTGATCATCTTGAGGGTCGTGGTCTTGCCACAGCCGGACGGTCCGACCAGGACGGTGATGTCACCCTCGGCGATGTCGAGCGTCAGCTCGGTGACTGCGGGCAGGTCGCCGCTCGGGTATACCTTCGACACCCGGTCGAGCCGGATCATGGCATCAGGAACGCGGCCACCTCCTGATCGGGCTGGGCCCATGCGGGGCAGATGCTCTTGTAGGCGCACCAGTCGCACAACTTGCTCGGTCTGGTGGGGAACCGGTCGGTGCGAATGGCGCTTTCGATGACGGTCCACAAGGCGGTCAGCTGGCGCTCCATGGCATCGAGCTGGGCGTCGTTGACCGGGATCTCGTACACCACGGGACCGTTCAAATAGAGCAGCCGGAGCCTGACCGGGGTCTCCCCGGTGCGCTGCCTGATGAGCAGGGCGTAGACCTTGAGGGCGAAGAAGGCCGGGATGGCGTAGCGCTCCGGGGGCGCCTTGCCCGTCTTGTAGTCGGTGATGACCAGCCCGTCCCCGGTTCGGTCGATGCGGTCGAGGATGCCCCGGATGGTCATCTCGCCGAGAACCACGCGCATGTCGAGCTCGCGCTCGGCCGGCTCGATGGCGGAGGGGTCCTCGACCCCGAAGTAGTTGGCGAGGACCTCGAGGCTCTCGATGCCCCAGCGGCGCTCGTCTGCCACGTCGGTGAACAGGTCGGGGTACTCGAGGTCACGCACGTCGATCCACGACGAGCGGAAGAGGTCGAACAGATGCTCCGGGGTACGATCGGGCGGGGGGAGGTCGAAGAGACGCTGCAGGGCGAGGTGCGCCGTGGTGCCCCTCGCCTGGTACTCGTTGGGGGGCTCCTCGATTCGGTCGATGGCGCGGAACTTGAAGAGCTGGGGGCACGCCTTGAAGTCGCTCGCCCGGGACGGGGAGAGGGTCTCGAGGAGGCGGGGGGCGGCCAGCCCGGTCACCGTTGCCTGCGTTTCCTGGGTCGATGTCTGCATGCCGGGCACTCTACGGCGCAGGTGTGACACAAACCACAAGCGTGTCATTCTCCACGGGTGACGGAGCCCGTCCATCGAGGCATGGTACGGCGGCCTTGGCGTCTCGCTGCGGGGAACAAGGATCGATCGGGACCGGGCCGTGGTATGAGGTCGCGAAAACTGCCGATCCGCTCGCGAAAACCAACCGTGGCCCCCACTTGACGCCCCCCGGCGCTGCGGTATACGGTGCCGCTCCCTTCGGGGCTTCGGCTCAGGAGGGAAGCCCTCGGAGAGGTCCTTCGGGACCGCCGGATCGAGGTAGCCGCAAGGCCACAAACCGAGCCGGACCTCCGGGAGCATCGTGAGCCAGCTTCGGCCGGTTCGCAGCTCGGAGAGCTTCGGCTCGAAGAGCACGGCGAGAGACCGCCCCCTCGGGGGCACGGGCGCCGTCCCGAATCTCTCGCTTCCACCGGAAACGGGGTCCGCCCCGATCCCGGTGGACAGGAGAACCCCGACAGGGTTGAGGCTTCGGCCAAGGCTCCCTCGGGGTTTTCCGCGTTCCGGACGGCTCCGACGGCGGTTCGGCGCCAGACCCCGTTGCCAGGCCGACGACTCCCATGGCGCCTTCGGCCCGACCGGCACCCGGCGAGACTGGCACCCGGCCCGACCGGCACCCGGCCCGACCGGCACCCGGCCGCGCCTTCGCCCCGTGGGGGGCACGAGCTCACTGCCGACACCCGGGACGGCTCCTTGCCGGCGCTGGGTGCGCACCGGCGGGCGGCGCGTCGGGGCCTCGACGCTCCGGCTGAGACGCTGGTCGCGAAACAACGGAACGAGTGCGCGAAAACCAGGTAGCGATCTGGCTTGCGCCCACCCGGTCGGTGACGGTAGCTTGCCTTTGTCGCCGCAAAGGGAAACCGGAGCGGGGATCGGGTGAGTGCCTTCGGGCGCTGACCCACCGGGACC
>JBPCMS010000066.1:0-8918 GCA_051002015.1 Acidimicrobiia bacterium
GTGGCAACATCGAGCACATGATCGCCTACGGGCCGCTCCTTGCCGATGACGGTCGGGAGTGGGTTGGTGACGCGATGCTCATCGAGCGACGCGACCGCGCAGCGGTCGAGGCGATGGTCGCATCGGCGCCTCTTGCCCGTGCCGGCCTCTACGACAACGTCGAGATCCACGACTG
This sequence comes from Acidimicrobiia bacterium, assembly GCA_051002015.1. GTDB lineage: Bacteria > Actinomycetota > Acidimicrobiia > Spongiisociales > UBA5794 > JACDBE01. The sequence goes on from JBPCMS010000066.1 coordinate 176, forward strand.
GGAGTTCGGCGGGCGCCGATAGTTCAGGCCGACGTCGAGCAGCTGCTCGGCCTGCTCGAGCGGCTCGTCAACGTCGGCAAGTCGGGCATCGTGATCGCGCACCACCAGGCAGTCATGGCGCACGCCGACTGGATCATCGACCTCGGCCCCGGCGCCGGCCACGACGGCGGCCGGATCGTCTTCGAGGGCACACCCGCCGACCTCGTCGCCGCCCGCTCTACCCTCACCGGCGAGCACCTCGCGGCCTACGTCGGCACCTGACCGAGGCCCTCGCGGACACCGTGAGACGAGTTAGAAACATGCCCATGACCTGCGCAACCTCCCACACGGGTGCCTGAGACCGCCACGCCCTTATGCTTGATGCAGCAAAGACTTGGACTCCTTGCTGAACCGCTCGTGAGTCAGGTTGGCCCCCGGTGGGCGTGATGCGTTCGGTCTCGTCGTCGATGGCCAGGACTGGCGGGGCGGACGATCTGGGAGAGACTGCCGATCATGCCGCCGGTGCGCTGATAGAGGTAGTCGGCCAGCTCGACCAGCGTGCCGGGCCGGTGCTCGTGCAGCCGCAGCGCCCGCTCCAGGGTGGCGATCAGCGACCGCCGGGCGGTGCGCTGCTCGGCGGTGCCGTAGTCGAACGGGGTCGAGTTGATCAGCGTGAAGCACCGGCGATCTGGCGGCCGCGGGGACCGGCGAACAGGCCCCGTTCCTCGACCTCGATCCCGGCGTAGGTCGGCATCGACAAACTCGCCGACTACTTCCACTGCCCTGCCCAACCCGGCCTCGTGATCGGCTACGGCGCGATCCAGCTGACCAGGATCGACGACTGCCTCGGCTCCTCGCCGGCAGCCTCGCCGGGCGATGATGGAACGTCAGCGCTCGAAGCGCCAGCGCGTCGTGCCGTGCGGCTCGGCGCCAGCGACGCCGAAGACGGTGTGGACGGTGACGGCGTACAGGTACCAGGGTGGGGGCCGGCGCTCGGGGCGTTGTACGGAGCGGTGAACGCATCCCCTTGTACCTCGGCCGGCCAGCCGGCGGTTTCGCGGTAGTGGCGGCCACCCGCTCCAGCGTCGCCGGGTCGGCGACCCTGGTCGCCTCGCCCTCCATGACGATGTCGATCCCGGAAGGGCTGGCCGAGAGGGTGCAGGCTGGGTTCGTCGCCAGGTTGCGCGACTTGCGGGTCCCCGGCCCGCTGACGACGTAGAGGTCGCCGTCGAGCCACACGGCGCCGGTGCCCGCCGCGTGCGGGCGGCCGTCGGGTCCGGTCGTGCCGAGGAAGAACGTGCCGCCCGCTGGGCCGGCCGCCAGGGCCTCGTGGGCCCGGTTCCAGTCCAGCGCGGGATTCCCGTAGCGGTCCAGGTTGGTCACTTCGGTGGGCGTTCGGTCGGCCATGCGGCCACCCCAGATCAAGGCCAGACCCCGGTGCCCCAGGTAGCCGTTCCAGCTCGGTAGCCTTGGAGCGTGTCGACGAGCACGCTGATCCGCCCACAGGACGCACCAACCCCGCCGATCACCATCCCACCTGCAACCGAGCGCCCGGACAAGGTCCTCGTGGTGTGGCTGGCGGCGGCGGCTTCCCTGGTGATCCTCTTCGCCATGTCGGGCGTGGTGCAGTCGGTGACCGCCACGGACGGCTTTCCCTTCTTCAACGTCAGCTTCTCCAGCCCGTCGCTGCTCATCGCCAACACCCCGGCGGGTGGCGACATGGGGGCCCATGTGCTGCTGCCCCAGTACCTGAAGGACGCCCTGCTGCCCGACGGTCGCTTCTTCGGGTGGAGCATGGACTGGTACGCCGGTTTCCCCGCCCTCTACTTCTACTTTCCGATCCCGGCCATGGTGACCGTGCTGCTCGACGTGCTGCTCCCCTACGGGGTCGCCTTCAAGCTGGTGACCATGGCGGGGCTGGTGGCGCTGCCCCCATCCGCATACTTCCTGCTCCGCAGCCTCGGGTTCGCCCGGGTGGTGGCCGGTGTCGCCGCCGCCTTCGCCTCGATGTACGTCTTCATGGAGAGCTTCTCGATCTACGGCGCCAACATCAAGTCGACCCTGGCGGGAGAGTTCTCGTTCAGCTGGTCGTTCGCCCTGTCGCTGGTCTACATCGGGCTGCTGGTACGCGACGTGAGGGCGGGGCGCGGGTTCTCCGCCCGCACCGGGGTGGTGCTCGCCCTCACCGCCCTCACCCACATCGTCACCACGCTGGTGGTGGTGCTGATCACCCTGCCGCTGGTGTTGCGCCGCCGGGGGACCACGGCCCTGGTGAGGTCGTGGGTCATCGGGTTCGCCCTGGCCGCCATCTGGGCACTGCCCCTGCTGGTGCGGGTGCTGCAGGGGATGACCAGCGACATGGGGTGGAGCCCGGTGACCGGGCTGATCGGCGAGACCACCAGCCCGGGGACCATTGCCACCCCGCTGCCCGGTGAGTTCATCCCCATCCTGGCGCTGGCCGTCATCGGCGTGATGTGGACGCTGCTGCGCGGCGACGACGTCCTGGTGCTGATCTCGATGGCGGTGGTGCCGCTGGTCGGGTACGTGGCGCTCGGCCAGCTGATCGACATCACCAAGGTGTACAACGGGCGGCTGCTTCCGTACTGGTTCATGGCCGGCTACCTGTTCGCCGGGGTCGCCCTCGGGCTCGCCGTCCGCTCGGTCGCCCGCTTCCTACCTGACCGACGGAGGAACCTGGTGGGCGGCGTGGTGGTGGCCCTGGTCCTGATCGGCAACGTCACCCTGGCCGGGATCCACGACGTCCCCGGGTGGGTGCGGTGGAACTATCTGGGGTACGAGGGAAAGGAGGCATGGCCGGAGTACGAGGCCATCCTGCAGACGCTCGATGAGCTTCCCCCGGGCCGCGTGATGTGGGAGCCCCACAGCGAGGAGATGGGCAAGTACGGCTCACCGATGGCGTTCATGCTGTTCCCGTACTGGACCGGGGACCACCCCTCGATGGAGGGTCTCTTCTTCGAGTCCTCGTTGACCACGCCGTTCCACTTCCTCAACGCATCGGCGGTGGCCGAACAGCCGTCGAACCCGGTGCGCGGGCTCGACTATCCGGGGCGTGACCTGGAGCGGGCGGTCGCCCATCTCGACTTGTACGGGGTCGACTACCTGATGGCGTGGTCGGATGGCACCAAGGTGGCGGCACGGGAGATCGGTCTCCCCGAGGTCGGCGCCTCGGGGCCGGTGACCATCTTCCGTCTTCCGGAGACCTCCCCGATCGAGGTCGCCACCAGCCTGCCGGCAGTGTACGTCGGTGACCTCGACTTCGCCGACGCCTCGCTGGAGTGGTACGACAACTGGCGGGGCATGGACCAATGGCTGGTCGAGGACGGGCCGGACACCTGGCCACGCACCACCAGGACCACCGATCTGGTCGGGGTGGGGGCAGCGATCGCCGGCGGCGGTGGCGTCTCCGACATCGTTGTCGAGAACGAGCGGTTGTCGTTCACCACCACCGCAGTCGGCGAACCGCACCTGATCAAGGTCTCGTACTTCCCGGCGTGGCGGGCGATCGGGGCGGACGGCCCCTACCGAGCCGCCCCGTCGCTGATGGTGGTGGTCCCCACCGAGGAGCACGTGGTGCTGGAGTTCAGCAACGGGGTACCCGAGAACATCGGGTTGGTGCTGACGCTGGCGGCGATGGCCGGGGTGATCGCCCTCACCATCCGCCGCCGGTGGCCGACGACCACCGGGGACGTCATCGACGCCGAGATGCCCGACGCCGAGGTGCCCGTCCGGCCATGAGGAACTACCTGCGCAGCCTGGCCACCCGCGACGCCGGGGCCCAGATGGTCCGACTCGGGCTGATCGGGGTCCTCAACACCATCGCCTACTTCGTGCTGTTCAACATATGTCGGTTCGCCGGGATCTCGCTGTTCTGGTCGATCACCATCGGCTTCGGGCTGGCCACCCTGGGATCGTACGTGCTCAACCGGCGCTGGACCTTCGAGCTGAGCGGAGTCTCGGGCGGGCTCGGGGAGACCGCCCGGTTCTTTGGGATCAACGTAATCGCCTGGGGCACCACCGTCGTCATGGTCCTCCTCGCCGACAGGTGGTGGGGGCCGCTGGGCACGATCGGCGAGAACGCGGCATCGCTGGTCGCCGCGGTCATCATCCTCGTCCCCAAGTTCGCCTCGTACCGAGACCTCGTCTTCCACAAGGCGCTGCGTGGGCAGTCCCAGACCGGTGTCTCCGCCCGGGTCGAACCGGAGTGACCAGGGTGCCACGAGCGCCGGGACAGCGTTGGCTCCGCTGGGAACGGCCCGCACGGGTTGCGTGCCACTCGTCGCCGCCTCCACAATTCAGGCTCCGACCGGCCCCGCTGTCGGGAGGGCAGGCGCCGCGGGTCGCCTCGGCGGCAGAATCCGATCTGTTGCAAGATGAGAGCATGAGCATGGACCCGGACACCTGCTGTTTCGACGAATGGGCGCGACGCAACGCCCGTCGCTCCAGCAGGGGATTCGACCGACGACTCGGCGGAGCGGGCAGCCCGGTGCGACAGCCGCGGCCAGGCGGCGTGCCTCGCGCCTTGCTGTCCGAGCTCGAGACGGTCGGGCTGCGCGGACGGGCCCTGCTCGACGTCGGATGCGGAGTCGGCAATCTCGGTCTGGACGCACTGAGGCGGGGTGCGGCGCAGGTGAGCGGCATCGACCTGAGTGAGGTGGCCATCGATGCCGCCCGAGCCAGGGCCCGGGAACTGGGGGTCACGCCACGGTCGGCTTGGCATGTCGGCAATGGCGCTGAAGACGCTCTCGAGCCCTGTGACGTCGTTGTCCTGAACCAGATGATCTGCTGCTATCCGGACGCTGAGCAGTTGGTCACCAACACCCTGGCGGCCGCGACGCGGCTGTATGCGTTCACGGTGCCCGAGTCGACGGGTCTCCGTGGCGCGCTGAACCGAGTGATCCTGGCGGTCGAAAACGGCATTCACCGTCTCCTCGGACACGAGTTCCGCCCCTTCGTGCACGATGTTCGTCGGATCGACCGGCAGCTATGTGCTGCCGGTCTCTCGCGGGTGCGGCATCGGACGGTCCATGTCGTGTGGCACCTGGCAATCTATGAGCGCGCCCTGGCTGCCTGACCGGCTCCGCGGTCGGTTGTCGGTGGTCTGATCCCCCTTTCGACTGTATGGACGGTGCGACGGTGGCGGTGCTGGTCGCTCCGGACTGGGCCCGGCGCTCGGCGCCCTGCTCGGAAGGTTGTCCGTGTGTGCGCGGTCTCCCTTGCGACCCCCTCGGCGAGCGGGTCGCCGCCCTCGGTCTCAGCGGAGGCTGCGGCGGATCCTCCACAGCCCCCGCACCGTCCTGGGGATGCGTCTGATCAGGTTGGAGCGGCTCTGCCGCTGCTCCTCGACCGTTACCGGGACCTCGACGATGCGGAAACCGGCCCGCTCCGCCCTGATCACCAGCTCGGTGTCGAACAGGTCCTTGGTGGATACGACGGCGCTGGCGACCCCGTCGACCACGGTGCGGCGGATCGCCTTCATCCCGTGCGTGTCGGACACCCGGGAACCGAGGATGGTCCTGAGCAGCAGGTTGAACCCCCAGGTGGCCAGCTTGCGGAAGCGCGATCGTCTGTCGTCCGATCCCGGTGCCCGCTTCGATGCCAGCACCACGTCGGCATTGTCCCTGGCCACGGCCCCGGCGAGGAACTCGCCCGAGAAGTAGTCGATGTCGAAGTTCACCACCCAGTCGCCGGTGGTGCCGAGAAACCCGGCCCGCATCGCCGCCCCGTAGTCGGGGGTGTCGAGATGGAGCAGCGACAGCCCTGGCGTGTGCTCCGCCATCCGGGTGATCCTGGCGGCGGTGTCGTCGGTCGAGCCGTTCTCCACCACAAGCACCTCGACGGCGACGGTGTCGACGACGGCGAGCTGGTCGAAGAGCCGGGTCAGCGCCCCCTCGACATAGGAGGCCTCGTTGTGGACCGGGATCACCACGGAGACCGTGGTGGGGGCGTGCGGCGGCATCGGGGACGGCATCGGAGTCGAGCAGTGTAGAGAGGGGAGGGGACCGCAACGGAGAGCCCCGACCCCGGTCGGCCACCGGCCCGCCCCTACACTGACCGGCGATGGATCTCTCGGGCATCTTCAAGGCGTACGACGTGCGCGGGGTCTTTCCCGACCAGATCGACACCCAAGCGGCGCACCATATCGGCGCCGCTTTCGCCGTCTTCGCCGGGTCCGACCGGATCGCCGTCGGGCACGACTGCCGCCTGTCATCGCCCGATCTGGTGGCCTCCGTGGTGGCGGGAATCACCTCGCAGGGGGTCGATGTCGCCCTGCTCGGGCCCATCACCACCGACGCCCTGTACTTCGCCGCAGGGGCATGGTCGCTTCCCGGGGTGATGGTCACCGCCTCCCACAACCCTGCCGAGTACAACGGGCTCAAGTTCTGCCTGGCGGGGGCGGCCCCGGTCGGCGAGGACAGCGGGCTCAGGGAGATTCGGCGGATGGCCGAGTCCGGGCTGCCCGAAGCCACCGCCACCGGTGAGGTCGCCGAGGTCGCCGTCATCGACGCCTACGTGGATCACCTGCTGGGGATCGTCGAGGCCGACTCGATCGGACCCCTCCGGGTAGCCGTCGACGGCGGCAACGGGATGGCGGGCGTGGCCGTGCCCCAGGTGTTCGACCGCCTCGAGGCTCAACTCGACCCGCTCTACCTGGAGCCGGACGGCACCTTTCCCAACCATCCCGCCGATCCGCTCCGCCCCGAGAACATCGCAGACCTGCTCGACCTGGTGGCTCGGACCAGCCCAGACCTCGCCGTCGCCTTCGACGGGGACGCCGACCGGGCGTTCTTCGTCGACGAGGCGGGGGTCGCCCTTCCCGGCAGCACCACCACCGCCATCATCGCCGCCTGGTACCTGGCGCGCCGGCCGGGCGCCACCATCGTGCACAACCTCATCTGCAGCCGGGCGGTCCCCGAAACGGTGCGGGCCGGAGGCGGCACCCCGGTGCGTACCAGGGTGGGCCATTCCTTCATCAAGGAGGTCATGAAGGAGACCGGCGCCGTGTTCGGGGGCGAGCACTCCGGCCACTACTACTTCGAGGACCATTACCGGGCCGACTCGGGGATCCTGGCCATGCTGGTGCTGCTCAGGGTGATGTCGGACGACGGACGGCCCCTGTCGGAGATCCGCCGCCGCTACGAGCCGTACGCCCAATCCGGTGAGATCAACCTCGAGGTCGCCGATGCCACCACCGCCATGGACCGGGTCGCCGCCGGTCTGCCCGACCGCACCCCCGACCTCCTCGACGGGCTCACCATCGACCTCGACGAGGGTGCCTGGTTCAACCTGCGGCCCTCCAACACCGAACCCCTGCTGCGGCTCAACGTCGAAGCGGCGACACCCGAACGGGTGGCCGAGGTCGTCGCTCTCGTCACCGCTCTCGTCGTAGCCACCGAACCCGCTGGAGGCCGTCATGCGTGACCTGATCGCACCCGAGCTGCTCGCCATCATGCAGTGTGTCCGCTGCGCCGGCAGGCTCGAGCCGCAGACCGAGCCGCCTTCGCTCCTGTGCACCGGGTGCGGGCTGCGTTACCCCGTTGTCGACGGGGTCCCGGTGATGCTACTGGAGGAAGCGGTCGAAACCCGATCGTGAGCCCCGACCCGGTGGAGCCTTCGATGGCGGACCTGGTCGCCGGCCTGCCCGACCAGCTCCGCTGGGGGCTCGACCTCGACCCGGTCCCGCTCCCCCCCGCCGACCATGTGGTCATTCTCGGGATGGGCGGCTCGGGGATGGCGGGGCGCCTGGCGGCGATGGTCGCCGCGCGGGGGCCGGCGGTGGTCCAGGTGCACCCGGACTATGGGCTACCCGGGTGGGTCATCCCCAACCGCGCCCTGGTGGTGGCGGTCAGCTATTCGGGCAACACCGCCGAGACGCTCACCGGTCTCACCGAAGCCGTCGCCGCCGGGCTCCCCGTCGCCGTTGTCTCGACCGGTGGCGAGATTGGTGCCCTCGCCGTCCATACCGGGATCCCGTCGGTCACCGTCCCCGCCGGTATGCAGCCGAGGGCGGCGCTGGGGCATCTGGTGGCGGCGACCCTCTCGATCCTGGCCGCGGCGGGGGTGATCCCTGACCCGTCAGCCGACCTCTCCGCCGCCGCCGACACCGCCGAGCACCTGCTTGCCGACGGCAACGGTCCCGGCTGGGCCCTCGGCACCGAACTGGGCGAGGCGCTGGTCGACCGCATACCGCTGGTGATCGGGGGAAGCGGTCCGGCGGCGATGGCGGCGGGGCGGTGGGCCACCCAGTTCAACGAGAACGCCAAGCGGGCCGCCTTCGCCGCCCTGATACCCGAGATGAACCACAACGCCCTCGAGGCGCTGGCGGCAGGCGTGCCCGAACCGGGGAGGCTCGGTGTGGTCGGGCTGCTCGATCCGGCCGGGGTCGCCGCCAACGACCGTAGGATTCGGCTCACCCTCGACCGCCTCGGGCCCACGGTGGCCCGCACCGGCGAGGTGGTCGCCCAAGGGAAGGGCATCCTCGAGCGGGCCGTCAGCCTGATCGCCGTTGGCGACGTGGCGTCGGTGGCCTTGGCCGAGCGGATCGGGGTCGACCCGGTGCCGGTCGACGCCCTCGAGGGCTTCAAGAGATCGCTGCAGGAAGGATGAACGTGGACCACGACATCGCCAATCCCGCGCTGGCCGAGCTCGGCGACCGCCGCATCGAGTGGGCGGCGCGCCGCATGCCGGTGCTCGCCACCATCCGGGAGCGCTTCGAGAAGGAGCAGCCGCTGGCGGGGATCACCGT
>JBPCMS010000067.1:0-13090 GCA_051002015.1 Acidimicrobiia bacterium
CTCTTCCATCGGTCGGCCCTCGGGTTCATCGCAGGCTCGTCACGTAGGCGGCGACGGCATCCAGGTCGGCGTCCGACAGATGATCGTACGACGGCATCAGGGAGAACGAGCGCTCGGCCCGCGGATCGGCCAGGTGGGCGGCCACCCAGGCGGCGTCGCTGCTCGGCTCGCCCGAGCCGAAGTGCATCAGGTCGGGCCCGATCCGCATCGTCCCCAGCAGGGCCGGCGACTCGTAGACGTAGTCACCGATCTCCGAGACCGCCCCCAGCCCGACGTCGGTGACGATGGGCCGCACCTGCTGGGTGTGGCAGACCACACAGCCCTCCTGGATGTAGATCTCCCTCCCCCTGGCCTCGACGCTGTGCTGGTCGGGCTGCCGGCTGGAATCGGCGAGCAGGGTCGGCTCGGTGGATCTCGTCTCGAGACCGGGGACCACCCAGACGAACAGGGCGGCGAGCACGAACAGGGCGACGGCGCCGGCGCGCACCCGGCCCAGCGTCACCGTGCGGTCGAGCACCAGCTCAGGATCGGGAGCGGAGACGGGGGCCCCGACCACCAGCGGTGCGGTGTAAGAGGCGGACCTGCCGCCGAACACCGACGTCACGAACAGGAACTGGGCGATGGCGAACACCCCGAACCCGGCCAGCTTGACCGGGCCGAGCCACGCCACCGCATCGGCGGTGTTTAGCCACCCGTCGCCTGCGGCGGGGACCAGCGCCTCGTTGGCGTTGGCAACCCAGGTCCATCCGGTGATCACACCGGCGGTGAGCAGGGCTAGCGCCCACACCCCGAGCCCGGTGGCGGTGAGGGCGTGGTGCAGCCTGATCGAGCGGGCCGCCGTCACCCGACCGGTCAACTCGGGGATCACCCGGTACACGGCGGCGATGAGCCAGGCGGTGAAGGCCCCGTACCAGGCGACGGCGTCGACCCCGGTCACCCAGTCGGTGAACTGGACGACACCGCTCGAGGCGCGCAGCGCCAGCATCAGATTCACCAACGGGAAGACCAGGAACAGGGCGCCGCCCAGCACCACAAAGCGGGTCGTGATGTCGTTGGAGGCGACCTGCCACCGGCCCCGCAGCGCAAGGGCGAAGTCGGTGGCGATCACCAGGACCGGGACCAGCAGACCGATCGAGAAGACCACACCGACCGTCTCCACCCAGTCGGGGACCGGGCCGTACGTCAGCGTCGCCGGGGACGTCAGCGCCCACACGAAGGCGAGCGACCAGAAGCCGAGCAGGCTCAACCGGGTCGACACGAACGACGGTCGCGCCGACAGCCGCGGGATCACGAAATAGACGACGCCAACCGCCGCCGAGGCCAACCACAGCCCGGTGATGGTCGAGCGGAAGAAGGCGATCTGGATGGTCCCGCCCACCCCGCCGACACCCGGGACGTTGCCGACGATGAACGCCAGCACCAGCCACCACGAGGCGGCGACGGCGTACCAACCGACCGGGCCCATGTCCCTGGTGGCGCCGGAGGCGGTGCGGGTGATCACCAGGGCGAACCCGATCATCCCCAGCAGCAACACCGCATCGGCCCAGAGTGGATACTCGAGGAGGGGGCGGGCCTCCCCCGCCCCGAGGGCGACGGCGCCCGAGCCGAGCAGCACCCCGCCGGCCAGAAGCAGGAGCGAGTTGCTGGCGAGCCGGTCGTTGGGTAGCTCGACCCGACCCAGCCGGCAAACGGCGAACAGGAGCACCCCGGCAAGCCCGATCGTCAGCCATCCGAAGACGAACATGTCCGTTGCCACCGGGGCGATCCGGCCGTAGCCGAGCATCCCGGAGAAGATGTCGGGGAACACCAGGTGGGTGGCGGCGATCAGGCCGAGGACCAGCGACAGGGCGAGGAAGCCGAGAGCCACCACCAGGTACGGCCTGGCGGCGGCGATGGTGACCTCTGGCGGTGCGTACCCTGGCAGATCGGCGAGCAGGTCCTCGGGGACTTCCGTCGGGAACTCCGGTTCGGGTGTTGCGTTATGGGTCACCGGCAGGCGGATCCTTGCTGACGACGCTTGCAGTTCCGGTGCTGCTGGGCGGAACCGCCGGCAGCCTAGCGGGACGATCCCCACCCCCATCGAATCGCACCGCAGGCCCCTCCCGGGTGCGCCGGCACGGAATCTCGGCTCCCTGCCGACCGTGGATAGAATGCGCCGGCGATGCCAGAAGACAACGGCAGCAGAGCTCTGACCCGGTACCGCCGCTTCGGCTTGGTCGCCATCGTGGTCGGTGCGGTGACCGCGCTGGCCGGTGCCCTGGTCGCTCACTACACCGGGCTACCCGAGGTCGACACGATCGGCCAGGAGCTGTTTCCCTCGATCCCCCGCGGCTGGGTGCCGGTGTTGATCGGTCAGATCATCTGCCTCACCGGCGGGCTGCTCATCCTCGCCGGGATCACCCTCGCCTTTGTCTACGACCGGGAGATGACCTGGGCCAGGGCGTCGATCGGCGCCCTTGTCTTCACCACCTTGATGATGATCCTGTTCGGGATCATCCCCAACCAGTGGCTCACGCTGGCCCAATCCGAGCTCGAGTGGACCCCGCAGAAGTACCTGATCACCATCCCTCCTGGGCTGGTCAGGGGATCTGAGATCAACATCAGCTACGCCGCGGTCAAGGACATGATCTCGGGTGGTTACGCGGTGGTCGCCGTCGGCGCCGTCGCCGTCGGCATGTACCAGTGGCAGGAGCGCCAGAAGCGGAGGGCGACCCAGGCACCGCCCCAGCCCGTCTCCGGCTACGGTCGACCCCTCACCAAGGTGGAGCGCTGAGCGATGGCCAAGGCAGACGTCTGGTTCGAGATACCGCCGATGCGGGACGATTACCAGCTCGCCGTCGTCGACGGCGCATACCTCACCGCCGCGGTCAAGCCCAAGCAGTTCCTGCACATCGACCAGTCCGAATGCATCCTGTGCGAGGGCTGCGTCGACATCTGCCCGTGGAAGTGCATCCACTACCTCTCCCTCGACGCCATCGCCGAGGCTTCCAACGTCGAGCATCCGTCCGAGGACTCCGCCAACAGGGGCTTCTTCCTGGTCGACGAGGACGAGTGCACCCGCTGCGCCCTCTGCATCGACCGATGCCCCACCGGTGTGATCACGTTGGGCAAGTTCGCCGGGTCGCTGGCCGACCAGGCCGAGGAATACGAGCTCACCCCTTGGGACTACAACACGGGGCAGCGGGATTTCAAGAACGGTTACTCCTACGGGATGCGCTGGTAGGGGAGGTTGGCGCCGTCGAGGGCGCCGGTGAAGGCTGAGCGAGGTCGGGGCCGGCGACGGCCGGAGAGGAACGAGACGCCAGGTGGCGAACGGCAACGGCAACGGAGGGGTGGGGCTCAAGGATCGGGTCGCCGGGGCGAGCGACCGCGTCCGGCAGAGCCAGGCGTGGTCGAGCATCTTCCGACCGGGGTCGCCTTTCCGCCACGGCTACAGCGACAGCCCCCGCAACCGCTCGTACGTGATCATGAACAACGTGCTCTACCACCTCCACCCGGTGAAGGTGAAGCGGCACGGGGTACGGCTCTCCTACACGCTGTGTCTGGGCGGGCTGACCTTCTTCCTGTTCATCCTGCTGACGATCACCGGCATCTTCCTCATGTTCTACTACCGGCCGACGTCGCCGCAGGCATTCGTCGACATCCAGGCGCTGTCGACCGACGTGGCGTTCGGGCAACTGGTCCGCAACATGCACCGGTGGGGTGCGCACCTGATGGTGCTCACCGTGTTCCTCCACATGGCTCGGGTCTTCTACCACGGCGCCTACAAGCCGCCGCGCGAGTTCAACTGGGTGGTCGGCGTCGTGCTCCTGTTGCTCACCCTGCTGCTCTCCTTCACCGGATATCTGCTCCCTTGGGATCAGCTTGCGCTGTGGGCGGTGACGGTCGGTTCCAACATGGCGGCCTACACCCCGGTGTTCGGGGACCAGGTGACCTTCGTCCTGGTGGGTGGGGTGCAGATCACGCCGGATACGCTGCTGCGCTGGTACGTGCTCCATGTGCTCTTCCTCCCCTTCGTGATCGTGATCTTCATGGCGGTGCATTTCTGGCGGGTCCGCAAGGACGGCGGAATCTCGGGACCGCTCTAAGGAACGTCGATGGCAGAGATCCCTGAACACATCCTGAGGCGGTCGGCCGAGGCGAGGGCCAAGGCCGAGGGCCGCAGCGTCGAAGAGGTGCTCGCCGAGCTCAAGGGCGGCGCCCCTGCCGCTGCGCCCGCTCCCGCCCCCGCAGCCGCCAAGGCCCCAACCGCCGAGGGCACCGCAGCCGAGGCCGAGGCGGCGCCGGCCGCAACGGTGGTGGCGGTTGCCGAACGCCCGGACGGGCCGGTGCGCGACCTGGCCGCCGAGGCGGAGAGCTACGGGGTCCCACCCCCGCTGCTCCGCCGTGCCGCCCTGGCCCGGGCCAGATGGGACGGTCTTCCTCCCCCGCAGTTCGCCGGTGACGCCGCCGCCCCGGCGGCCGCGCCCCAGCCTGCGGCGGCCGCCGCCGCAGGCGGCGCCGCCCCGATGGCCGTCCCCGCCATCCCCGAAGGGGTCCGCACCCAGCGCCTCCTCACCGTGGTCAAGGCGGGCGCCATCCAGCAGGTCAAGTCCGAGCCGACCGACAAGGTCAGCACCTGGCCCCATCTGGTCGCCATCGAGTTCGTGGCGCTGATGGTGGTGACGGCCGGGTTGATCGTCTTCTCGATCTACGTCGACGCCCCGCTGCTCGAGTTCGCCAACTTCAACGAGCAACCCAACCCATCCAAGGCGCCGTGGTACTTCCTCGGGCTCCAGGAGCTGTTGTCGTACTTCGATCCGCAGGTCGCCGGCGTCATCATCCCCGGGTTCGGGCTCGCCGGATTGGCCCTGGCCCCTTACGTCGACCGCAACCCCTCGGTACGTCCCGGCGATCGCAAGCTGGCGATCATGATCTTCAGCTTCTACCTCTTCGCCTCGGCCATCCTGACCATCTACGGATCGTTCTTCAGGGGACCCGGCTTCAACTTCACGTTCCCGTGGGTTGACGGCGTGTTCTTCGATTTCTGATGGACGCCACCACCCTCTTCATCAGCGGGATCGTGGCGGCGGGTGCGCTGCTCGCCATCGGCGTGTTCACCGTGGCCGGCCGCCGACCGAAGGACGAGAACGGTGTCACCGCCCGGTTCGACCGCAGGGCGCTGCAGCGGGACCGGCAGGCCCGCAAGGAGCGCGCCGACGGGGCAACCGGCGCCGTCGCCGTGCTCAGCCCGCCGGAGACGGAGACGGCGACAGAGGCGGAGCCCGCCGAGCCGCCACCCCCGCCCATCGACCCGCTCCAAGAGCGCACCCCCGTCTCCGAGACCGAGATGGGGATCACCAGACGCGGCTTCTTCAACCGGGCCCTGCTCACCGTGTTCGCCATCTTCCTCGGCCAGTTCGCCATCGCCGGGCTGGCGTTCATGTGGCCCAGACTCGGTGAGGGCTTCGGCAGCCCGATCAACCTCGGCAACATCAACGACCTCCGCGCCGAGATCCTCCAGGGCGACGGCTCGATCGTCCCCAAGTTCGTCGCCTCCGCCCAGACCTGGCTGGTCCCGATGCCCGAGGAAGCCATGGTCGGGTCCTCGTTCGAGGGCCTCCCGGTGATGATCGGCGCCGGCGGGGGCGAGCCGGGGCTGATGGCCCTGTGGCAGCGATGCGTGCATCTCGGCTGCCGGGTACCGTCCTGTGTCCCCTCGCAGGGCTTCGAGTGCCCGTGCCACGGCTCCCGGTACAACTTCCACGGTGAGTACGAGGCCGGACCCGCCCCCCGCAACATGGACCGCTTCGTGGTCGAGCTCGACGACGCCGACAACCTGATCGTCCAGACCGGTCAGGTGATCGAAACCTCCCGCGCCTCCAACAAGACCATCCGTTACCCGCAGGGGCCGTCCTGCGTGTGAGCCTGCTCCATGTCACCCTCGCTCTGGCCCAGCCGGTCCTCGCCGTCACCGAGGAGGAGACCGTGGTCGAGCCCTCGAACGTCGGGGTCGGCTCCGTGGTGCTCACCGTGGTCGGCGTCGCCTTCCTCGCCTGGGTGGGGTGGCTGGTGCTCAGCAGCAGGCGGCGGGCCCCCTCGGTCGAGGAGACCCCATCCAACCTGCAGCAGTACCTGTCGGACGACGCGCTGGAGAACACCCGGATCACCCGGGTCCTCAACTCGGCGGTGATCGTCGCCGCGGTGCTCGCCCTCACCATGCCGATCTACTTCCTCAACGAGTCCGGGCGCCAGGAGAAGGCGGCCGAGAAGCGGGCGCACCAGTACGTCGAGGAGGGTGAGCACTGGTACACCCAGTTCTCGTGCATCAACTGCCACGGACCGGACGCCGGGGGCGGTGCCGCCACCTTCGTCGAGAACCGGAGCGGGCTGAGCACCTCATGGCTGGTGCCCTCCCTCGACGACATCCTCTACCGCTACTCCGAGGACGAGGTGAGACACTGGATCGTCTACGGCCGCCAGGGGACCCCGATGCCCCCCAACGGTCTCGAGGGCGGCGGCGCCATGACCATGCAGGAGGTCGACCAGGTCATCGCCTACATCACGACCATCCAGATCCCCCAGACCGAGGCCACCGCCGAGGTGACCAGGATCGTCGGCCAGGAGACCGACCGTCTCGCCACCGCCGACGCCACCCTCGACCGGATGATCATGGAGCAGCAGGCCATCGTCGACGACATCGTCACCGGCCCCGGCCGCTTCGCCGTCGTCGAGGACTTCCCGGGGGAGATCAAGGGGCTGATGGCCGGGGACGGAACCTGCACCAACGCGTCGGCGGCGGCGGTGGGGTCGTCGTGCGGCAGGGCGGGAACCGACACCGACCGAGACGGTCTCACCGACGAGGTCGAGACCCGGATGACCGAGATCGGCGCCGTCGTCGACGAGACCGTCCTGGTGCGGCAGGTCGACACCTCAGGAGCCGAGCCCACTGTGGTGCAGGTCGAAGATCCTGACGTCGCCGAGCTGTACGGGCTGGACCTGGACCCGGCCACCGCCTTCACCAACACCGACGCCGCCGGGGCCCCGATCGCCGACCTGGAGCGGGCCATCATCTTCCTCGCCGAGCTCGACACCGTGCATCTCACCCTCGGCGTGCTCACCGATCGCAACGACGAGTTCCTCACCGGCGCCCGGTCGGGTCTCGATTTCCTCACCAACGCCGCCGCCACCCGCCCCTGGGAAATCGACGTGGCCAGGGTCGCCGGGGAGACCGGGCTCACCGAGGAACAGGCGGGCAGGGCGGTCGCCCTGTTCAACGGGTACTGCGCCCGCTGCCACACCGCCGGTTACAGCGCCGGGGTCGCCTTCACGCAGCAGGCGGGGAGCGGGGCCTGGGGACCGTCGCTGCTCGACGGCAGGGCGATCACCCAGTTCCCCGATATCGAGGCGCACACCAACTTCGTCACCGAAGGTTCCGACGACAACGTGACATACGGGGTCAACGGCTTGGGGACGGGGCGAATGCCCGCGTTCGGGCAGATCCTGTCCACCGAGGACATCGCCCTGATCGTGGCCTACGAGAGGTCGCTGTGATCGAGCGGGTGCGGGCCGTGGTGAGGGACGAGCGTGGCATGACGGCCCTCGAGATGATCGGTGTGCTGGCGATCATCATCACCATCCTCAGCTTCATCCCTTCGGTGCGGGGCGCCCTCGGCAGCTTCTACGACGCCACCTTCAAGCAGATCGACGAGACGACCGGCGAGGTCACCGCCTTCTCGACCGCGGCCAGGGGGATCCTCATCTCCGTGGTGGCGGTGGTGGCCTTCGTCGGCGCCGGCTACCTCCTGCTGTACACCAACCTGGGGACCAGGCTGGCCTTCCTGGTCACCGGAGCCGCCACCTTCGGCTGGTTGACCATCGGCAGCCTCCTCTTCGTGATCTACGCCCCCCGCGGCCTCCGCCCCGCCAACCTGGAGGGGCTCAACGCCTTCCAGATCCGCATCCCATCGATTGCCCTCACCTTGGGTTCGCTGATCCTGTTCGTGATGTTCGTGCTCGCCCTCGACCGTTACGAACGTCAGGAGGCGTAGCCGCAGCTTCGGAAGCTGCCGATGCCCCTGCCGCCGGCGGTGAAAGGCGGCGGGTGCCGATGGGTGGCGGCGGGGCCGGCGGTCGATGCCGGCGGGTGCAGGTGGGTGGCCGCGGTCAGTGCCGGTGCAGGTGGTAGGTCAGGATCTGCAGCTCGGTCGACAGATCTACCCGGCGCACGTCGACCCCCGATGGAACCTCGATGACCGCGGGGGCGAAGTTGAGGATCGACCGGACCCCGGCTGAGGTCAACCGGTCGGCGACCTCCTGGGCGGCCCGGGCCGGGGTGGCGATGATACCGATCGCCACGTTCCGCTCGGCCACGATCCGCTCCAGCTGGTCGATGTGCTCGACCCGGATCCCGGCGGCCACCTGCCCCACCTTCGCCGGGTCGGCGTCGACGACGGCCACCACCTCGAATCCCCAGGTGGCGAATCCCCCGTAGTTGCCGAGGGCGTTGCCCAGATTGCCGCCGCCGACGATGACGACGGCGTAGCTCTTGGTCAACCCGAGGGCGCGGCGCAGATGCTCTATCAGGGCGGCGACGTCGTAGCCGATGCCCCTGGTCCCGTTGACCCCGAGATAGGACAGGTCCTTGCGCACCTGGGCCGAGTTCACCCCGGCAAGGGCGGCGAGCTGATCGGACGAGCAGGTCCGCTGATCTCCCGGCAGGCTCCCCAGCGTCCGCAGATACACGGGGAGCCGGGACACGGTTGCCCCGGGAACGATGGTTCTCATCGTCGGCGAGGATAGGCCTCCGTTCCCAACCTCGAACTTTGAGCGGCTCACGTCGCCTGGCGGGTTCAATCGCTCAAAGTTGGGGACGGTCGGGTTGGTCAGATGCCGAGTCTGATCCTGAGCAGGGCCGCCTGGACGGTGAGGGCGGTCATGGCGCCTTCGGCGATCACCTTGCCCCCGACGGCGAGCAGCACCGGCACCCGCTCCCGGTAGTCACGGGCGAGACCGGGGTCGGTGGCGATATCCGCAATGTCGACAGAAACACCGAACCGGGGGGCCAGCCGCAGCACCAGCGCCTCGGCCCGCTCGCACAGACCGCATTCCTTGCTGGTGACGAGAACGACGTGGCGTCGATGGAAGCGGTCCATTGCGCCACTATGGTCGCACGATGCGACCCGTCACCGCGGCCGTTCTCGTCGCCCTGCTGCTGGTGATCCTGATCGCCTTCGTGGTCAAGGCTCAGACCGCCGGGCTCACACCCTGAACCGTGATCCGATTGCCGCCGCGGGGGCGCCGGAACGTCACCGAGACGTGGTGACCCACCCCGAGCCGCTCGTCGGCCCTCCCCCCACGCACCGCCACCGCCACCTGGCCCGAGGAGTCCACGTGGAGCAGGAGCTTCCCAGGGTCGACATCGCCGTAGGCGGCCGCCCACGGGACCCGGTGCTCGGTGACCCCGACCGCCACCGAGACGTCGTCGCCTGGCTTCAGCCCCAGGTCGACCAGATCGTCCGGTCCGAGGTTGGTGGAGACGTTCCCGAAGTGGTCCACCCACAGCACCTCGCCCAGCACGCCGTCCTCGAGGCGCTCGGCGAGGGGGACCATCAATGGCATGAACGACCCGTCGACGATCTCGGGCCCCAGGTCGTCGATGGCGGCCTCACCCGAGGCCAGCACCGCTGCAGACGGGGCGAACAGATCGCGCCCTTGGAAGGTGGCACCCGCCGAGGGGATGCGCAGCTCAGGGTTGTCGATGGAGACGATGCGGTCGGCGCCGCCGACCATGGCAACCGCAGGCGCCAGCAGCCCGTTGTCCGGCCCGACGAAATGGCCCCACTCGGTGCGCACCGCGATCGGGCGCCGCTCGGTCCCCACCCCGGGGTCCACCACGGCCAGCGCCACCCCCCGCGGCAGGTATTGGATGGCGCGCAGCAGGGCGAGCGCGGCGATACGGACCTCGCCGCGGGGGAAATCGTGGCCGACGTCGATCACCCGCACCTCCGGGGCGATCCTGGCGATCACCCCGTGGACCACACCGACGAACTCGTCGACGCGACCGAAGTCGGACAGGAACGAGATGGGGACCGCCACGCCGAGCAGGCTACCCGGCGAGCCGAACGCACCTTCCGTCGCCAAGAGCCCTTGGTCGGCCCCCGCCGGCATCCCCGCCGCCGACCTGCGCTGGTACCGTGCCCGCCCATCGTGCCAGCCGCCGGACTCCCATGAGCGATCCACCCGACTCGACCTTCTTCCTCGGCATCGGGGCCGAGAAGGCAGGGACCAGCTGGCTACACCGGCGCCTGATGGAGCATCCCGACGTGTGGACCCCGCCCCACAAGGAGATCCACTACTTCGACCAGCTTCACCTCGAAGACGTCGGCACCCGTTACCGCCAGATCAAGTACCGGGCACTCCAGAAACGGGTGGCGGCCACCACGTGGGAGGATCTGGCCAAGCCGGGGCGGCTCTCCAGGATGCGCTGGTTTGCTGCCCAGGGTCTCGTGTCCGATGTGGACGACGCCTGGTACCGGGGCTTGTTCGCCGAGGCCATGACGCGGTACCGGCTGGTCGGGGAGATCACCCCTTCGTATGCCGCCATCGGAGAGAAGGGGTTCAGGCACATGGCCAACCTGCTCCCCGATGCGAGGATCATCTTCCTGATGCGCCACCCTGTCGACCGGCTCTGGTCGGCGGTGCGGTACTTCGCCGGACGCCGCCCGGACAGCGGCGTGCTCGACTCCCCGGAGGCGATGGTCAGCTATGCCAGCAGGCCGACCAACATGGCCAAGTCGGAGTACCACGTCACCATGGCCCAACTGGCCGAGGTGTATCGGCCCGAGCAGATCCTCTACGCCTTCTACGAGGACATCTTCGCGTCTGAGGAGGCCCAGCTCGACTTCCTCCGTATGGTGTGCGAGTTCCTCGGCGTCGACCACGATGCCGGAGCATTCGTCGACATGGCCGAGATGGTCAACGCCTCTCCCCCAAGCCCCATGCCGCCCCAGTTCGGCCGCGCCATGACGGCCAAGCTCGCCAACGTGTTCGACGAGGTGGAACGCCTGATGGGCAGGGTCCCGTCCTCATGGCGGTCGTCCCCGGGCTGACCCCTCCCCCTTCGAGCGGCTGAGCCGTTCGCCGCAGGCGGGCAACACAGCCGGGGCGGCGAAGGCTGCCCGACCACGGCGGGACCTTGCCCCACCCCACCCAACGGGAGGGGCATCAGATCTCAGCGGGCCAGCCAGGCGAAGCCGTACGGGTCGAGGGGGACCACCCCCCCGTTGCCTCCGGGGCCGTGCACCGGGCGGAAGGTCCCGTCGAGCCCGGCCACGGTCGCCTCGACCGGGTGGGCGGAGAGGTTGGCCACCACCAGCACCGAGGCATCGCCCTCGCTGCGGGCAAAGGCGAACACCGACGCCGGCGACGCCGCCACGGCCTCGAAGGCGCCGGTGGCCAGCACCGGCAGGCGGCGCCGCACCTCGAGCATCGACCGCACCCAGTGCAGCAATGACCCATCGTCCACCCTTTGGGCGGCGACGTTCACCGACTCGGGCCGGTACCCGTCGGTGCCGACGATGGGCAGGTAGGTCTCGGCGGCGGTGCTGAACCCGGCGCCGGGCGTTGCGTCCCACTGCATCGGGGTGCGCACCCCGTCACGGTCGTCGAGCAGATACTCGTCGCCCATCCCGATCTCGTCGCCGTAGTAGAGGATCGGGCTGCCGGGCAGCGAGAGCAGCAGCCCGTGCATCAGCTCGATCTTGCGCCGGTCGCCGTCGAGCAGTGGGGCCAGCCGGCGGCGGATCCCGAGGTTCTTGCGCATCGCCGAGTTTGGTGCATACGTGGCGTACATGAAGGCCCGTTCCTCGTCACTGACCATCTCCAGGGTCAGCTCGTCGTGGTTGCGCAGGAAGATTCCCCACTGGCACGAGTCGGGTATGGGCGGGGTGGCGGCGAGGATGTCGATGATCGGGGTGGCGTCCCCGGTGGCGATCGCCATGTACAGGCGGGGCATCACCGGGAAGTGGAATGCCATGTGGCACTCGTCGCCTTCGCCGAAGTACTCGACGACGTCCTCGGGCCATTGGTTGGCTTCGGCGAGCAGGATGGCGTCGGGGAACTCGACGTCAACCGCGGCCCGTAGCTCCTTGAGGTAGGCGTGGGTCTCGGGCAGGTTCTCCCCGTTGGTCCCGTCCCGTTCGTACAGGTAGGGGACGGCGTCGAGCCGGAGCCCGTCGAACCCGGCCGCCATCCAGAAGCGCACCATGTTCTTCATCGCCTCGCGCACACCGGGGTGGTCGAAGTTGAGGTCGGGCTGGTGCCAGAAGAAGCGGTGCCAGTACCAGGCGCCGGCGACGTCATCCCAGCTCCAGTTGGAGTCGTGGGTATCGACGAAGATCACCCTTGCCTCCGACCACCGGGTGGGGTCGTCCGACCACACGTACCAGTCCCGGGTGGGCGAGCCGGGCTGCCGGGCCCCCTGGAACCAGGGGTGCTGGTCGGAGGTGTGGTTGACGATGGTGTCGGCGATCACCCGCATGCCCCGTAGGTGGGCGGCGTCGAGCAGCCGCTTCACGTCCTCGACGGTGCCGTACCGGGGCAGCACCTTCTCGAAGTCGGAGACGTCGTACCCGCCGTCACGCAGCGGCGACTGGTAGAAGGGAAGCAGCCAGAGGCAGTCGACCCCCAGCCACTGCAGATAGTCAAGCTTCTGCCGCATCCCCTCGAAGTCGCCGACCCCGTCCCCGTTCGAGTCGAAGAAGGCGTAGACCGGCACCTCATAGAAGACGGCGCTCTTGAACCACGACGCACCCATGGCCGGCGAGTCTACCGAGCGGCTCCGCCGCAGCCCCCCAGCCACCGTCTGCCTCTCGACGGGGTTCCCCCTCCCTGTTCCTCCCCTCCCGGCTCTTTTCCCCTCCCATTGGGAGGGGTGCAGAGGCTCTGCGAGGCGGGGTGGGATACCGAAGGAACCCGGGCCGCAGTCCTGTTGCCTTCGGCCATCAGCTCAGGCATCCCTGCCCGGTGGTGAGGCTCAGCCGGCGGGGAAGGGGCCGGCGCGGGCGAGGGCGGCGGGGAGGGTCCTGCCCAGCTGGTCGCCCAGCCACCG